>JBHOQW010000283.1:0-1173 GCA_042408665.1 Dehalococcoidia bacterium
CGGCCGCCACACGGTGGCCATTCCCGAGCATGAGGTTGAACGGCTCCGGGGTGAGCCCCGTCCCAAGCCCGGCCGGCGGGCAGGCCAGCCGACGCCCCGCCGCTTTCCCGGTATCTGCGAGAGCTGTGGCCAGCCGTTCCAGTCCGCCCGGCCGGCGAAGTACTGCTCGCCCCGTTGCTCGGCCCGCCTCCGTGCCCGGCGACGAGCGGCCCGCCGCCGGGCCAGAGCGCCGCACACGGCCTAACCGAACGCTGTACGGCTCCCCACGCCCCCGGCCGGGGGGCCGTCAGGAGCCCGCCAGCCGCCCGCCGCCGGCCCGGGCCGGGGGGTCTTTTCCCCACACCGAGCGCCCTCAGGGAAACCACTTCGTACACAAACTATGCGGAGACGATGGAGCCGGTGGGGACCGTTCCCCACCGGCGCACCGCCTCCCGCTCGTATTGCCGCCCTATCCGCCCTATCCGGCCTAGCCGCCCTATCCGGCCTAGCCGCCCTAGCCGGCATCGACGGCCCCGGCTGAAGCGGAAGCGTGGGGCCGGCGCATCGGTTCGGTTTTGGTTTTTTTCGTTTCTTTCGTTCTCGTGGCCCGCATTGTCGTCATCGATGACTCATGCACAACCGCTGCGGCGGCCACAACACCAACAGATGCAGATGGAGCGGCACCGTCTTCCACGCCTGGGAGCGGGTGTCACGGCGGAGGGGCAGCCGTGTTGGCGTGCCGGCCCACGCACCGCCGGCAGCAGAGTCCCGCCGCCACCACCCACAGCACCTTGGCCTGCCGCCCACAGCCCGGGCATGCAGCCCAGCTCCCCTGCCACTGCAGGCCGCTCACATCGACCATCGTCACGGCGCCGCACCCTCGCTCTCGTTCTTCGCCTCCGCCTCGCCTTCGTCTGCCCGGCGCTCCAATGCTTCCGGTTCGTTGCCGGTGTCGCCATCTCTCTTGCCTGTGGTCGGGAGGGACCCGAACCAGTCCACGAAGTCGGCGAGGCGCAAGACGACGAGGTCCTCGGTGTGGCGCCCTCCCAGCTCGTGCAGCACCGCCACGGGAAGCTGCCCATCCCGGGCCACACGCCGGGCTTGGGCGAGAGCACCGGTAAGCCATCGGGGAAGCTGGCGCCGGGTCTTAACCTCCACGGCACACCACGCTGTGGTCACGTCCGGCCTATCCCC
>JBHOQW010000285.1:0-1656 GCA_042408665.1 Dehalococcoidia bacterium
GCCGTTCGGGGCGCTGCTCCCCGGCAGCCGGCCGGCCCTCATCGGCACGCTGTTCGCCTTCACCGCCATGCTGATGTACCTCCCCTACTTCTGGCTGCTGGATGGTGACTGGCTTCTGCACCACGCCCTCACGGCCGCCACGGCGTTCCTGCCGCCGCTGCTGGTGGCGCTGGCGCCGCGCCTCTCCCGCCGCACCGCGCAACCCCTCGGCTCGCTCGCCGGCGATTAACTGCCGCCTCGGACCCCTAAAGCGCCCTCCGCCTGCCATCGAGACCCAGAAGGAGCCGGTCGCGGGGTTGGCACCTGCCGCGGCCGCCAAACCACGTCCGGGGGGACAGGGACATGAGGCGAGCTCATCGGGCCCCGCCATGGAGCGCTGCTCAAGGGACAACACCGGCACAGGAGGTGCGGTCGCCGCGCGCGGCACAGGACATGCGAACGGTGCGACGACCCGGCGCAGGGAGGAGCGCATCATGAACCGGTTTCAGAATCTGGCGCTGCGCTGGAAGCTTATGAGCGCTTTCGGCGTTGTACTGCTGATCATCGCCGCCGTCAACGCGTTTGCTTACCGATCGACCACCAACAGCGTTGACACGAGTAGATGGGTCGACCATACCTACAGGGTCATCAACCTGGCCAACGAGGCGCTCGCGACCCTCATCAACATGGAAACCAGTTATCGCGGCTTCCTTATCACAGGAAAGGAAGAGTTTCTTGAGCCGTACAACAACAGCAAGGCCACCTACCAGGCAAAGCTGAAGGAGTTGCAGCGGGAGACGGCCGATAATCCGGTGCAGGTCAAGCGCTGGCAGGATCTGGAGCAGCGCGCCGCCGCCTGGCAGCAGCAGGTCACTGAACCCGGCATCAAGCTGCGCCGCGACGTGCTGGCCGGCACGGCCACGATGGACGCGGTGACCAGGTTTGAGGCCAGCGGCGAGGGCAAAAAGCACTTCGACGGCATGCGCGCGGTGTTTGACGATGCCATCGCGACTGAGCGCGGCCTGCTGGAACGGCGCAGCAAGGATAACGAGGCCACCAACGCGCTGCTGCTGAAGGTGCTGCTGTGGGGAACGGGCGGCGCGGTCGCCCTCGGACTGGCCGTGGCGTTCCTGCTGGCGCGCACCATGGCCGCGACCGTCGGGCGTGTGGGCGCCGCAATGCGTCGACTAGTGCGTGAAGACCTCCCGGCGTTTACCCAGGCCGTACACGCCATGGCCAACGGCGATCTTACCAAGGATGTCGCCATCGCCGCCGAACCTGTGACCGTCAACACCGGGGACGAGATCGGAATCATGGCGGCCGATTACAACCGGATGATCGATGAGTTCAAGGCTCTCGGTGCCGCATTCACCCGGATGACGGCCGATCTGCGCGGCCTCGTCGGCCAGGTGCAAACATCGGCGACACGGCTGCAGGAGGCCTCGCAACAGCTCGGCCAGGCGGCCAACCAGACCGGCACCGCCGTGCAGCAGGTGGCCGGCGCCGTGCAGGGCATCGCCGTCGGCGCCCAGGACGCCAGCGCCAGTGCCCAGCGCACCAACGAGGCCGTGCTCGCGCTGAGCAGGGCCATCGACGCCATCGCCCATGGCGCCCAGGAGCAGGCCCGCCAGGCGCAGACCGCCGCCGCCACCACCTCCCAAATGGCCGCCGGCGTGG
>JBHOQW010000290.1:0-6898 GCA_042408665.1 Dehalococcoidia bacterium
CCACGATCTGGCCTGGTACTGGTTGCGCGATACGGGCGCGGTGAGGGGCGCCATCCAGCACCAGCTCCCACTCGCCGCCGGTCAGGCGCGAGGCAAGCAGGGTGTGCTCCACCCCGTTGCAACGGTAGGCCGCGCGCGACGCCCGCGACCCCTGGGCGGCCGGCCCCTGGCGGCTGGCCGGCGCGGGCGTGCGCCTGGCCTACCGTTGCAACGGGGTGGAGCACACCCTGCTTGCCTCGCGCCTGACCGGCGGCGAGTGGGAGCTGGTGCTGGATGGCGCCCCTCACCGCGCCCGTATCGCGCAACCAGTACCAGGCCAGATCGTGGTGCAGGAGGGCACCACCGTGTATGCGGCCGCCGTCGAACCCGACGCAGGCGGCCTGCGCGTACGCCTGCGCGACGGCTCGGTGCTGCTCCAGCGGCCGGAGCCGCCCTCCATCGCCGCCACCAGCCACGCCGTGATGCCCGGTAGCGGCGGGTCAACGACGCTCACCGCGCCGCTCGCCGGCGTCGTCGTGCGCGTGGCGGTGCAGGAAGGGGACCGGGTGGCCGCGCACCAACCGCTCGTCATCCTGGAAGCGATGAAGATGGAGCACAGCATCGAGGCGCCCACAGAGGGGCGCGTCCGCCGTGTGCACCGCGCCGCCGGCGACCGCGTGCAGGCCGGCGACGCGCTCATCGAGCTGGAGCCGGCCTGACCGCCCGCCGCCGGCCGTTCCCTCGGGGTGCGGGTTCGCACGCGGCACTCGTTGACGAGGAGGAACCGGGTATGCGTCTGGGATTGCGCCTGCGGGACGACCGCCTGCCGTTTGCCGAGCTCACCGCGCTGGCGCGGCTGGCCGAGGCCCGCGGGTTTGAGGCGCTGTTCGTGCCGGAGGCGTCCGGCCGGGAGGTGTTCACACAGCTGGCCGCCTACGCCTGTCACACGGCGCGCATTCGTCTCAGCCCCGGCATCGCCACGATCTTCACCCGCACGCCCTCCCTGCTGGCGCAGGCCGCTGCCACCCTCGACCAGCTCTCTGGCGGACGGGCGATGCTCGGGCTGGGCAGCGGCCACGCGCCGACGCTCACCGCCGGTCACGGCGTGCACTTCGAGCGGCCGCTGGCGCGCATGCGCGAGTACATCACCCTGATCAAGGCCATCCTGCGCGGGGCGGAGACGATGCCGCCGACCCGGCTGGTGCCCGTCACCCGCTTCCGCCTGGAGACGTCGGCCCGGCCCGACATTCCCATCTATATGGCCGCTCTCGGCCCGAAGATGTGCCAGCTCGCCGGCGAGCTGGCCGACGGCGTGCTGCTCAACTGGGCCACGCCGGCCTATGCGGCCCAGGCGCTGCACCACGTGCGCCTGGGCGCCGAGCGGGCCGGGCGCGACCCAGACCGCGTGGACGTGGCCTGCTACATCCGAGTCGCCGCCGGCGCCGATGCCGACACCCTCCGCCACGCGCTGGCGCGCGAGCTGGCCCGCTACGTCGCCATGCCCTTCTACCGCGCCATGTTCGACGAGGCCGGCTTTGCCGCCCATACCGCTGCCATCGCCGAAGCGTTCGCGGAGGACCCGGACCGCGCCGCCCGCCTGGTGCCGGACGCCATGCTGGAGGCGCTGGCCGCGCTCGGCGATGCGGCCGCCGTGCGGCGACGGTTGGAGGAATTCCAGGCCATGGGTGTGCGGCTCCCGGTCCTGGCGCCCGTGCCGGCCGGCCCCGACATCGCCGGCTCCTGGCGCGCCGCCATCGAGCTGGTGCCGGTAGAGGGCGGTGTGAGCAAGACAACCCGACGTTGAGGAGACGTACCCATGGCCGGATCGCTGAGCCCACGCGCGCAACAGGTGCAGGAGACGCTGACGGCCCTCGGCTTGTCCGTTCAGGTGGTCGAGCTTCCCCGGTCCACGCGCACCGCCGTGGAGGCGGCCGCCGCCGTCGGCTGCGAGCTGGGCCAGATCGCCAAATCGCTGGTGTTCAAGGGCACGCGCTCCCAGGAGCCCGTCCTGGTCGTGGCCAGCGGCGCCAACCGCGTGAACGAGTCGCGACTGGCCGTCCTCGTGGGCGAGCCGATTGAGAAGGCCGACGCCGAGTTCGTGCGCGCCTGTACCGGGTATGTCATCGGTGGGGTGCCGCCGGTCGGCCATCGCCGCCGCATTACGACGTTTATCGACGAAGACCTGCTGCGCTACCCCGAGATCTGGGCCGCCGCCGGCACGCCCAACGCCCTCTTCCGGCTCAGCCCGGCGGACTTGGTGCGCATCACCGGGGGGCAGGTGGTGGCCGTCAGGTGACGTTCGCCGCTCCCACCGCGGCGCGCCGGACGGCCAGCAGCGCATCCAGCGCGATGGCCAGGGCAGCCACCGCCGCCGTCTCGGCGCGCAAGACGTGCGGGCCGAGCGAGACCGTCAGCGCGCCCCGCGCCTGCGCGGCGGCGACCTCCGCCGCGCTGAAACCACCCTCTGGTCCGATAAAGATGGCCACCGGACACCGCGCGCTGCCGACGTCGGGCTCCGCAGCACGCAGCGCCGCACCCAGGGCCGGCGCGGCCTCGCGCTCCCCTTCCCAGGGCAGCAGAAGCAGCCCCCGCGCCTGTGCCAGCGCGGCGCTCCACGGCAGGGGCGACGCCAGGGCGGGCACGTCGCGGCGGCCGCACTGCTCCGCCGCCTCGACCATAATGCGCCGCCAGCGGGCAGCTTTGCCCGCCCCAAACGCCGCCGCCCGCACCTGGCAGCGCTCGCTCACCAGCGGCTGCACGCACGCTACGCCCAGCTCCGTGGCCTTCTCCAGCAGCCATTCGAAACGGTGCGGACGGATGAGCGCCGGGTAGAGATGGATGACCGGGACCGGTGGCTCGGGCGGCAGCTCGGCGATCGGTGCCACTACCACCTCGCGCCCACGGGCGGCGACGATCTCGGCCTCGATCTCCCGCCCGCTGCCGTCGAACAGGCGCAGTCGCTCGCCCGGGACCATGCGCAGTACATGCGCCACGCGGTGCGCGACCTCGGCCGGAAGCGGGAAGGGACCATGCGCGGGCAGCGGTGGCGGGAGGTAGAAGCGGTGCATCGCGGGCGACGGGCTCAGGGATGCTCGGAACACGTCCCGGCACGGGCCGCCACCGTGCGCCAGTCGCCAATAGCGCGCACGTCGGTGACCGAGCAGCCGGCAGCCGCGAGGGCGGCCAGCACCGCGTCCAGGCGGTCGGCGACGATGCCGGAGCCGATGAGCGTGCCGCCGGGGCGCAGGGCAGTGGCCAGGGCAGGGGCGAGGGCGGCCACCGCGGCGGCGGTGATGTTGGCCACGGCCAGGTCAAAGGCATGGCGCGAAACGAGCGCGGTCGGCAGCGTCCCCTCCACCACCTGCACGCGCTCGGCAACCCCGTTGCGGGCGGCGTTGTCGCGCGCCACGCGCACCGCCTGCGGGTCCACGTCCAAGGCCAAGCAGCGGGCCGCGCCCAGTTTCACCGCCGCCACCGCCAGGATACCGGAGCCGGTGCCCACATCCAGCACCGCGTCTCCGGGTCTGATGTGCTCCTCCAGAAGCTCCAGACAGGCGCGCGTCGTGGGATGTTGCCCGGTACCGAACGCCATGCCGGGGTCGAGGTCGATCACCACATCGCCGGGTTCGGGCGCGAAGGGACGCCAGGAGGGGCGGATCACCAACCGCCGCCCGACGCGCTCCACGTGGAAGTGCTCCTTCCAGGCGTCGGCCCAATCCTGCTCGTGCACGGTGCGGGTGCGCAGCTCCGGGCGCAGCCCCAGCGCCGCCAGGGCGGCATCGAGCGCGTCCAGGCGCTCGCCCAGGCGGTCGTCCACGGGCAGGTAGGCCTTGACCACCGACGGACGGCGACGCTCCAGGCGCACGCCCTCATCCGGACCGAGAGGAATGAGCGGGTCCTCGATGGCCACACCGTTCGGCGCCACTGCGCACATCGCCTCGGCGGCCAGCTCCGCCAGCTCCACCGGCACCACCGCGCTGATCTCACACCAGGTCATCGCTGTGCATCCGAAGGCCCTCACCCGGCTCGCTCCGCTCGCCACCCTCTCCCGCGCTCAAGCGGGAGCAGGGCCGCGCGCCGGCGCGGGGGTGAGGGCCCGCATCAGTCTTCCAGGGCACGCACCGCGTTGCGGAGCTGGATGGCACCGATCAGGGCGGCCCGGGAGAGGATGCCGATCGGCTCGCGGCCGTCCACCACCACGAGTTGGGCGATGTTGTGTTCGGCCATCATCTCCAGAGCGACCAGGGCGTCCGCGCGCGGCGTGATCGTGATCAGGCGGTCGCGCGGCGTCATGGCGCGGTACACGGAGACGCGATCCCACTCCTCATCCGGCACCTTCTGCAAATCGGACAGGGTGATGAGGCCCTGAATATCGCCCTCATCGGTGGGGGCCACGAAAAAGGCGCGCCGGTTCTGCTTGAGGATGTAGTCGTGGGCGAGCTGGCGCAGGGACACATCCGGCGCCACGCGCGGCACCGTGCGCTCGATCACGGGTGCGATGGACAGGCCCTCAAAGCTGCGCTGCATCACCAGTTGCTGGTAGCTGGACTCCGCCGCGTTCCACAGGAACCAGCCGATGAACACCAGCCACAGACCGCCAAACCCACCGGCGAACACCATCACAATGCCGAGCGCCACGAGCAGCGCCGCGATCCCCTTGCCCACATTGCTCGCCACCCGCGTGGCCTCGATCAGGTTGCGCTTCACGCCCCACACCAGCGAGCGCAGCACCCGTCCGCCGTCCAGTGGGAAACCCGGCAACAGGTTGAAGATACCCACGGAGATGTTGATCGAGGCCAGGTAGCCGGCCACCGCCCGCACCACCTCGGCGCCGGCGGCGCGGGCGAGCAGCCACACCACGAAGGCCACCGCTGCCACCGCGAAGCTGGTGAGCGGACCCACGATCGCGATCCAGAACTCATCCTTGGCGCGGCGCGCCTCACCGCCCAGCATGGACACGCCGCCGAAGATGAACAGGGTGATGCTCTGCACCGGCAGGCCGCGTCCCCGCGCCAGCACTGAGTGCGCCAGCTCGTGCACCAGCACCGAGGCGAAGAACAGCAAGCTTGTAATCGCCCCGATCACCCAGCGCTGCCCCGCGCTCCAGGCCGGGTAGACGTCCGGCAGGTAGCCAACCGCCAGCGACCAGGTGAGGAGCCAGAAGATGATCAGCCAGCTCCAGTGGATGTAAATATCGAAGCCGGCCACCCGCGCCAGGCGCAGGGCTCCTGGCATGGCCGTCACCGGTTGCGGCTGAGGACGCGGGTCGCTCGAGTGCACGGCCATAACTTATCTCCGGGGCCCCGTCGCGGGCGAACGGCCCTTCAGCGGATCACGAGGAGAAGAACTCTTTGAACTTCTCAAAGAACCCCTTCTCGTGCGGCTCGTCCGGTGGGGTCTCGTTATCCCCTTCGGTAAACGTCTCCGCCAGCTTCTCGAACAGGCGCCGCTGCTCGGCGGTGAGCCTGGTGGGCGTCACCACGCGCACGCGCACGAGCTGGTCCCCGCGGCCGGTGCCGCGCAGGTGGGGCACGCCGCGCTCGCGCAGGACGAAGACCTTGTCGCTCTGCGTGCCGGGCGGGATCTTGAGGAGCACCTCGCCGTCCACCGTGGGCACGCGCTTCTCCGTGCCCAGCGCCGCTTCCGCCACGTTGATACGCAGCTCGTAGAGAATGTCGTCCTCGTCCCGCTTGAAGTACGGATGCGGCTGGACGTGGATGAGGATGTAGAGATTCCCCGGCGGGCCGCCCTGGGCACCGGCGTCGCCCTCACCGGAGAGCCGGATCTGGGAACCGGTGTCCACACCGGCGGGGATGCGCACCACCAGCGTGCGCGTGCGTCGCTGGCGACCGGTGCCGCGGCACTCGCGGCACGGCTGGGTGATCACGCGCCCCTCGCCCCGGCACCGCTCGCAGGTAGCGACGTTGACGAACTGCCCGAAGATGCTCTGCTGGACGCGCCGGATCTCGCCCATGCCGTTGCAGGTGGGGCACCGCTCCGGGCGGGACCCCGGCTCGGCGCCGGTGCCGCCGCAGATGGTGCAGGTCTCGTTGCGCGTCACCTCCACCTGCTTCTCGGCGCCGAACACGGCCTCCTCAAAGCTAAGCGTGAGGTTGACCCGCAGGTCGGCGCCGCGTACCGGCCCCCGGCGGGTGCGCGTCATCGTGCCGCCGAAGAACGCGTCGAAGATATCGCCAAAGCCGCCGAAGTTGAACCCCTCGAAGCCGGTGGCGCCCATGCCGTTGCCTACGCCGGCATGGCCGAAGCGATCGTAGGCAGCGCGCTTCTCCGGGTCGGAGAGCACCTCGTAGGCCTGGTTGATCTCCTTGAAGCGCTCCTCGGCGCCCGGCTCCTTGTTACGGTCCGGGTGGTACTGCATCGCCAGCCGACGGAAGGCCTTTTTGATCTCTTCCTGGCTGGCGGTGCGGCTGACGCCGAGCACCTCGTAGTAGTCGCGTTGCTGCGTAGCCATGGGCACCGTCGTGCGACGTCCGGCCCGCGGCACACGCGGGCGCATCGCGGCGTTTGACGTCTCGTGATTATCCTACCATCCGCGCCGCCACCCGCTCCATAGCCTCTGCCCGCTCTCTGGCACTCGTGCCGAGGGGGTGCTAACCACCACGGTTGTCGCCCTTTTCGTGCAGCCACCGCGCGTGAGCGGATGGGCCGGCGCCTCGCGGCGGTCGGGGGCGGTTAGATGTCCAGGTTGCGGACCCGGTTGGCGTGGCCCTGGATGAAGCTCTTGCGGTGGGCGACCTCGTCGCCCATCAGGTGGCGGAAGATCTCGTCCGCCTGCATGGCGTCCTCGATGTCCACCTGGAGGAGGGTGCGCGTGGCCGGGTTCATGGTCGATTCCCAGAGCTGCTCGGCGCTCATCTCGCCCAGACCCTTGTAGCGCTGGACCGTCACCGGCTTGCCG
>JBHOQW010000049.1:0-59725 GCA_042408665.1 Dehalococcoidia bacterium
GACGCCCAGGCGGTGCTGGACGGTGAGCTGGACGATCTGCTCAAGGCGTACCTGAAGACGACGATCGGTGCGTAGGCGGCAGGGTGAGGAGGGCGATCCGTGGTTGCACGGTTCCTCGTAGCGACATTGCTGGCCACCCTCACCCTGCCGCTCGCGGCCGTTGGTCCCGTGCGCGCCGCCGGCATCCGCCTAGTGGGCGAGCCGACTGTGGAGAACCAGTTCCCGGACGCGCTCGTCTTTCACGTGCAGGCAGAAAGCGACGCCGAGATCCGTGAGGTGCGCCTGCGGTACACCTTCCTGCCGGAGAACCGGTCTGCCTCGGCGCAGGCCGAGTTCGAGCCGGGTACCCGCGTGCAGGCCACCTACACCCTGCGCTCCGGAACCCGTCAGGTATATATCCCGCCGGGCAAGGCGATCCGCTATTTCTGGGAGCTGCGCGATGCAGCCGGCAACGAGCTGCGGACCGAGGAGCGGCAAACCGCCTTCGATGACACCCGCTTTCCGTGGCAACAGGTGAGCGACGGGATCGTCACGGTCTACTACTATCGCGGGGAGCGGCGTGACGCCGAGGTGATGGCGCAGGTGGCCAACGAGACCCTCGCCAAGGCGTCGGCGCTCATGGGCACAACCCTGCGCTTTCCGGTGCGCATTTGGGCCTACGCCAGTCAGCGTGACTTCCAGATCGCCCTGGCCCACGCGAGCGTGACGCACGACCCCAACGTGCTCGGCCAAGCGCACGAACCGGATACGTTCATCATGGTGGTCGACCGGCTCTCCTCTCCCACGGCGCTGGACACCGCCCGGCACGAGCTGACGCACCTCGTGACGGCCAACGCCCTGCAGGGCGGGCCCTTCAAGGACCTGTACCCCTCCTGGCTAAACGAGGGCACCTCGGTGTACATGCAGGTGCAGCCCAACGATGTGGGCTACATCGACGCCCTGGAGAAGGCGGTCCGAGAGGACACCCTGATCCCCCTGCGCGCGCTCACCAGCGGCACGCGGGCGCGGGATATCGGCCTCTTCTACGGCGAGTCGTACGCGCTGGTTAAGTACCTGATCGAGACCTACGGGCCGCAGAAGTTCGCCCAGATGATCGCCGAGTTCAAGCAGAGCGGCGACCTGGACGCGACCTTCATGAAGGTCTACGGCGTGGACCGCGACGGGCTGTACCGCGCCTGGCGGGTGAGCCTGGGCCTGCCGCCGGAACCCGGCCAGCGGCGCGGCGGGCAGGCCGACGGCGCTGGCGGCGCGGACACCACGACGGTGCTCGTTGTCGGGGCAACGGCCCTGATGGTGGCGCTGGCCCTGGCCGCCGCGGCGGGCGGTCTATGGCTCGCGCGGCGCACGGCGGGGGCGGAGCGAGAGGAATGAGCCGGGCGTTCGCCCTCGTGGTGGCCGTGCTGGCGGCGCTGACGCTGCCGACGGCGCGGGCCGGGGCCGCGGGCGTGACCGTCATCTCCTCGGCGGCCCGCGTTGATTTTCCCTGGGGCGTCACGTTCACGCTGGAAGCGACCAGTGAGGCCGGGATCAGCGACATCTCGCTGCTGCTCACCCTGCCCAACCAGCGCTATGGCGCCTACCCGCGCAATGTGCGCCCAGACTTTCAACCCGGCCCGCGCGTGACCGCCACCTGGAGCTGGCGTCGCTACGGTAGCCAGCTCCCGCCCGGGGCCGAGATCAGCTACCGCTGGCGCATCACCGACGCCGCCGGCGCCAGCCTGGAGACGCCCGCCGCCACGGTACGCGTGGAGGACACCCGCTTCCAGTGGCGAGAGCTGAAGAGCGAGACCGTCACCTTGCGCTGGTACCGCGGCGATGAGGCGTTCGGCCGCGAACTGCTCGATGCGGCCACGGCGGCGGTGACGCGCCTGGCCCGCGAGCAGGGTGTCGACCTCGTGCGGCCGGTGACCGTGCTGGTGTACGGCTCGCAGGCCGACCTGTACAGTGCCCTGCCGGGCACGCCGCCCTGGATCGGCGGTATCTCCATCGGCGAGTACGATACCGTCCTGGTGCCGATCGCGCCGGGTGACCGGGGAGAGGGCCAGCGGGCGCTGCTGCACGAGCTCACCCACCAGCTCATCTACCAGATCACGTTCACACCCGGGCTCGGTAGCCACGTGCCGGCCTGGCTGAACGAGGGGCTGGCCGTGGTGGCCGAAGGCGGTACCAGTGGGGAGAACCGGCAGGCGCTGGCGCAGGCCGTGCAGTTCGACCGCCTTCCCACCCTACGCGCGCTCATCAACGCCTTCTCCACGCTGCCCGGCCCTGACGCCCAGGTGGCGTACGCCGCCGCGGAGAGCGTGGTGCGCTACCTCCTGCATGAGTACGGCCCTGACTGGATGCGCGCTCTGCTCAGCCGCTTCGGCGAGGGGCGCACCCCAGACGACGCCCTGCGCGCGGTCTACGGCAAGGGCCAGGATGAGATCGAGGACGGCTGGCGCATCAGCCTCGGCCTGCGCCCACGCGACCGGGGTGGGGCGCCGAGCCCCGATGGGACGCAAACGGCGGGCGCGCATCGGCCCGCGGCGGAGGGGCGCATCGTCGTGGCCGGCGTGGCGGCCATCGTCGTCGTGCTGGCGGTGAGCGTGACCGGCTCGCTCCTGCTCGCGCGTCGGCGTCGGCGCACGTCGCTCAACGGTTTGGGATGATCAGCCCGCTGGGCCGCACCTGGCCGGGCTCGCCGGGTTCGTTGCGTGCCGGCAGCGGTGTGGCGGTGGGCGGGATGGCAAACACGGCGCTGCGCGGTGCGATGGCGCGCCGCTCGGCCGCGTGCACAGCCTCTTCGATCAGCTCCTCGGGGGAGAGCATACCGAACAGGGGCGGCCGGTCTTCTACCACGGTGGCCGGGACGGCGCGCACAGCGTAGCGCTCCGTGAGCATGGGAAACTCGCCGGCCTCGATGATCTCGGCCCGCAGGTGAGGGCTGGCGAGGGCCAGCACCTCTACTACGCGCGCCATCTCGGCGCAGTAGGGTGCGTCCGGCAGCACAAACAGCCGCACCCGCACCGTGCGCTTCAGTCGGTTGAGCCGCCGCCGGATGGCGGGGGGCGGCACCGGTGGCTCGCCGGACACGTCCACGATCGTTTCGATCAGCACGGGAAAGAGCAGACGGGAGGGGAGACCGACGAACAGCACGGGCCGGTTGACCGCCCCGCGCACCACGGTGGTCGGCACCACCGTTATCCCGTAACGTTCCTCCAGGTCCCGTTGCTTGCCCAGTTCGAAGACGCGCAGGTCGATGCGTTCCGAGAGGCGAGCGATTTCGGTGAGCACCTGTTCCATATCCGGACAGGTGGGGCATTCTTGCCGGCCCGGCACGTACACCGGCAACGGCCGCACGGTGAACAGGTCGATCTTGACCGGGCCCGTGAGGTCCTGGGCGAAACGCTGACGGATGAGTTCCTGCTCTCGCAACGGGATCACGGTTGAGCCTCGCTTTCCTCGGCGGCGCTCGCCGCTAGCTTGCCGCAGGTGCGAATGAGGCGCTGAAGCGCGGTGAGATTGGCCAGCGCGGCCAGCACCCAGAGCGCGGCGATGAGCGCGCCCTGCCACCAGGCGGCGGCGATCAGCGCCAGGGCAACCAGGACCACACGCTCGGCGCGGGTGAAGATCCCCTCACGCAGGTTCAACCCCAGCGTCTCGGCGCGGGCGCGCACGAAGCTCACCAGCACGGAGCCCGTGAGCGCGGTGAACGCCAGCGCGACGGAGAGGTATGCCTCTCGCTTGGCCTGGTAGACGACGATGCCGAGCAGTACCACGGCCTCGGAGTAGCGGTCCAGCACGGCATCGAACACCGCGCCGAAGCGGCTGACACGGCCCGTGGCGCGCGCCAGGGCGCCGTCCACCAGGTCCAGCAGGCTGCTTACCAACATCAGGCTACCCGCGGCCGGCAACCAGCCGCTGGCGGCCAGCAGCGCGGCGGCGCAGTTGCCCAGGAACCCCAGCGCCGTCACGGCGTTGGGGCTGAGGCCGGCCCGGGCCACCGCGCGCACGGCGGGGTCGAGCAGGCGGCGCGGCGCGGTGCGGGGCAGGAGGTGCGGGTCCACGGCTGCACACCTCATGTTGGCTTGGCGGCGGTCAGACGGCGCAGGCGGCTCTGCTGGGTGAGGCCGCGCTCGTAGAGCAGGCGCTGGTAATAGCTGAGCACCCGCCGGGCGACGCGGTCCCAGCCGTACGCCTCGGCGCGCAGCCGGGCGTTGCGGCTCATCTGCTCCCGCAGGCCGCTGTCCGCCAGCAAATGCACCAACGCCAGGGCGAGCGCCTCCGGATTCTTGGGCTCCACCAGGTGCCCCTCCACTCCGTCCGTGATCACACTCGCGAACCCCTCGATGTTGCTGGCCACCACCGGCTTGCCGGACGCTATCGCCTCCAGGAGCACGTAACCTTGGCTCTCGTTGCCGGTGGCCGGGAAGCAACAGATGTCCGCCGAGGCGTAATACCTCGGCAACTCATCGGCAGGCACGTAGCCGGTGAACAGCACGTCCGGCACGCCGGCACGGCGGATGGAGCGCTCGTACCCTTCGCGCAACCGGCCCTCGCCGACCACGATCAGGCGGGTGTTGGGCATCTCGCGCTTGACAGCGATGTAGGCGCGCAGCAGATACTTCAGGCCCTTGCGCTTCTCCATTCGCCCCACGAACAGGATGTTCAGTTTGCCGTCGCGCAGCTCCGGTCGTGGCACCGCGTCCGTAAAGCGTGCCAGGTCGATACCGTTGGGGATGATGTTGTAGTAGCCGGGAAAGTAGCGTGAGACGAGCCGCTCGGCGGCCGGAGACACGGCGATCTTGCCGTCCAGCTTGCGGAACCAGCGCTTGAGCAGCCGCTTCGAGTAGGCGTACAGCCGGTTGCCGCCGTCCTTGGCCGCGTGGAAGGTGCCGACGTTGACGGCCTCCGAGTGACGGAGAAAGGTGATCGGCAGGAAGGGCATGAGCGGCTCGTGCACGTGCACCACCTCGAAGCGCTCCGCCGCTAGCACCTCTTTGACGCGCGGGGAGAGCCGGGGCGAGAGGGCGATGCGGGCGATGGAGCCGCTGGTGGGGACGGGCACCGGCCGGCCGATGACGATGATGTCCTGGGCGCTGCCCACGGGCGGCGGGCCAGAGGCGGGGCCGATGATGCGCACGTAGTGGCCGCTCGCCCGGAAGTGCGCCGCGAGCTGGGTGATGTGGTTGTTCACCCCGCCGGCCACGGCGAGATCGTAGGGCGAGACCAGGGCGATCCGAAGCGACTGGGTAACATCCGGCGACCGGTCCGTCATGTTCGCAGCATACACGATCCGGCAGACCGCACCGCTCCGTACCGGCGTTATTCGATCCCAACAATGTAGTCGTAGAGCGGCTGACCGCCGGCCACAAGCTCTACCTCTATCTGCGGGTAATGGCGTCGAAGCTCGGCGGCAAGGTCGGCGGCGCGCTCGGGCGGGACCGCTTCGCCGTAAAATACCGTGATCAAGGCGCCTGGTGTGGGGCGTACCCGCGCCACCGCGTGGACCACCGCCTCTTCCAGGCTGGGCGCGGTCAGCGCCAGCTCGCCGTCGACGAGGGCGATCGGCTGGCCGGCGCGCACCGGTGCGCCATCCACGCGGGTCGGGCGGGCGGCGTGGGTGACCTCCACGGTGCGCACGTGCCCGATGGCCTGGCGCATGGCCGCCAGGGCGGCCTCCGGCTCCGCGTCCGGGTTGAGGGCCAGCAGCGCGGCGATGCCCTGGGGCACCGAGCGGGTGGGCAGCACCTCCACGCGCTTGCTGGACAGGGCGGCCGCCTGTTCGGCGGTCCAGACCACGTTCTTGTGATTGGGCAGCACCACCACGACGGGCCGCGACGCCGCCTCGATCGCCGCCAGGATTTCGCGCGCGCTGGGGTTCATGGTGCGACCGCCGGACACGATCTGCTCGGCGCCGGCGCCGCGCAGGGCGGCGGCGATCCCCGCGCCGCTCGCCACCGCCACCACCGAGAACGGAGCGGCGCTCGTTGGCGGTGCGGTGTCCGGGGCGATCTGTGCCGCCTGCTCGTCCATATTCTCGACCTTGATCGCGGTGAGCGGGCCGTAGCCGGCCGCGCGCGAGAGGGGCGCTCCCGGGTCCGGACAGTGCACGTGCACGTGCAACACGCCCTGCTCCTCGACCACCACCACCGAGTCGCCGAGGGCGGTCATGGCGACGCGCAGGTCATCGGCGGTGGTCGGTGCGGTGCGCACCAGGAACTGGATGCAATAGCCGTAGCGCTCGTCGCCGCGCTCATGGGCGGTGCGGTGCGCTTCGAGCCACGCCGGGGCGATGTGGCCGGCGTCCGACGGCGCCTCCGGCAGCGGCGCGCCCTGCAGGTAGCCTAGGGCACCCTCTAACACCACGCACAGCCCCAGGCCGCCCGAGTCGACCACCCCCGCCTCGCGCAGGACGGGTAGCAGCTCCGGGGTGCGTTGTACGGCCGCCCGCGCGGCGGCGACGGCCGCCGCGAGCACTCCCACGGTGTCGTGACCGTCGGCGGCCGCGCGGGCGGCGGCTTGCCCCGCTTCGCGCGCCACGGTGAGCATCGTGCCCTCCACGGGCCGCACCGTCCGCGCGCGATAGGCCCGCCAGGCGAGTGGCGAGCCCCTTGAGGTATTGGGAAAGAATAACGCCGGAATTGCCACGTGCCCCCATGATCGCACCATGTGCCAGGGCGGCGGCCACGGCGTCGAGCTCCGGCCCGGCGGCCCGCGCCTCGTCCACGGCGGCGCGCAGGGTGAGCGACATGTTGGTGCCGGTATCCCCGTCCGGCACCGGGAAGACGTTGATGGCGTTGATGGCGGGGGCGTTCCGCTCCAGCCAGGTAGCGGCGGTGGAGAAGAGTGCATACAGGTCCGGACCGGACAGCGCCGACGCCGTTTCGGCTCCGATGGTCACCGGGGCTCCTCCAGGGGCGCGGGACGCGGGTTGGCGGCCGAAGCGGCGCGGTGATGTCGATTTGCGGCCCCCCCGCGCCCATGCTACGATGGGTAGCGAATTGTCACAAGCTGCACGAACGCGCGGCGCGACCGTGCGGGGCCGGCGCTGTGCCGGGGTGCCCGGTGTCGCGCCGGGCGCGCGTCATGTGAGGGATCATCGCCGTGGCGACCTGTGAGATCTGTGGAAAGCACACCGTGATCGGTCGGAACATCCGCCACAAGTCCTCCGGCCGCTGGGAGCGCAAGGCGCACAAGACGCCGCGCACCTTTCAACCGAACGTGCACCGGCACTGGGTGGTGATGGACGGGAAACGGCAACGGCTCAAGATCTGCACACGCTGCCTGAAGACCACCCTGAAAGTGCCCCGGTAAGGAAGGGGTCGCGCGTCCCCGGTGCATGCCCCGCGTCGCCTAGGCGCGGGGCTGCGCATGTCCGCGCACCGCCCCGGCGGCGGCCCGTCGCAGGCGTTCCACCGCCGCCGCCACCGGTTCCCGGTGGTTGAAAATGGCCGAGCCGGCCACCACGATGTCCACCCCGTCCTCGCACACGGCGCGCACGGTGTCCTCGTTGACGCCGCCGTCCACCTCCAGCGCCACTGACCGGCCGCACCGGTCGATAAGCTGGCGCACCCGTCGCAATTTCGGCCGCACGTGCTCCAGAAACCGTTGCCCGCCCCAGCCAGGGTCCACCGTCATGACCACCACCACGTCGGCCAGATCGAGCACCTCGCTGATGGCGGTCTCATGGGTGCCGGGGCTGAGCGCCACGCCGGCGCGCAGGCCGGCATCGCGGATCAGGCGCAGGACGCGGTGCAGGTGCGGGGTGGCCTCGGCGTGCACGGTGAGCAGGTCGGCGCCGGCGTCTTTGAAGGGGCCGATGTGCCGCTCCGGGTGCTCGATCATGAGGTGCAGGTCCAGCGGCAGCCGGCAGGAGCGGCGCACCGCGTCTACGATCAGCGGCCCCATCGTGATCGGCGGCACGAAGTGCCCATCCATGACGTCGATGTGAATGTAATCCGCCCCGGCCGCCTCTGCCTCACGCACCTGCTCACCGAGACGGGCGAAGTCCGCGGTGAGGATCGACGGTGCCAGCTTCACTCCCTCGATCAGCGGCATGCTCGTGCTCCCAGCTCTGCGCGGCCTTCTTGTGCCTCACTTGGCGGGATGGACGGCGGGCTCAGGGGTTGCGTGCCGAGCCGACGTGGGTGCTTCCTGCTTGACGCCGGCGGAGGCGGGTCCGGGCCCGGGCGATGGCCTCGCGCACCCGGCGCGGTGCGGTGCCGCCCGGGAGGTCGCGCGCACGCACCGCGCTGTCCACCGTGATGGCGCGGACATCGTCCGCAAACAGCGGCGAGAAACGCTGGTACTCGGCCGTTGTCAGCTCATGCAGCTCCTTGCCCTGCGCGGCCGCGTACGCGACCAAGGCGCCGACGATGTGGTGCGCCGCGCGGAACGGCAGGCCCTTGCGCACCAAGTAATCGGCCACATCAGTGGCCAGCGTGTAGCCGGCGCCGGCCAGGGCTCGCATCCGCTCCGTGTGAAAGCGGATGGTGGGTACCATGCGCGCCATGATATCCAGCGTGGACACGAGCGTGTCAAAGGTGTCGAACAGCCCCGGCTTGTCTTCTTGGAGGTCACGGTTGTAGCTGAGCGGCAGGGCCTTGAGCGTCGTGAGGATGGCGACGAGGTTGCCGTACACGCGCCCGGTGCGCCCGCGCGCCAGCTCGGCCACGTCCGGGTTCTTCTTCTGGGGCATGAGGCTGGAGCCGGTGGCGAAGGCGTCGTCCAGGCTGATGAAACCGAACTCGCCGGTGGACCAGAGCACGATCTCTTCCGCCAGCCGGGAGAGGTGCATCATGCAGATAGCGGCCGCGGCCTGGAACTCGACCACGAAGTCGCGGTCGGAGACGGCGTCCAGGCTGTTCTCGGTTATACCGGCCAGCCCCAGCTCACGCGCCACCCCCTCGCGATCCAGCGGGTAGGGCGCGCCCGCCAGCGCCCCGCTGCCCAGGGGCGAGACCGAGGCGCGCCTGGCGCAGTCGGCGAACCGGCCGATGTCTCGTTCCAGCATCTCGACGTACGCCATCAGATGGTGGCCGAGGGTCACCGGCTGGGCGCGTTGCAGGTGGGTGTAGCCGGGCAGGATATCCTCGGCGTGCTGCTCGGCCAGGTCCAAGAGCGCCGCTTGCAGGCGGCCGATGGCGTCCACCACCTCGTCGATGGCGCGCAAGGTCCACAGGCGCACGTCCAGCGCGACCTGGTCGTTGCGCGAGCGGGCCGTGTGTAACCGTCCGGCCACCTCCGGGCCGATCAGGTCCGCCAGCCGCGCCTCCACGTTCATGTGGATGTCTTCCAGGGCAGGGTCGAGCGGAAAGGCACCCCGTTCGACCTCGTCGAGTAGGCGCTCCAGGCCCGCCACGATGCGCGCCGCGTCCTCGGTCGGGATGATGCCCTGCCGGCCGAGCATGCGGGCGTGGGCGATGGACCCAAGGATGTCCTCTCGGGCCATACGCCGGTCCACGTCGATGGAGGCGGTGTAGGCCTCCACCGCTTGGTCCGTGGCCCGCTCGAAGCGGCCGCCCCAGGGCTTGCGCGAACCGTCCACGGATCGGAGGATAGCAGGCCGTGCGCCTAGGTGGCAGACCGGCCCCGTCCGACCAGCGCATGCGCCGCAGCCAGCGCCTCGCGACTGTGACGCAACATGTCGTGCGGGTCGCGGATCACGACCCGTACAATGCCGTCTCGGTCGATGACGAACGTGACACGCCGGTAGATCCGATAGCGCTCGGATAGTGCACCGTAAGCACGGGCGATCTCGTTCCCGGGCGGGTTGCCGATGAAGGGAAAGCGGGCGCCCGCCGCGCGAGCGTACCCCTGCGCTACCTCCGGCCGGTCCACCCCAACGCCAATCACCTGCGCCCCAAGGGCGGTGAACTGATCCTGGACTTCGACGAAGCCCGCTAGCTCCCGACTTCAGCCGCCGATGCCGGTCATGAAGCCGAAGGTGACCGGGTAGAAAGCCAGCACGACCGGTCGGCCTCGCAGGGCGCTCAGCGCGATCCCTTCGCTGTTGCCGAGGGGAGCGTGGAATTCAGGGGCGCGCGTTCCTACATCGATGGTGCTCATCGGTACCTCGCTCTGGTCCGCCGTCGACGCGGGAGCAATCGGAAACTCGGGCGTGGCGGCGCTTACCTAGACCGTGCGCCGTGCGGTATCGCGGCGCAGCGATCAGCGGTGTACGCGTGCGCCTCAACGCGGGCCGCTCTTGTCCCTAATCACGATCCACGTGTTACCAGGGCGCAGCGTGCCCAAGCCGGCCGCCAGGCGAAGCTGTGCGGCCAGTGATCCGGCCGGCAGCAGCGAGGTCTCCACGTCAGACGTTCCTGGGGCGAGGCCCAGGTAACCGGTCACGTCTTGCTCGGTGGCGGCTGAGGCCCGTACCAGGATCCAGACCAGAATGTTGCGCTCCTGCTCGGGAAGCTGTTGCGTGAACTGGGCGAGCTTCTCGGCCAGGGCGTCAACGAGGTCGGGTGTGACTCGTGTCTCCTCTACCATCTACCATCCAGCTCCTCCGCACATGGCCGGAGTATGGCGGTCCATGGGAGCACGCCATGAGGATGCCCAGATGGCTGGTCCTCAGGGCGTGCTCCTCTTGAGGGGCCCCGGCGTATGGGTTCCAGTGCATGCGCCGGGGCGCAGGAGCCTACCAGCCCCAGGAGATAGTCAGGCTCGCGGCAGGGCCGAGGCCGGGTCGTACCGTGCCTAGGCCGGCGGCGGTGCGCAGGGCGGGTGACACACCGCCGGTAAACAGTCCGGTCTGCAGCGTGGGGCTCGGCCCCGCGGTCCCGAACCCGCCTAGGTAGCCGGAGACGTCCTGCTCACTGGCGGCCGAGGCGCGGGCGATGATCCAGCCGAGCACGTTACGCTCCTGCTGGGGCAGCTGCTCCGCGAACTTGGCCAGTTTCTCGGCCAGGGCGTCGATATCCTCGGGGGTGACGCGCGTTGGCTCGGTCATGTGCTCCTCCTTTCGATTACAAGACAATCGTGTCGCAGAACCGTGACTCCCTCCCGTACTCCCTCGCACCTCCTTTCTCGCGCCGGCGCCCGCTCAGGGCGATGCCAGCGGCGGCTGAGCGGGCGCCGGCGGCACACCGCTGGCGCGCAGCACGCCGGCCATGGCGGTGAGCAGCGGCGCTAGGCCGCAGCAATCGGCGGGGAAGCCGGGCACGTGGCGCAACCCCAGCCCCCGGTCGTGCGGGCAGCCGCCGTGACACACGGCGAACCAGGGGCAGGCACGGCTGCGTTCGACCGCGACCTGGTTGGCGGCACGCATCTCAGTCATGCGCGCTGACGCCTCAACGTCGCCCAGCCGCGTGTGCAGCAGGTTGCCGAACAGGTAGTCCGGGTCGTCCAGGTAGCGGTCGCAGGCCGAAATCTCGCCGGTGGGCTCGATGGTGAACACGTTGCCGAAGCAGTCGCCGGCGAAGTTGCACACCAGTGGCGGGCGGCCGGCGAGCTGCCCGGCAAGGTCCGCCAGCTCGCGGAAGACGATCCGGTCCACGTGACGCGGCCACCACAGACGGAACAGTTCGGTGAGAAAGGCCAGGTAGCGCGGCCAGGGCAGGTAGGTGCCGGACGGCGGCGCGTCGGGCGCGGTGTAGGCGGGGACGGCGTTGAGCAATCCTACCCGCTGGGCGCCGATCTCGAGCAGGTAGTCCAGCACCCGCGCCGGCCCGGCCTCGATCACCGCGTCGTCGATCACGATGTACAGGCGCGGGTCTAGCCCGGCGGCCTGTAGCCGTGCTAGCCCGGCTTGCACTTGGGCGGCGGTCGACCGGCCGCGCCGGTCCAGACGGCGCCGGTCATGCACCTCCGGCGGCCCGTCCAGGCTTACCCCAACGATAAAGCGATAGCGCCGCCAGAACGCGATCCAGTCGTCGCCGATGCGGGTGGCGTTGGTCTGGATGCGGTTCTTAATCACCTGCCCGGGCCGGCGAAAGCGCTGCTGCAACCAGAGCGCTTTGCGGTAGAAGGCGATGGGGAGCAGGGTCGGCTCGCCGCCGTGCCACACGAACTCGACGTTGACGGTGCGCGGCGAGGCCAGGGTGTCGCGGATGGCGCGCGCCAGTACCGGGAAGCGCATCACCTGGTTGGGCCCCTCGCGCCAGTAGTTGCAGTAGGTGCAGCGCAGGTTGCACAGCCGCGTGCCCTTCATCACCACCGACACCACGGGCCGCAGCCCGGGCGCCGGCACCGGCTCGGCCTCCAGGCGCTCCAGATAGGCTCGCTCCTGCTCCGTAAGGACGGCCTCCGGCGGCAACGCGGCCAGCTCACGGAAGGCGGCATCGCCGGTGCCGAGGTCGAGCAGCGCCTGGAGCGCGGTGCGCTCGCGCGTGTTGAGCTGCTCGGCAAACCCGGCCAACCGCTCGCGGGCCGTCGCCAGGGCGGCGTCGGCGGCAGACAGGCCGGGTGGCAGGGCATGGCGCTCCCACGGGCGGACCCACTCCAGCCGCTCCAGCAGCTCCACAGGGGTCCGGCCCGGTTCAGGCCGTGCGGGAGGGCGTTCCATGGCGTTCTCCTTGGCGGCACCGAGCGCTACCAGTTCGGGTTGACCGGTAGCGCCAGGCTGAGGAAGTGGCCATCCTCGTGCACCATCAGTCCCTGACGGCACAGGCGGTGCAGGATGGCCTCGACCGCCGCGGTGGTCACGTCTGACCCATGCCGCTCTTGCAGGTGGGATGCCACGCGTTCGGCTGAATGGTCCGTGTCGGAGCAGAACTCGTAGGCGTCGGCCTCCAGGCCGTGCAGCGCCAACGCCCGCGGTGCGCTCGGGTCACGCTTGTCGATGATCTGTATCCAGTCCGGCGCGCGCTGGTAGACGAGCAGCGGACGGTTGGGCCCGTTCCAGCGCGCCTTCCATTCATCGACGAGCTGTTGCAACGGCCGGTACGCCTCGTCGGGCAGCGTGTCGCCCATCTCATAGTCGAAGTAGTAGGCGATCTTGTCCAGGTTGACGCCTTCCGGGTAGATGAAGCGGTAGGCGCGGCGCGGGCGCTTGTTCCGCACGGGGAAGGACGGGTCGGCGTAGTAGGGGCTGAACCGCTCCAGCCAAATGCGTCCCGCGCCGCTGGGCGGCGGCAGATGGAAAAGGAGCGGCAGCAGTTTCGCCTGCTGGTCGTAGTCTTCCGGCCGTTCGCCGGGAAAGCCGCACAGGATGTTCCAGCCGATGCGCATGCCGTAGTAGTGGGCCCATTTCAGCAGGCGGATGTTGCGCAGCATGGTAGTGCCCTTGCGCATCAGCTTGAGGATATGGGTGCTGAAGCTCTCGATGCCGGGCTGAATGCTGTGCACGCCGCCGCGCGCCAGGGTGCGCACCTGCTCGCGGGTGAGGTTGGCCTTGACCTCGTAGAAGAACGCGTAGTCTAGCCGCGCGGCGACCAGAGCCGGGAACAAGGCCTCCAGATAGCGGAGGTCCATAATGTTGTCCACGGCCTGGAAGTTGGCGATGTGGTAGCGGGCGGCTAGCCGCCGAAGCTGCCCCGCCACGGTCTGGGGGGAGCGGGAGCGGAAGGTCATGCCGCCCGCGTTCAGACCGCAGAACGTGCAGTGGTGCTTCTGCCCCCACCAGCAGCCGCGCGCGCTTTCGAACGGCAGCACCGGTGGGTAATCTCCCACGAGCTGCTCACGGCCCAGGCGGAAGAGCGTCTCGAAGTACTCGTCGTAGTTCGGGTCCGGCAGGCGGTCCATGCGGAACACCCGGCCGGGCGCGGGGTCGCCCGCCACCCGCCCGTTCTCCCGGTACACCACCCCGGGGAGGCCGGCGCCGCGCTCACCGCGGGCCAGGCGGTTGACGAGGGCTGGGAACGTCTCATCCGCCTCGCCGATCACGGCGTAATCGATCCAGGGGAAGGCGCGCACCTGCTCCGGCCCCATCTCGGCCTCGAAGTTGGCGCCGCCGAACACGGTGATCACGTGCGGGAAGCGCCGCTTGATCTGCCGGGCTAGGGCCAGGGCGGCCACGTTCTGCTCGAACACCGAGGTGAAGCCGATGACAGCGTACCGACCCCAGTCCACGCTTTCCGCCCACCGCGCCACGGTGGTCGGCAGCACTTCCCGCCGCAGGCGGCACAGATCCTTCCAGGCGATGCCCAGACGCGCGCACGTGCGCTCCACCTCCGGGCAGGCGGCGCGATAGGCGTCCTCGTCGCCGCGGTCACCGAAGGCGGCCACCGCGAACAGCCAGTCGCCCAGCAGCTCGTCCGAACGGTGCTCAGCGATCTGTTCGTACGCGGCGCGGCCCAGCGTCAGGGCCAGCTCCAGGTTCAGGTAGTGCACGTCCACGTGGTGGCCCACCCGCGTGAGCGCCGCCTTGAGCAGCCCGCACTGGATGGACGGGCGGTCCGCCATGGCAAACGGCATGTTCACCAGCGCAACTCGCACCGGCGGCACTCCCGTGGACGCCTCATCGGGACCGAGAACGAGCGGCGACGGGTCGACAGCCATGACGGGTCCCCCTCCCCGGGCCGATGGCCAATGGCAGCTATGCTAGGAACGACGGCAACGGCCTGTCAAACCGGCTCAGCACGCGCTGCTCTGAGGAACCTCTCTTACGCAATGCTACACCAGTCTTGTCCTCGTTCTGTCGCAGATGTGCCACAAGGTGTGATTTTCCAGTAACGATCACCATGGCCGGTGAATCGGTACCGCGGGAGCGTCGCCGATGTGACGCTGGATGGGTGTGGCGTGTGCTACCTTGGATGCCGCGGGATGCCGCGCGTCGCGCGGGGGGATAGCGATGGACACCGAAGAACGCGCCGCACGCCTTGGCCGCTATCGCGTCCTGGCGCTGGTCCACGAGGGTGAGCAAAGCCGGGTGTACCGCTGTCACGACCCCACGCTGACGCGGGAGCTGGCGGTGAAGGTGGCACGGCCGGACGCGCCGAACCCCGCCCACGCTCGCCGACGGCTGCTGCTGGAGGCCCGGCTGCGTGCCGCGAACCTTCACCCTGCCGTGCTGCCGCTGTACCGCTTGCTGCGCACCGCGGCCGGGCCGGCCCTGGTAGGGCCGTGGGTGCCCGGCACCCCGCTCACGGCCCATATCGGACAGGGACAGCCGGCGCCCGCGTCGCTCGCGGTGGCCTTGGCCGAGGAGATCGGCGGCGCGCTGGACGCCCTGCACGCCGCCGGCTGGTGGCACGGCGACGTCAGCCCCGCCAATGTGCTGGTCGGGAGGGACGGCCACCTTGTGCTGATCGATTTCGGCGCGGCGCGGCGCCTCGGCCGGCGCCCCTTCGATGGTCGGGTGCTGTTCACCACACCGCTGGTCACCGCCCCCGAGGTGTGGGCCAACCGGCCCGTGGGCCCGCAGAGCGACCTATACAGCTTGGCGGTGCTCCTCTATGCCGCGCTGGTGGGTCGGTACCCGTTTGTACCGGATACGCCCGAACGGTTGCGCGACCGGCATCGCAGCGAGGAGCCGGCATGGCCCCCCGGACTGGATCCGTCCGTGCGCGCCGTGCTGGCGCGCGGCCTGGCCAAGGAGCCCGCGGCACGCTTTGCCAGCGGGGCGGAGATGGCGGCCGCGCTGCGCGACGCGCTTGGCGCGCGGCGCGCAAGCGAGACCGACGACCTCACTGAGATGGCCAGCGCCTTCTTCGCGGCGCCGGTGCGGAAGCAATTGGGCGAGGAGGCGCTGCTCGCCGCGACGGCACGGCTGGAGCAGTTCGCCGCCGGCCTAGGCGGCGGCGAACGGGCGGTGCTGGACGCCCTGCTCCGGTCGGCACGGCTGGCCACTGCCCGCGCCACCGTCGCCAGCGCGCGCGTGACCATGCACCTGTTGGCTCCCGCCGCCGCCCTTTTGGCGCTGGAGGCGTGCGGGGCGGCGAGACGGCTGGCGGAGGGGCCGGCGTCCGCTGAAGAGCTTGCCGCCCGTTGCGCGGTGCCGGCCCGGCCCTTGCGGGGGGTACTGGCGGTGCTGGCCGCGCTGGGGGTGCTCGTCCGCGAGGGGGAGCAGTACGCGCTCACACCGCCGCTGGCGCTGATGTATACTGTGCCGGCCGGCGACGGGGTTGCGGCCGGCCCCATCGCGCAGGCGGCGGCCTTCTGGGCGCACCTGCCCCAATGGGTGCGCTCCGGCGTGCCGTACCTCTCCATGGACCAACCGGACGGCGCCCCCTACGCGGAGGTCGCCGATACGCTCGATGCGCTGCACGCCGAGGCGGCCGCGGAGCTTGCCGGTCGGTTGCGCGCGCACGGCCTCGTGCCGCCCGGCGCTGCACTCCTCGACCTCGGCGCCGGGTCGGCGGTCTGGAGCCGCGCCGTGGCTGTCTCAGACCCCCGGGCCACGGTCACCGCCGTGGATCGTGCCCCGGTGCTGGCGGTGGCCCGCGCCTACGCCGAAGCGGTGGGGTTGGACACGCGCTTCACGGCAATCGCGGGTGACTGGCGCGATGCGCCCATCCCGAACGGGGCCTATGACCTGGCTATCCTCGCCAATATCTGCCACCTAGAGGACGAAATCGAGGTGCCGCGCCTCCTCGGCCGGGCGGTGGCGGCGCTGCGGCCGGGCGGTCTCATCGTGCTGGTCGACACGATCCCAGACGACAGCCAGGGGCCTCAGCTTGAGGCGCTGTTGCAGGCGCTCCAGCTCGGTCTGCGCACGGCGGGCGGCGGGGTGTACGTCCTGCAGCAGTACCGTGCCTGGCTGGCGGGCGTTGGCTGCCCGGTCGTGACGGCCTGGCCGCTGCAGGCCACGGGCGGGTGGCTGACAGCTCTGCTGGCGCGGCGGGCGTAACGGGCCGCCTCACAGGCGACGCAGGTGCGGGGAGGCGATGCTCAGCCCGACGATCACGGCCGCGGCCGAGAGGGCGAATGCGGCTACCGCCGGCTGCGGCCCCAGCGTGGCGATGGCCGTACCCATCGCCAACGAACCGAACGGCGTGAGGCCGCTGGTCATAAAGTATAGGGCCGAGACACGGCCGCGGTAGGCGTCGCTGACCGAGAGCTGCACCAGTGTGTTGTTCAGCGTGTTCTGGATGGAGTTAGCGACCCCAGCCACGACCAGACAGGCGAAGGCGAGCGGAAACCAGGGCGAGCAGGCGAAGGCGGCCACCATCGTCATGTAACCGGCAGAAGTGGCCAGGAGCAGCCACCCCTTGCCGCGCGGGTCGGCCATGTTGGCGGCCAGCAGCGCGCCGGGGATGGAGCCCACGCCCACCGCGGTCATCAGCACCCCGTACAGGAACGGACCGACGTGCAACACATCGGAGGCGAACACGGGCACGAAGCCGACGTAGGGATACACCAGCAGGCTCGGCACCGCCGCCACGAGCAGGAGCAGCAGCACCGAGCGGTGGCGCAGCGCGTAGGCGAAGCCGCCGAGCAAGCTCTCCAGCAGCGAGGTGATCCGTCGGCGCACCGGGTCTATCGGGTGGATGAACAGCGTCACCACCGCCGAAAGCGTGTAGCACAGGCCCTGGAACAGGAAGCACGAGGCGATGCCGGCCGTCCCGATCAGGGCGCCGCCCAGCGACGGGCCGATGATGCGCATCAGGTTGCCGCCCACCGAGCTCAGCGCCACGGCGTTGGTGAGGTCCTCCTTGCCGACCACGTCGTACACCAGTGCCTGGCGGGCCGGCTGGTTGACGGCGTTCAACGCGCCGTCGATGGCGGCCAGCGTGTAGAGGTGCCACACCGCTATGTGGCCCGTGGCGACCAGAGCGGTGAGCGCCAGCGCGTTGGTGGCGGCCAGCAGCGTGCCGGCGATCACCACGCGCCGGCGGTCTAGCAGGTCGGATAGGAGCCCACCGGCAGGCGAGGCGGCCAGCATGGCCACGCCGCGGATGAAGGAGATCAGGCCCAGTTGAAAGGCGGAATGGGTGAGGACATGCACCAGCCAGCCCTGGCCGATGGTCTGCGACCAGGAGCCAACCTGTACGCCCATCGTGCCGGCGAGCAGGTAGCGGAAATCGCGATTGGCCAGAGAGGCGAAGGTGCCGCCCCGGTGGGGCCGGGGGTGGCGCTGTCGCGCGCGGAGCGAACCGGCGCTGTGGATGGGGCCCCGGCTCGGGCGCGGGGCGGAGTGATGCATGGGGTCGTGTCTCCCCCCATGGGTTCAGGTTGGCAACCGGCGCCGAGCATGGCCGCAGTTACCGTTCGACGAACAGCGGCAGGCGCTGCAGGTCGCCGGGGCGGTCGATGATATAGTCCGGCACAGCCGGGCGTCCGTCGGGCAGGCGAGCCTCCTCTTCTACCGGTATCGGCGGCCGCTTCCAGACGGCGACCATGCCCAGTGCCTTGGCGCCGGCCACGTCCGCGCGCAGCGAGTCGCCCACCATCACCGCCTCCTCCGGCGGCACGCCGAGCGCGTCGAGGGCCTTGAGGAACAGTTGTGGCGCCGGTTTGAGCCAGCCGTCGTCGCAGGAGATGGCGAAGGCGTCGAACAGCTCCAACATGCCGTGCTGGCGTAGCTCCTCCATGAAGGGCGGGCCACCGAGCGAGCGGTTGGTGACCGTTGCCAGCCGATAGCCGCGCGCCCGGAGCCAGCGCAGCGTGGGAACGCTGTCCGGGAAGATCTCGCGCCGCAGGAAGATACCGCCCGGGTTGGCGGCGTACCACAGCGCCTCGGCCTGCCGGGCGTCGAGGGCGAGGCCACGGGCGGCGGCCAGCTCACGCACCATCGAGGGGAAGTGGGGGCTGCGCAGGTGCGAGAAGTAGGCGTCGCGCGTCCGCCGCCAGTCTTCCTCCTGAATGTCTCGTGCCAACGCCAGGCAGTCGACGCCGTCGCCCAGGCCCCAGGCGCGCAGCGTGTCCGCGATCCGCTCTGCCGCGCGGGCCAGCCGTTCCTCGCGGGTAGGTGGGTTCGGAAAGTGCCAGAGCGTGTCGCCCAGGTCAAACAGGACGGCGCGGACGTCAGGCATCGCTCTCAGGGTACACCGGCCGGCCGCCTGAGGCGAGATGCGCGGGCCGGGCGATCCCGACGATCACCGGCAGCAGCCCCATCCGGGTGCGCGTGATCCGCTCGACGGTAAAGCCGACTTGGCGGAGCGTGGCCTCCGTGCGCCGGTTGACCACGCATCCGCCGCCGAAGTAGCTCCACAGCGGGCGGATGGCGTCCTGCACGCGGCCGAGGAGGCCGTCGGCGCGCACGTGTTCCAGGAAATACAGGCGGCCGCCGGGCCGCAGCACACGCCGCGCCTCGTGCAGGGTTCGTGCTGGGTCGGCCACCGTGCACAGGACCAGCGTGGCCACCACGGCATCGAAGCTGCCGTCGCGGAACGGTAGCGCCTCACCCACCGCCTGACAGAGGTCGATGTGCCCCGATCCAGCCAGGGCCCGGCGGCGCAGGGCGCGGCGCAGCATGTACGGGTCGGGCTCCACCGCCACCACGTGAGCGGAAGGGCCGTACAGTGGGAAGTTGGCGCCCGTGCCCGCGCCAAGGTCCAGCACCTGCCCGGAGAGCGGCCGGACCAACACCGCGCGTCGTCGGCCCAGCGGCCCGCGCTCGACCGGACCGCCCATCACGTCGTATAGGGCGGCGAACCAGCGGTGGGGGCGCAGGGCCAGGCGGCCGGCGCGGTCGGATGGGCTCATGGCAGCGCCTCTCGATCCAGTCCTTCGAACACATCGCTCAGGCGGCGGCCTGGGCGGTCGCCGAGCGCCAGGGTGAACCGCTCGCGCTCCAGAATGCCCTCGAGGATACCGGGCGGGAAGATGCTGAATGGGTCCTCGCCCCGGAGCTGGGTGCGATGAGCGCGCAGCGCCGCCAGCTTGCACGGGACGAACTCCGCGACGTCGATCTCGGCGTGCACTTCGTCGTCGGTGACGCCGAGGCGCTCGGGGTCGAACTGGCGGATACCGGTGGCCAGGTCGGAGCGTAGGAGCTGCTCCCACACCGGCCGGAAGTAACCGCGCGGGAAGGCGGTCCAAAACAGGCGCGCCGGCTGCCAGGGCGGGCCGAACTGCTCCTCCGGGAAGCGGCTGCCGCCGCCGGCCGAGCGGAAGGCGGGCGTCACCAGCTTGTGCAGGGCGATGTGGTCGGGATGGCCGTAGATGCCGTCTGGCCCCAGGGTGAGGACCACATGCGGCCGCAACTGGCGAATGACCCGCACGATGCGGCCCACCGCCTCGATTAGGTCCACCGCCGGCAGCGTGCCGTCGCGGTAGCCGAGAAACAGCGGCGGGCGGGCGCCCAGGGCGGCGCAGGCCGCGTGCAGCTCGCGTTCCCGCACGGCGCCCAGGGTTTCGGGCGTGGCGAGGCCGGGGGTGACGATCTGGCCGGCCTCGCCGCGGGTGGCGCACAGTACGTACACCTCGGCACCGGCCGCCGCAGCCCGGGCCAGTGTACCGCCGGCGCTGTACGTCTCGTCGTCTGGGTGGGGAAAGATGCCGAGCAGGCGGAAGGTGTTGGTCACGACTGGTCCTCGGCGGCGGCGCGGAACCCGAACACGTCGCGCCAACCCTTGGTGCGCAGGCGCGTGCTCTCCAGCGTAAGCGCCAGCACGGCAGCCACGGCCGTGGCCAGGGCCGCCACCAGGAACGTCTCATCGAACGTCTGGTGTTGCACGACCTTGAGCTTGGCCTCGTCCAGCGCCAGCCCCTCCTGCCCGAAGATGGCCGCCGCCCGCTGGTTGAACCGGCCCAGGCCGCGTGAGGCGAGCAAGGCCATGCCCACGATCATGCCGGTGGTCTGGCAGACCTGCAGCACCGCGGTGGCGGCGGCGCGCCGGCCGGCCTCCACCGCGTTGACGATTGTGGCGTACAGCGGTGCGTCGGGGAGGGTGAAGCCGAGGCCAGCCACCGCCAAGGCGGCCCAGCGTTGTGCCTCGTTGGGCTCCTGGGGCCAGGCGCGCATCCCCCCCAGCCCCACGGTGGCAAGGACAAAGCCGATGAGCGCCGTCCAGCGGAAACCAAGGCGCGGCGCCAGCACTCCGCCCAACACGCCGCCCACGATCATGAACAACACCATGCGCATGAGCATGAGGCCCGGTTCAGCGCCGTTGCCACCCCATAAGACTTCGTCCATAAGGGGGATGTTCACCAGGGCCGTGATCAAGGCCCCGCCTTCCAGGAAGAACATCACGTTGGCGGCGCTCAGCCGCGCGATGCGGAACATGCGCAGGTCGATCATGGGGTGAGGGGTGTGCAGCTCCCACCACACGAACGCGGCCATGAGCGCGGCCCCCAAGCCGTAGAGCAGCGCCGACTGCCACAGGGGGCGCGGGGTGACGCCGGTGTCGGCCAGAGCGAAGGTGATGAACAGGAGCGCCAGGGCCAGCAAGACCCCCCCGGTCCAGTCCACCGGGACGGGGTGACGCACGCGATGGCCCCGGGCCAGGAGCACGACCAGGACGAGCACGGGGAGGCTGAGCACGATGTTCATCCAGAACAGGCCGCGCCAGCCGATGGCCACCCCGACCAGCGTGCCCCACAGCGGGCCGAGCAGGCTGGAGGCGTCGTCCAGGACCGATATGGCGCTCAATCCCAGCGGCCGCGCGTGCGGCGGCAGGCGATCGGCCGCGATGGCCAGCGCCACCGGCACCAGCGCGCCGCCACCCAGCGCGGTCACGGCACGGGCGAGGGTGAGCATCGTCAGGTTGGGCGACAGCGCGACGAGCACCGAGCCGCCCATGAAAATGAGCAGGCTGATCACAAACACGCGCAGGTGGCCGTACACGTCCGCCACCCGGCCCATGAGCGGCATGGCCACGGTGTAGCCGAGCAGGTAGCCGTTGATGATCCAGGACGCCTTGCCGAACTGGTCAACGGTGATGTTGAGATCGCTGAGGATGGTGGACAGGACCGGTACCACGAAGGTCTGGTCGAACCCGCCTACGAACACGCCGAGCCCCAGGGCGATCACCAGCAGCCAGGGGGAACGGGAGCGGCGCGCCGGGGCGGACGCGCCCGGCGTTGGCGACGGGGCGACGGAGGCGCGCAGGCGGCGCATCGATGGCCCTCCGCGACCGGTCACGGCACCGGGGTGATGGCGATGCTCTCGTTATAGCGGGAGAGGGTGAGGACGCGCACCACATCCGGCGTGTCCTGGGAGCCGAGCGGACCCTCCAGGCGCACCCGGTAGACCTCCTTTGTCTCCTGCCCGATCCAGACCGTGCCCTTGGCGGTGTAGCCGGTCTCGGCCAGCGTGACCAGCGCCGCCAGGCTGGCCGCGTCCACCGTGCCGTCCACCCGCCAGACCTTGCGCCCGTCCAGCGTCTCCTCACCGGTGATCTGCGGATCCTTCACCGCGCGCAGGGCGGCGGTGGTGCCGGCGGCCGGGTCGAACACGTCGGACAGGCGCGTGCCGGTGGGCAGATCCACATACTGGGCCGGGTTGAAGGGGTTGCTGATCTTGGACTGCTCACCGATGCTGACAAGCTTGAGCTTGAGGCGCACGCCACCGCGCTGGGCGTCGATATCGGCGCGCAGCCGGTCCGGCTTGACCACGTCCCCCTCCGCCCGCGTCATCTGAAGCTGGAGCACGATCGGGGTGGTTCCGCGCTCGTGCTCCAGCAGAAAATGAAAGCTCCTAGCTTGCTCTACCCGGTCGGCGGCTTCGTTCAGCAGAGTACGTGGGTCGGGCCGGGGGGCAGGCGTCGCCTGGGCCGCTTCTTTCTTGCCGCCGCACGCCGGCAGGGCGAGCAGCGCGGCGCACAGCGCCATCGTGACGCCCAGGACCAGTGGAACGCCTCTCCCGCGCATCGTGCCGCTCCGGCGTCAGTCAGCCATCGTCGCGATCGACCGGCCGGGATGAGGGCGGGCCGGCGAGCACCTGGCGAACTCCCACCGCACAGCATCGCACGTCGGCCGGCACACGGCCAAGCGGGTGGGATTAGCCGGTGACGACCTCGATGCCCCGCTCGTCCGTTACCTCGCCGATGCGCCACAGGTCGCACGCGTCGGCGCGGAAGCGCGCCTCCAGCTCCGGTGCGCGCTCCGGGGCCACGGCGATGAGCAGGCCGCCCGAGGTCTGCGGGTCGTAGAGCAGATGGGCGGTCTCCGCCGGCACATCCGCGTCGATGTGCACGCGCGGCGACACGAAGGCGCGGTTGCGCGCCTCCCCACCGGTGCCGATTCCCATGGCGATGCAGGCCAGGGCGCCGGGCAGGGCCGGGATCGCGGTGGCCCACAGGCGCATGCCCACGCCGCTCAGGCGCGCCATCTCGTCGGCGTGGCCGAGGAGGCCGAAGCCGGTGACGTCGGTCATGGCGCGCACGCCGACGGCCGCGGCGATGTGCGCGGGGTGGCGGTTGAAGCGCAGCATGGAGGCGACGGCGGCCTCCAACCAGGCCGGCTCGGCGCGGTCGTTGCGGGCGGCGGTGACGATCACCCCGGTGCCTAGAGGCTTGGTCAGGTAGAGGGCATCGCCCGGCCGGGCGCCGGCCTTGGTGAGCACGCGCTGCGGGTGGACCAAACCGGTGACGGCCAGACCGAACTTCGGCTCCCGGTCGTACACGGTGTGGCCGCCGGCGATCACACCGCCCGCCTGGGCCACCATCTCCGCCGCCCCGCGCACGATATTGGCGGCCACCTCCGGGGCCATATCGTCCGGCAGGGCGGCGACGTTGAGCGCCATCACCACCTCACCGCCCATTGCCCACACGTCGCTCATGGCGTTAACGGCGGCGATGGCGCCGAAGGTCCAGGGGTCGTCGACGATCGGCGCAAAAAAGTCCACCGTCTGAACGATGGCGATGTCATCGTTCAGCTTGTAGACCGCGGCGTCGTCGGCCCGCTCCAGGCCCACCAGCAGGGCCGGGTAGCGGGCCGCGGGGAAGAGCTCCTGCAAGGGGCGCAGCACGTGCGCCAGGGCCTCAGGGCCCGCCTTGGACGCTCAACCGCCGCACGACACCAACGACGTGAGGCGGATCTCCTCGCGCGTCACGCCCGTCTCCCTTCGCGTGGGGTTAGCCGGTCTCCTCGGTTACCCGTTGCCTCGATGATAGCGCATCGCGGCGTCGCGGGTGCGACCTCACAGTGCGAAGGGGGTCCGACCGCGCGCCTCCGGTCCGTCGGTGAGCGCGGTGATGATCGCCGCGTCGATGAGGACGTCCGGTAGGATGCGCTCGGCGAAGAGGGCCAGGAGCGTGCCCAGCTCACCGGCGCGTGCCGGCGGGACGGCGTTGTTGGGAAAGGGCACCGGATATGGCATGGCCCGATACGCGGCCCGTGCCATCGTTACCAGCTCGCGGCCGCGCTCATCGTAGGCCTCGTCGCGCACCACTGGCTTGAGCGCGTTCCAGGCGGCCGCCAGGTAATCAGGGAGGCGCGCCAGACCCCGGAAGTAATCTTCGGCGGTCGGGTGGCCGTGCGCCGCCGCGATCTCCGCGAGCAGCTCAGCGACGCGACCGCGCACGGCCGTCGGGTCCACGGGCGCCACGGCCACCGCGCCGGGCGCCGGACCGAGCGGGATCTCCTGCGCGTTACCGCCACCGGTGGGCTGCCGGCCGGCCAGCGCTTCGGACAGCATCACCGCCGCCAGTAGGTGCTTGGGCAGGGCGTACAGGGCCGCGTGGTTGAAGTTGGCGATGCGGGTGCGCAGGTCATAATCGATCTCGGCGCGCACCAGATCGCCCTTGAAGGCCTTGTGGCTGGCGATGCCCGCCGCCTCCTCGATCAGCGCCCGCTCGCGCAGCCGGTCGGCGGCGCGCTCGGCGGCCAGGGTGCGCAGGTTGGGTGCCACGGCGCGCCAGGCGGCGCGCAGCACGGGCGGGTCGGCGGCCAGCACGCGCCAGAGCAGGCTGGGGAACGGCACGCGCACGGTGCGGGTGATCTCGGTGAAGACCGCCTGCACCTCGGGAGGTGCCTCGCTCTCGCTTACCTCCGGGAGCCGGCCGGTGCCGGCGCCGGGGTGCTGCCCGTTGGCCCCGGCCATGCGTTGTGCCCGTCTCCTTGCAGCGTGTTCCGGGTACCGTCCGCTGTGGGGGGACTGGATGTTATGCTACCCGACGGGCGGGAACGGTCAATCGAGCGGGATGCTTGACAGCGAGCGCCGGGGGTGCGACCGTGACGCCACCGCCGGATCTTAGTATGCCAGAGCAGGATCGCCTCTTTCCGGCTGACTGGCAGGATGCGCCGCGCTACAGCGGGGCGTACTCCTTCATGCGCCTGCCCCTCTCCCGCGACTTGAGCAAGGCGGATGTAGCGGTCGTGGGTGCCCCGTTCGACCTGGGAGTGATGCACCGGCCGGGCGCCCGCTTCGGCCCGCGCGCCATCCGCAACGCCTCCGCCCAGGTGCGCCAGTACCCAATGACGGCCGATGACCTGTGGGGGCCGTTGCGCACCCTGCGCGTGATCGACTACGGCGACGTCAACATCGTGGCGGCGTACATTGAGGAGAACCTGCGCCGCATCCAGGAGACGGTGGCCCCCATCGTGCAGGCGGGCGTGGTGCCCATCGTACTGGGCGGAGATCACACCATCACCCTACCGGTGTTGCGCGCCTGCGCCGCGGTGCACGGGCCGCTGGCGCTGGTGCACTTCGACGCCCACCCGGATTACTGGCAGCCGCCGGAGGGACGGCCCTACCACCACGGCACCGTGTTCCGCATCGCCCATCAGGAGGGTCTGATCGCCCTGGACGCCTCGGTGCAGGTGGGCATCCGCGGCACCATCTCGATGGCTATCGTGGCGGAGTGCCGTGCCGCCGGCTTTCACCTGCTCACCGCCGACGAGTTCGCCGCCCAGGGAGTAGCGGAGACCGTTGCTCAGATCCGGGCACGGGCGCGCGGACCGGTGTACGTCTCGCTGGATATCGATTGCGCCGATCCCGCCTTTGCACCCGGTACCGGCACACCGGAGGTAGCCGGGCTCACCAGCCGCGAGCTGGTGCAGCTCGTGCGCGGGCTGCGCGGCCTGCCGGTGGTGGGGTTCGACATCGTCGAGGTAGCACCGCCGTACGACACGGCCGAGATCACAGCCCTGCTGGCCGCGAATTTGGTGTACGAGTTTTTGGAGGTATGCGCCGCGCGGCCGCCGGGCCGGGGCAGCGAAGGGCTGGTGGAGGAGCAGGTGTGAAGCTGGGGGTGATGATCGAGGGCCAGGAAGGGCTCACCTGGGAGCGCTGGCGGGCGATCATGCACCGCACCGAGGAGCTGGGTTTTGAGTCGCTGTGGCGGTCGGATCATTACGTTTCGCTGATGGGTCGGCCGGAGCGTGACGCGCTGGAGACGTTTACCTCGCTCACGCTCACGGCGGTGGAGACCTCCCGCCTGCGCTTCGGCCCGCTGGTGGCGCCGGTCACCTTCCGCCACCCGACGCTGGTGGCGCGCATGGCCGCCGCTATCGACCAGCTTTCAGGTGGACGGCTGGTGCTGGGTCTGGGTGCCGGCTGGAACGTGCCGGAGCATCAGGCATTCGGGCTGCCGTTCCCGCCCGTGGGCGAGCGCATGGCCATGCTGGAGGAGTCCATCCGGGTAATCCGCGCCCTGGAGGCGCCGGGCAAGGCCAACTTCGCCGGCCGCTACTACCGCCTGGAGAACGCGGAGATGCACCCCAAACCGGCGCAGCGGCCGTTGCCCATCCTGGTGGGTGGCGCCGGGGAGCGGCGCACGCTGCAGATCGTGGCCCGCTACGCGGACGAGTGGAACATGTTCGGTGCCGTGCCGGAACGGATCCGAGAGAAGAGCGCGGTGCTGGCGCGCCACTGCGAGCGCGAAGGGCGCGACCCCACGCGCATCGCCCGCTCCATCATGGCGGCGTTTGTGATCGGGGAGAACGATGCGGCCATCGCACGGCGGCTAGCCGCCCTGCGCGAGATCCTGCCCATGCTCCCGCCCCAGGGCAACGCGGATCTCCTGCGCACGTTGCGCGAGCGCGGCTGGTTGGTGGGCCGGCCGCAGGAGGTGGTGGAGCAGATCGGCGCGGTCGCGCGCGAGGGCGTGCACCGGATCATGCTCCAGCACCACAACCAGACGGATTTCGAGGTGCTGGAGATCATCGCCCGCGAGGTGATGCCCGCGGTGGCCGACCTGTAGCGCACCGGTTCATCGCCGGTGGGCGTGCGGTGCGGGCGAGACGAGTGTCCAGCGTGCGCCGCTGGCGGTCTCTACCAGTCCGCGGGCGCCGGCGCGGGCCAGCAGGGCATGGCAGCGGGAGCAGAGCGGTGCCAGCCGCTGCTGCGCGGGGGCGCGCTCGTGGCCGAAGGTGTCGGGAAAGCGGTACAGGAGAAAGCGGGCCGGCGCCAGCCGGTCGCACATCAGGCAGGTCTCAAGCACCAGCGTCGGACGGGGGCCAGACATCACCACGCTCCGCTCCCACCCGCCACCGGCCCTCTCAGCATCGCGGCCCGAACCGGTGCCGTCAACGGGAAACGGTCAAGTGCGCATCGGTGGCCGCCCCGGTACAGTAGACGCGGGGTGGCACGGCCGCGCGGGGGCGGCCCGCCACGAGGGTGAGCGTGAAGTGGTTCGCTCTGCTGTGCGCTGTGGCGTTGCTCGTCGCGGGGTGCGGCGGCAAGGAGAGCACCGTGACACAAGAGGGCACACCGGTGACCCTGCCTTCCGGCCTGGTCTACGTGGACCTTAGGGTTGGCAGCGGTGATCCCATCCGCCCCGGCCAGACGGCCGTGGTGCATTACACCGGCTGGCTGGCCGACGGCGGCAAGCCGGGCCGGCAGTTTGACTCCTCGTACAGCCGTAACCGCCCGTTCGATTTCCGGCTGGGTGCGGGGCAGGTGATCCAGGGCTGGGATGAGGGCGTGGTTGGGATGCGGGTGGGCGGTAAGCGGCGGCTCACCATTCCACCACTCCTGGGCTACGGTGAGCGTGGCGCCGCCAACGTCATTCCGCCCAACGCCACGCTTATCTTTGACGTGGAGTTGCTGGAGATCCGTTAGGCGCGGGGCTTACTCTCCACCGAGCAATTGCTCCACCCGGCCCTGCAACATGGCGCGGGTGTAAGGGCCGAGGCGTACGCCGTCGATCGTGCCGTCGGGACGGATGAGGTACGTCGTGGGCAGGCCGGTGACGCGATAGCGGCGGCTGACGGCGCCGTCGCGGTCGAGCAGGATGGGAAACGACAGGCCGAGGCGCTGCACGAACGGCGCCACGCGGTCGGTGTCCTCCTCCACGTTGACGGCCAGCACCACGAGGCGGCCGTCGGCGTAACGCCGGTAGACCTCCTCGATGGCCGGCATCTCGGTGCGGCAGGGGCCGCACCAGGTGGCCCAGAAGTTGATCAGCACGGCGCGGCCGCGCAGCTCGCTCAGGCGGTAGATGCGTCCGTCCAGTCCCTGCAGGGCGAAGTCCGGCGCCGGCCCTCCCTCTTGTGGCGGTGGTCCGGTCTGCTCCGGACCGACCAAGCGGGAGAGATTGATGGGGACCGCGCCCATGTCACGCTCCGCCGCGGGCGTCGCGGCGTGGTCGGGCGCGCGCAGGAGCACGATGGCCGTGGCGATCAGCGTGAGGACGATAAGGGGAAGGCCGAGCAGGCGGAACCAGCGCCAGAGTGCACCCGGCGTGAAGGTGGATCTGGCGAGCGCTGCGTCGTCACCCTCCGGCTCCATCGCGTCGCCTCTGCTCCGTATCCGTACGGTGTGCCCCAGTGTACCACAGGCCCGATCCGGCCGAGGCGATGCGCCTCACACCAACACGGCGGCGGCCACCACCGTGGTCCACACCCCGCCGGGAGCGCCCTCGGCCGTTTGGGTGATGCTGGTGCTGTCCACGATGTGGCCGCCCATCCGGTACTGCTCGCGCCGCTCGTTATAATCGCGGTCGGGGTCAAAGGGGATGCCCAGGACCGTGGCCAGCATGGTGGCGGCCAGGTCCTCGGCAAAGTCGCCTGCCTCTTGCTCCGTCTCCCCGTAGGCGTGGTGTTCCGATAGGTAACCGTACATACGCGGGTCGGCGGGGATGGCCACGCCCACCGAGGCGGCGATGCGTCGGCCGGGTTCGTCCGTGGCCATCTCCGCGATGACGGCGAATGTCACCTCGCCCGCCTCGAGCGCGGCCAGCCCCTCATCCCGGCTGACGATGCGGCAGCCGGGTGGCAGGATGGAGGAGACGCGCACGAGGTTCAGGTGGGCGATGCCGGCGTCGCGCAGGGCGAGCTCGAAACTGGTCAGCTTGGCCCGGTGCACGCCCAGACCACAGGTGAGAAACAGCTTGCGCGGGACGAACCGCATGAACCCCTCCCCGCATCGTCGTTCGCCCCGGTGTGCCGGGGCCGGGCTCACCACTCGGGGTGCTCGATGAGGTGCGTGACCAGCCAATGGGAGGTGCTGCCCTCGCGCAGCCGCGACGGGTCCGGCGGCGCGATATCGATCTCGTCCACGTCGTCGCCGGCGCGCGGCGTGCCGCCGACCGCGCGAGCATGGAAGGCGATCACGAGCTGGTCCGGGCGCTGGTCGTAGACATGGGTGCCCATGAAGCGCACGATCTCTGCCTCCAGGCCGGTCTCCTCGCGCACCTCGCGCACCGCTGCCTCCTCGGCGCGCTCGCCTCGTGGGATGAACCCGGAGACGACCGACCAGCGGCCGGGCGGAAAGCTGCGCTTGCGGCAGTAGACCACGCGGCGGTCGGGGGTGGTCACCACCACCAAGGTGACGGGCACCGGTGGGTCATACCAGGTCCAGCCACAGGCAGGACAGAAGCGGTGTGGATGCCCGGAGGCGTCCGGCCCCTCTTGCAGCAGCGTGCCGCATGCTCCGCAGAACTTCATCGCCGTCTCCCAGGCGCGAATGTTCCACCGCAGGATAGCGTGACCACTCGGTGCAGTCATATGCCGGGTGGGCGAACGCCGGCTCCAGGGCGGGTACAATGAAGGTGCGGGTTGCGGCGCTGACGCGGCGCAACCTGATGTTACGGCCATGGAGGATACAATGACGGCGCAATCGGCCTACGTGCGCGACGCCGATGAGACGACCTTTCAACGCGATGTGATCGAGCGCTCGCGGCAGGTACCGGTGGTGGTGGATTTCTGGGCGGCCTGGTGCGGGCCGTGTCGGTTTCTGGGGCCGGTGCTGGAGCGGCTGGCGGCGTCCGCCAACGGTCAGTGGGAACTGGTGAAGGTGGATGTGGACCGTAACCCGCGCCTGGCGGCCCAATACCGGGTGCAGAGCATCCCGGCGGTGAAGGCGTTCCGGGACGGGCGCGTGGTGGATGAGTTTATCGGCGCGTTGCCCGAACCGCAGGTGCGCGCCTGGCTCACGCTTATTCTCCCGTCCAACGCGGATCGGCTGGCGGCCGAGGGCCGCGCGGCAGAGGAGCGCGGCGACCGCGTCGCCGCCGAGCGGGCGTACCGCGCTGCGCTACGCGAGGACCCGCGGCACGCCGCAGCGGCTACCGGCCTGGCCAGGCTGCTGGTGGCGCGTGACGCGCTGGACGAGGCCGAGCAGGTGCTGGCGCCGGTGCAGAGCGACCCGGAGGCGCAGCGCCTGCTGGCGCGCATCCGCTTCCGCCGGGCGGCCAAAGCCGCCGACTTTGCCGCGCTGAAGGCGCGGGTGGAGGCCAACCCGCGTGATGTGGCGGCGCATTATGAGCTAGGCCTGGCCCTGGCCGGTGATGAGGCGTACACCGCTGCCCTCGACCACCTCCTGGAGGCGGTGCGGCTGGACCGCAAGTACGCCAACGACGGTGCCCGCCGGGCGATGATCGACATCTTTAACATCCTCGGGGATGAGGACCCGCGCACCCAGGAGTACCGACGGCAGCTGGCCAGCATCCTATTCTGACCTGCACCGCCTGCCATCGGGCGCGACGGACGCGCGGCGAGACCACCGTGGTTCAGTGGTCTCGCCGCGCGATCGCGTGGACGGACATCCGGCTACTTGGCCAGCCACATATCGAGGAACGACTCGGCGCCGGCGCCGTAGCCGCGGCGCTGGTAGTAGTTGCGCACCCATGGCTGGAGAAAGGTGTAGTTCGGGCCAATGAACATAGGGATGTAGTACATCTTCTCCATCACGTAGCGCTGGATGTCGCGCACGATCTTGACTCGCTCCTCCGGATTGATCGTGCTCTGCTCCTTATCGATCAGCGCGTCGAGCTGCGGATCGTTCACGCCGGCGTGATTGCGCTGGCTGGCCGAGTGTAGCGGGTTGAAGAGATAGTCGTGCGGGTCGTTGAAACCGGATTGCAGGCCAAAGAAGACGCCGTCGTAGTTACCGAAGAAAACCCCACCAGTTTTGATATACTCGCCCTGGTAATCTGCCGTGACGATCGTGGGGTTGAGCGCGCGGTTATCCTTAAGCATAGCGGCCACGCTCTCCGCCCACTGGTTGAAGCGCTGCGTGTAACCGTTGGGTGTGTAGATGTATTTGAACGTCAGTTTGTTGTTCTCATCGTATCCCGCGGCTTTCAGGAGTGCCGTAGCCTCTTTGATATCGTACTTGAAGAACGCGGCACCCGGACCGGCGTCGTTGCCCTTGGGGTCCACCCACCAGCGGCCGAAGGAGCCGGGCACCATGTTCTGCCACACTCCCGCGCCGTCCCACGAGAGCTTGAGCATTCCGTCCCGGTCCACGGACATGGACAGCGCCTTCCGCACCCGTTCATCGCGGAAGGGGCTGGTACCGCGCAGTTGCGGCGAGATGAACGGCAGTGTGGCGGACAGGTAGGTGAACGAGCGGGCGTCGGGGTTAGAGCGTTTGACGTCCTGCACCTGCTCGAAGGGGATGTCGGCCACATCGAGGCGACGGGCCTGAAACTGGACTACCTCCTGAACCGAGTCTACCAGCACGATGTGTCGGAACTCGTCCAGATACGGCCGATCGGTGATGAAGTAGGCTGGGTGCTTCTTGTACTTGATCTCGGCGTCCGGCTGCAGCGAGTCGAACATGAAGGGGCCGGTGCCGATCTGGTCCTTGGCCGGGTCGAAGGCACCGGCCGCCAGCTCCTTGGGCATGATCCACAGGTACTGGGCGGTGGCCAGCAAGGAGAGGAACGGGCCGAACGGCCGCGCCAGTTTGAACACCACCGTCTGCGCGTCTGGCGTCTCCACCCGCTCGACGATTAGGTTCTGGGGGGTGCCGAACGTGTTGCGGTTGGTGTTCTTCGGGTCGGTCCGGAAGCGCTCCAGGGTGACCTTGACATCTTCACTGTCCACCTGGCGGCCGTTGATCGGCGCCTTGTTGTGGAACTTGGCCGGCCGCAGCTTGAACGTGTAGGTCAGGCCATCGGCGGTCGCCTCATAGCTGGCGGCCAGGTCGGTCACGATCTCGTAGTTATCGGCGGTGTCCGGCTTGCTGTCCGTTTTCCACTTCAAGAGGCGGCTGTAGGCGAAGCTGGCGATAGTCTGCGCCGTATAGGTGGTGTTGGCGATCGGGTCCAGCGGCGCCGTGGTGGCGATGCGGATGGCGGCGCTGCCGCCGGGCCGCGGCGTCTCACCCGCCCCCGCCGTCGCCACCTGGGCGCTGCTGGGCAGGGTGGTCCCCATCGCACCGCGGCCGCCCTCCTCGGTCTTGCTCCCACCCCCGCACGCCAGGGCGAAGAGCGCGGCGCTCCCCGCCGCCCCGTAGGCCAGCGCACGACGGCGCGGCCAGCGGGTCGCCGACTTGCGCCCCCAATATGTGCTCTCCAACACAGAACCTCCTCCTCCGGTGATGTCCCAGTGGTCCGATCCCCTCTGCAGACCGCCGGGCGTCGGCGGGCCTTCCAGTACTGTCTGATGGTAGATGGACCGTGCACGGTGATGTCAACCCGTACACGGGTTAGCGGCGGCCGCGGTTGACATCAGCGGCCGCCGCGCTACGCTGCTCCACACCGGCTGCCGTCACGGCGAGGCTCGCGGAAGGCGGGCGCGATGGCGCCGGACGGTTGCCCTCAGGGTACGCGCCTGCGGTGAGGAGGAACAGATGCGAACCGTGACGATCCCCTACGGCGATGGCACGGTAGACGTGGAGCTGCCGGACCGTGCCCGGGTGATTCACCGCACCGCGGAGCCGCCGCCCCCGCTGCCGGACCAGGCGCGCGCCATCCGCGACGCCATCGCCCACCCCATCGGTATCCGCCCCATCCCTGAGCTGGTGCGGCCCGGTGCCCGCGTGCTGATCGCCTTTGACGACCCCACCACGCAGGCCCGCGGTCGCATCCGCGCCCTGGCCATCGAGGCCGTGCTGGACGAGCTGCGCCGCGCCGGGGTGGCGGAGGAGCAGGTCACGCTGGTGTGTGCCAACGCCTTGCACCGCAAGTTCACCCGTGAGGAGCTGGCGGTGGTGCTGGGGCCGGAGCTGGTGGCGCGCTTCGGCGACCGGCTCATGTGTCACGACGCCGAGGACCGCACCAACATCGTCACCATCGGCACCACGCCCAGCGGCCACCTGGTGGAGGTCAACCGGCTGGTGGTGGACTGCGACCTGACAGTGTACGTCAACACCGGCGTCAATCTCGGCTTCAGCGGCGGCTGGAAGTCGGTGTGCGTGGGCCTCTCCACGTGGAACTCGATCAAGGCCACGCACCACCCGGACGGCATGTCCATGTCGGTGCGCAACAACCGCATGCACCGCGTGCTCGATGAGATGGGCGCCCTCTTGGAGGCGCGGCTGGGCCGCCCGATCTTCAAGGTTGAGATGATCCTGTCGGACCCAGAGCACGTGGCCTACGTGTGGGCCGGCTCCGTGGCAGAGACGCGCGCCCGAGCCATGGACGTGATGGCGGAGCGCAACCCGCCCCGACGGGCCGCCGGCGAGCCGGTGGACGTGGTGGTCTACGGCGTGCCCAACCAGAGCCCCTACGCCGTCTTCTCCAAGGTCAACCCGATCCTGACGCTCATCTCCTCGGGCCTGGGCTACCAGGGCGGCTACATCGAGGCGCTGGGCAAGCCGGGCTGCTCGGTGATCTTGGCCACCCCCTGCACCGAGCAGTGGGACGAGGAGCACCACCCCTCCTACCCGGACGTATGGCGCAACGTGCTGTCCCAGACCACCGACGCCTACGAGATCGACCGCCGCTTCGCCCAGCAGTACGCGGAGGAGCCGCGCTACATCGAGCGCTACCGCCATGCTTACGGCTTCCACGGCGTGCACGCCATCCTGGCCACCCAGCCGCTCAAACGGCTCAAGCACGCCGGCCGGGTGTTCGTGGCCGGCCCGGACGACCCGGCGGTGCCGCGCCACGTCGGCTTTACCCCGATGCCCAGCGTGGAGGCGGCCATCCGCGAGGCGGAGCGGGTGCATGGGCCGGACTGCGCCATCGCCTGCATCGTGTGAGCGGCTGGGTGGCCGTCAGAGCCGGGTGAACGCCGCCGGGGCGCGGGGTGTGGGGATCCACCACTCCTCCCCGCGCGGCGTCTGCACGTACTCCGGCCAGCGCAGGTCCACCGGCGGCGGGAAATCGGGCGGAAGCAGGGGGCCACCCACCGCTCACCGCCGATGCCGCCGCCCGTGCGCTCCCGGAACTCGGCCTGCGCCGCAGCCAGCGCCGCTGGGTCGGTGACCAGGTCCAGCAGCGTGAGGGCGATCGCCTTGCCGGCGGCGAAGAAGCAGGGGTCGATGCACGCGGGCACGCCCCCTAAGGCGTTGTTCACCCAGGCGGGGTACTGGTAGCCGGGGCGCGGCGGCCGCAGGCGCGGGCGGCCGGTGTGCAGGCGCACGGTGGGCGCATGCCACGTGTACTCGACGTAATCATCGGAGGTGAAGTGCTGCTGCCATTCCGGCAGGCCGCGGCGCACGGCCCGCTCGTACTCCTGCGGCGGGGTGAGGCGCTGGCTCTCGGCGGTGAACGGGTCGTCCATCGGCGTAAAACCCAGGTGGTGCTGGATCTCCCGCGCGAAGCGTCGTGCTTCCTCGTCGAAGCGGGTGGGGCCGGCGATCTCTAAGTTGCGGTAGGTAAGCTCGGCCATGACGTGGTTGGGCAGGCCCACGCGCGTCTTGGTCACCCACCGCACCGCGGCCACGCAGCCGGTGGCGGCCGCCGCGTGCCGGGCGTTGTTCTCCAGCACCCGGTAGATCTGCTGTTGGATCTCCAGTGTGGGCGAGCGCCAGGCGTACTGGATCTGCGCCAGGCGCGGCGGCAGGTTGTCCGAGGTACACTGGCCGCCCACCATGAGGAACTCGTTCAGGGTCCAGGTGCCGGTGTGGGGGTACATCGCCTCCTTGGTGTACTTAGTGAGGGTGTACATCAGGCACACCGCGTCCAGCGCGGCCGGCGCCCGCGCCGCGGCGTGCGCCCGGTCCGGGTGGGCCAGCAGCCGCTGGTCGATCCACTCCTCCGGGGTCAGGCACTCGAAGGAGAAGACGCAGCTCCAGTAGGAGCCGCAGTGGGTGTCCCAGACGGTGGTGTTGGTGGGGTAGGGGTGGTAGGCGATGGCGGCGTCCAGGTCGTTGTAATAGCCCTTGGCGGCGTGCACCGGCTTAGAGCCGCACACCTTCTCCGCCGGCTCGCCGAACAGCTTGAGCGTGCCGGGCAGGCCGAAGCGCTCCATCACCGCCTTGGCGGCCAGTACGCCGGTGAGGGCCGCGACTCCCAGGGCAGAGTGGGGGTCGGTGTGGCCGGGCGCCCACGGGTGCAGGCCGGGCCGGGGCTGGCGGTACGGCACCGGCGCCTGCGAGTTCTCCGGCACGGCGTCGTACTCGGCGTAGGTGGCCAGCACCGGCCGGCCGCTGCCCCAGGTGGCGACGAAGGCCGTGGGCATCTCACCTGATCCCTCCTCGACGTGAAACCCTTCGCCGCGCAGCAGGTCACAATAGGCACGGGCGGAGCGGTACTCACGCCAGGCCGTCTCGGCGTAGTTCCAGATCTCCTGGTGAAACTCGGACAGGCGGGCGCGGTTCTCCTCCACCCACGCCAGTGCCGCCTGCTTCTCGCCCGTCACGGCGGTCATAGCCCTTCCCTCCTAGCGGCAATCCGGGGGATTAGCTGAACACCACGTGCTGGCGCAGGAAGCGCTCCACCGCCGCGTAGAAGTGCGCGATGGTCTCTGTCTTGCGCCAGCCGTGGCCTTCACCCTCGTACACGTGGTACTCATGCGGTACGCCCCGCGCCCGCAGCGAGGCGACGATGGCATCGGACTGGGCCCGTGGCACAACCTTGTCCTCCGTGCCCTGGAAGAGGACGATCGGGTCCTGGATGCGGGCGGCGTGGAACTGCGGCGAGCGCGCCCGGTACACCTCCGCCGCCTCCGGCAGCGGGCCAAGCAGGGAGTCCAGATAGCGCGCCTCGAACTTGTGCGTCTCGGCCGCAAGGGTGAATTGATTGGAGACCCCGTACAGACAGACGGCGGCCGTGTAGAAGCCGGGGTGCGTCACCAACGATTGCAGCACCGTGAAGCCGCCCGCGCTACCGCCCATGATCACCCGCCGGCGTGGGTCCACCCGCCCCGTCTCCGCCAAATTGAGCGCACCGGTGCGGCAGTCCGCCACGTCGTGCACGCCCCAGTTGCCGCGCAGCTTGCGCATGTAGGCGCGGCCGTAGCCCGTGCTGCCACGGTAGTTAACCTGGAGCACGGCGTAGCCACGTGTGGCGAAGAACTGGGCCTGCGGCTGGAAGCCGGCCAGGGCCTGGCTGGTGGGGCCGCCATGCACCAGCCCCACCAGCGGCGGCAACCCTCGGCTCTGGAAGCGCGCGGAATGCGGCAGGTAGAACAGGCCGTAAGCGACCTCGCCGTCGGTGGTGGGCCAGGCGAGCGGCTCCGGGCGGGCGTACTCCTCGGCCGGGACGGTCTCGCCCATGCTGCGCGCCCGCACCGTGACGGCGCCGCTCGGCACGTCCACTAGGATGAGCCGGGGCGGCAGGTCCGGCGCGCCGGCCGTGACCGCCACCCGGCGGCCGCCACCAGAGGGGTAGGCGAACGTGGTGTAGCGCGCCGTCTCACCGCCGATGTCGCGCACGCGGCCGCTTCCCAGGTCGATGTGCTGGAGGCGGTGGAACCCCTGCTCGGCGCGCACGCACACGATGCCGCCGTCCACCAGGGTGTAGGTGCGCTGGCCCTGCTGCCAGGCGGGCTCGCCGTACTCGCCGCTGCCGTCCGTCAGCCGTTGGGGTGGACTCCCGTCCAGGGGATACCGGTAGATCTGGCCCCAGCCGCGCTCGTCGGAGACGTACAGGAGAGCACGACCGTCCGGCGTGAACTCCGGTTGAAAGACGGCGATGTCCGGCCCGCCGGCCACCCGGTGCGCATCCCGCAGCCGGGGCAAGCCGCCGGATAGATCCACGTCGGCCACCCACAGCTCGGTGCCGTCCCACGGCATGTTGGGGTGGTCCCAGGCGATCCAGGCGACGCGCGTGCCGTCTGGGCTCCAGCGCGGCTGCATATAAAAGTCGTGCCCCTGCGCCAGCTTGACCGGCCAGCCGCGTCCGGCGCTGTCCACCACCGCCAGGCAGTCCTCGCCCTCGTAGGAGCTGACGTATAGCAGCCAGCGGCCGTCCGGGGAGAGGGCGGGTGCGGCCACGGCACCGAAGGCGGGGGTGACGGGCCGCGCCGGACCGCCGGCCAGCTCCTGCCGGTAGATGCGGCCACCCGCGACGAAGTAGACGGCCCCGTGGCCGGCGGTGAAGTCGCCGCCGCCGTAGCCGACCGTGGCCCGCACGGAGAGGTCGCTGGTCAGGTCGCGCGGGACGGGCTGGTCATCGGTGGCGCAAACGAGCACGCCGCGGTCGGAGCGTCCCTCCAGCCAGACCAAGGTGCGGCCGTCCGTGTCCCAGGCGCTGTCGCCCAGGCGCAGGCCCTGCGCCAGGAGCAGCGGGGTGATGGGGCTGTCCCACAGACCGTAGGGGCGGCTGGTTGTCCGCTCCAGGGCGGCGGTCATGGCGGTACCTCGCGAGGGGAGCGTGTGGTGAGCATAGCAGGGTCGCACCGTCCGGCGTAGCCCGGCCGCCCTTGACCGACCCACCGCGCGCGGTCATGATGGCGCCACAGGCGGCTGGCAGGGCGGCTGCCGGTCGTGCGGAGGCAGGCCATGAACGGCATCCACGACCTGGGTGGGATGCACGGCTTCGGGCCGGTGGAGCGCGAGGAGCACGAGCCGGTGTTTCACGCGCCGTGGGAGCGCACCGTGCTGGCCATGATGCGCGTGGGGCAGGCGAGCGTGTTCAACCTGGATGAGTTCCGCCACGCCATCGAGCGTATGGACCCGGCCGCGTACCTGACCAGCAGCTACTACGAGCGCTGGCTGGCGGCCATCGAGCGGCTGTACGTGGAGAAGCGCGTGATAACAGCCGCGGAGCTGGAGGCCCGCGCCCGCTACTTCACGGAGCACCCGGAGGCGCAGGCCACGGACCTGGTCACGCCGCGGCCGGTCGCCCGCCCCAGCCAGCCGGGCGACCCGCGCACCCTCTTCCGCCGCGAGGGCACGGCCCCGCCCAAGTTCAAACCCGGCGACTGGGTAATCGCCCGCAACATCCACCCGCGAGGTCACACCCGCCTGCCGCGCTACGTGCGCGGCAAGCGCGGCGTGGTGGAGCGCTGTCACGGCGTCTTTGTCTTCCCGGACACCAACGCCCACGGGCTGGGCGAGCAGCCCCAGCCGGTGTACAGCGTGCGCTTCGAGGCAGCGGAGCTGTGGGGCGAAAGCGCAGATGGCCGCGGCGCGGTGAGCGTCGACCTGTGGGAGAGCTACCTGCTGCCCGCCTGAGCGGGCCGTGGGAGTGGGAGGACCACGATGGGGAAGAACCACCCGAACGTGGAGCCATACATCGTGTCGCGCGTGCGGGCGCTGGAATCGCTCTTGATGGAGAAGGGCCTGCTCGGCCCGGACACGGTGGACCGCATCGTCAGCCGCTACGAGAACGACACCGGGCCGCTGATCGGCGCCCGCGCGGTGGCGCGCGCCTGGGTGGACCCGGATTACAAGCGCCTACTGCTTACCGATTCCCAAGCCGCGCTGGCCGTCTTCGGACTGACCAACTACGACGTGCTGATGGTGGTGGAGAACACACCGCAGGTGCACAACCTGGTTGTGTGCACGCTCTGCTCCTGCTACCCGTGGCCGGTGCTGGGCCTGCCGCCCACCTGGTACAAGAGCCCTGCCTACCGCTCGCGCGCCGTGCTGGAGCCGCGCGCCCTGCTGCGCGAGTTCGGGCTGGAGATCCCGCCGGAGCGGGAGGTGCGGGTGTGGGACAGCAGCGCCGAGCTGCGTTACATGGTGCTGCCCATGCCCCCGCCCGGCTCCGAGGGCATGACGGAGGAGGAGCTCCTGCCGCACATCACGCGCGACGCGCTGGTGGGCGTGGCCGAGGTGCGGCTGCCGACCGGTGCCCCCGCCGGGAGGCCGGCCTAATGTACGAGCGCCGCCGCAACCTGGTCATCCGCCCGGACGGCCGCCTGGTGAATGTGGCGCGGCCGCGGGGGCAGCTGTTCGTCTGCCACAATAACTGCTGCTGCGGACGCGTTGAGGACGGCTTCGCTCCTGTGCCCGCGGATCTCTATCTCGAGGAGTGGGAGCGGCGGCGGCTGCGCAACATCGTGCACGTGACCGTCGGTGGCTGACTGGGTCCGTGCGCGCTGGCCAACGTGGTCCTGCTCCTGTTCGATGGCCAGGCATTGTGGTTCCACTCCGTGAACCATCCCTGGATGGTCTACGCCCTGTACGACTACATCGAGGCCATGTTGGACGCCGACCGCGTACTGCCGCCGCCGCGCGTGCTGGTGCCGTACTGGTTCACCGCCTCGGCCTGGCAGCCGCGCCCGGACGGCCAGCCGGTGGATGACCACCGGCCGCGCCGCCGGCGCACGGGCGGCGAGAGCTGCCGGCCCGGCCGCTGGTCCGCGGAGGAAACGGCGGTGGTGGAGCGGGTGGTGGCGCAGATGGACGGCAAGGCGGCGCTGCCGCGCAAGAACGGCGAGCTGGTGTTCGCGGCGCCCTGGCAGGGGCGGGCGTTCGGCATGGCGGTGGCCCTGCATGAGCGCGGCCTGTACGAGTGGGAGGAGTTCCGCCAGGAACTCATCCGCGCCATCGCGGAGGCGGAACGGGGCGAGGGGCCGTTCGACTACTACGCCTGCTGGCTGCTGGCCTTCGAGCGGTTGCTCGCCCGCCGCGGCATCCTAGACCCGGCGGATGTGGAGGAGCGGACGTTCGAGTTCGAGTTCGGCGAGCGCGATGAGGTGTTCTGAAACGCGGACGCGGCGGGAGGTGGCGCCGTGGATGCCGGCCTGCTGATCGGGCTCCTGATCGTGATCGTCCTCACCGCGGCCACACTGGCGCTGGCCGGCCGGCATCGCTAGCCCAGCGTGCGGGCGGCACGCGAAGGGGGCCGGACGGGTGCGTCCGGCCCCCGACACGGTCGTGGCCCGGTCAGGAGACCGCAGCTGCCACCGCTGCCCGCTGGAAGACGATCTGCCCATCGCGGGCGTCGACCAAGATGTGGTCCCCCTCTTTGAACTCGCCCTCCAGGACCTTGAGGGCCAGCGGGTCCAGCACGCGGCGCTGGATGGTGCGCTTGAGCGGGCGGGCGCCGTAGACGGGGTCGTAGCCCTCCTCGATGAGCAGGTCCTTGGCCGCCTCGGTGAACTCCACCGTCATCTTGCGCTCGGCCAGCCGCCGGGCCAGGCCGCGGAGCTGGATGTCCACGATTTGGCGCAACTGCTCGCGCGTGAGCTGGTGGAAGACGATGATCTCGTCCACCCGGTTGAGGAACTCCGGTGGGAAGTGCTGGCGCAGGGCGTCCAGCACCAACGCCTTGGCCCGCTCCTCATCGGTGCCGGCGTACTGCTGCACGTAGTGGCTGCCGATGTTGGAGGTCATGATGATCACGGTGTTCTTGAAGTCCACCGTGCGCCCCTGGGCATCGGTCAGCCGGCCGTCATCCAGCACCTGCAAGAGCGTCTTGAACACGTCCGGGTGCGCCTTCTCGATCTCGTCGAACAGCACCACGGAGTAGGGCTTGCGCCGTACGGCCTCGGTGAGCTGGCCACCTTCTTCATAGCCGACGTAGCCGGGCGGCGCGCCCACCAGGCGGGAGACGGTGTGCCGCTCCTGGTACTCGCTCATGTCCAGGCGGACCATGGCGTGCTCATCGTCAAACAGGAACTCAGCCAGGGCACGGGCCAGCTCCGTCTTGCCCACGCCGGTGGGGCCGAGGAAGATGAAGCTGCCCAGCGGCCGGTTGGGGTCCTGCAACCCGGCACGGGCGCGCCGGATAGCGTTGGCCACGGCACGCACCGCCTCGTCCTGGTTGACGATGCGCTCGTGCAGGCGCTCCTCCATGTGGATGAGCTTCTGCACCTCGCCCTCCATCAGGCGGCTGACCGGGATGCCGGTCCACTTGCTCACCACCTCGGCGATGTCGTTCTCGTCCACCTCTTCTTTGACGAGGCGGGTGCCGTCCTTCGCCTCCAAGGCCTGCTCCGCCTCCCGGAGCTGCTGCTCCAGCTCGCGCAACGTGCCGTAGCGCAGGCGCGCGGCCGTCTCCCAGTCGGCCGCCCGCTCGGCGCGCTCGATCTCGAGCTGGACCTGCTCCAGCCGCTCCTTCAGCTCGCGCACGCGTTGGATGGCGGCCTTCTCCCGCTCCCACTGGGCGCGCAGACGGTCGCGTTCCTCCTTGAGCTCGGCCAGCTCCTTGTCCAGGTTCTCCAGCCGCGCCCGGGAGCCGGGGTCGGTCTCCTTCTTGAGCGCCTCACGCTCGATCTCGAGCTGCATGATGCGCCGTTCGACCTCGTCCAGCTCGGCGGGCATGGAATCGATCTCCATGCGCAGGCGGGCCGCCGCCTCGTCCACCAGGTCGATGGCCTTGTCCGGCAGGAAGCGGTCGCTGATGTAGCGGTGGGAGAGGACGGCCGCCGCCACCAGGGCGCTGTCCTTGATGCGCACGCCGTGGTGCACCTCGTAGCGCTCCTTGAGGCCGCGCAGGATGCTGATCGTGTCTTCTACCGAGGGCTCATCGACGAGGATGGGCTGGAAGCGGCGCTCCAGGGCCGGGTCCTTCTCGATGTGCTTGCGGTACTCGTCCAGGGTGGTGGCGCCGATGCAGTGCAGCTCGCCGCGGGCCAGCATCGGCTTGAGCATGTTGGAGGCGTCCATGGCGCCCTCGGCGGCGCCGGCACCCACCACGGTGTGCAGCTCGTCGATGAACAGGATGATCTGGCCCTCGGCCTCCTGCACCTCGCGCAGCACGGCCTTCAGGCGCTCCTCGAACTCGCCGCGGTATTTGGTGCCGGCGATGAGCGCGCCCAGGTCGAGCTGGACGATGCGCTTGTTCTTCAAGCCCTCGGGCACGTCACCGCGCACGATGCGCTGGGCCAGACCCTCAACAATGGCGGTCTTGCCCACGCCTGGCTCACCGATCAACACCGGGTTGTTCTTGGTGCGGCGGGAGAGCACCTGAATGACGCGCCGGATCTCCTCGTCGCGCCCGATCACCGGGTCGAGCTTGCCCTGGCGGGCCAGCTCGGTGAGGTCGCGGCCGTACTTCTCCAGGGCCTGGTAGGTGGTCTCCGGGGTGGGGCTGGTGACGCGCTGGTGGCCGCGCACCTGCGTCAGCACCTGGAGCACGCGCTCCCGGTCGATGCCCGCGCCGGCGAGCAATCGGGCAATGGCCCCGTCGCGCACGGTGCACAGGCCGAGCAGCAAGTGCTCGGTGGAGATGTACTCATCCTGGAGGCGTTTCGCCTCCTCCTCGGCGGCACGCAGGGCCTGGGACAGCCGCGGCGAGACGTAGACCTGGGTGGCGGCGTGCAGGCGCGGCAGCGTCTGCACGGCCCGGCGCACCTCCTGGGCCAGCAGCCGTGGGTCCCTGCCCAGACGGCGCACGATCTCCGGCACCACGCCGCCTTCCTGCTCGAGCAGGGTGTGGAGCAGGTGCTCCGGCTCGACCTGGCTGTGCTGCATGCCCTCGGCCAGCTCCTGCGCCGCCAGCACCGCCTCGCGCGCCTTCTCGGTCAGTTTGTTCACGTTCATCGTCCGTCGTCTCCATCAACCGCCCGTGCCTCGGCACGCCGGGGCACGGGCCGGCGGTGTTTACCTCCAGCGAGGGGGGGGATTGACTTGAGTATATTATACTCAAGTCTTCGCCCTCGGCAACCGGTTGGGCGGACATGCGGTCGGATTTAGGGATCGTTGGCAGGCCCAGGCAGGCTCTTACCCCGCTCTGCCCGGTGCGCACGCCGCTCCCGGCCTTCGGCGCGGGACGGGTCGGCACGGGACAGGGTTGCGCGCGGGTTGGGGCGGACAATGGCCCGCCCCAACCCGCACCCCCTGCTGCAAGGGGTGCTCGCATCGTCCCGCCGAATGCGGCTCAGGCTCTCGCCGGGTCCGTTCCGACGCTACGCCCGCTGCACGGCCAGCGTCACCGGCCGGCCCTCGATCTCCATCTGCTCCGCATAGGCGCCGTCGCGGGGCGGGCCGAGGATGAGCTCGCGCGACAGGGTCTCGCCGGCGATGTAATCGGCGTAGCGCTGCATAACGCGCTGCACGTCTTCGTCGCCCTGGTAGTAGGTGATGATGCGATCGGCGATCTCGAACCCGGCCTCCTTGCGCAGCGTCTGCACGCGGTGCACCAGCTCGCGCGCCAGTCCCTCGTCCACTAGCTCCGGGGTAAGGCCGGTGTGCAGGGCCACCGTATAGCCACCCTCGGAGGCCACCGCATACCCCTCGCGCTCCTTCGTGGTGACCAGCAACTCCTCTGGCTGGAGGATGAAGCCGGCCACCTCCACCGGCCGACCGGCGCGTACGGCGGCGGCCACCGCGCGCGCGTCCAGCTTCTGCAGCGCCTCCTGCACCGCGGGGCGCGCCGCGCCCAATCGTTTGGCCACCACCGGCAGGTTCAGCTTTACCTCGTAGTCCACCAGGCCGCTCTCGTCGGTGGCCAGGCGCAGCGACTTGACGTTGAGCTCCTCCAGAAGCTGGTCCTTGAGTCGCAGCACGGCCTCGTGCTCCGCCGGCGAGCGGGTCTGCACTACCACCTCGGCCAGCGGCTGCCGCACCTTGATGCGCGCCTTGGCACGTGCCGCTCGCCCCAGGCTGGCCAGACGCATGATGAGCTGCACGTCGGCCGAGAGCCGCTCGTCGATCAGGGACGGGTCGGCCAGCGGCCAGGCGGCCAGGTGCACGCTCTCCGGCGCCGTTGCGTCCCACGAGCGCACCAGGTTCTGCCACAGCGCCTCAGCGGTGAACGGCGCCAAGGGCGCCATGAGCTGGGCGAGCGTGACCAGGCACGTGTGCAGCGTGCGGTAGGCGCGCAGCTTGTCCGCGTCCGTCGCCGCCTTCCAGAACCGCCGCCGGGAGCGGCGCACGTACCAGTTGGACAGCTCCTCCACGAAGGCGTCGATGGCGCGGGCGGCGTCGGTGAGGTTGTAGCCCTCCATGGCCTGGGTGACGCGCTGGATGAGCAGGTTGAGCTCGGAGATGACCCAGCGGTCCAGCTCGGACGGCTGGCCCTCACCGCCGCGGCGCGCCGGATCCCAGTCGTCGATGTTGGCGTAGGTGACCAGGAACACGTAGGTGTTCCACAGCGTGAGGAAGAAGCCGCGCAGGGTCTCGCGCACCTGGTCGGGGTCGAAGCGGCGGGGCTGACCGAACGGCGAGGCGGCGTACAGGTACCAGCGCAACGGGTCGGCGCCGTACTGATCCAACATGTCCCACGGATCGACCACGTTGCCGCGCGATTTGGACATCTTCTCGCCGTGCTTGTCCAGGATGTGGCCCAGCACCACGCAGTTCCTGAAGGCGATGCCCTCCGGCACGGCCTCCACCGAGTGGAGCAGGGTGGCCTCGGCATGCAGGGTGTAAAACCAGCCGCGCGTCTGGTCGATGGCCTCGCAGATGAAGTCGGCCGGGAAGCGCTGGGAGAAGGTCTCCTGATTCTCGAACGGGTAGTGCCACTGGGCGTAGGGCATGGCGCCGGAGTCGAACCAGGCATCCGCCACCTCGGGCACGCGCCGTTGCTCGCCGCCGCACTTCGGGCAGCGCAGGGTGATGGCGTCCACGTATGGGCGGTGCAGATCGTCCAGGCGGCGCGCCGCCTCCGGGTCTACGGCCCGCTCCACCAGTTCGGCCACCGAGCCCACGCAGGTGGCCTCACCGCAGGCGCCGCACACCCAGAAAGGTAGCGGCGTGCCCCAGTAGCGCTCGCGCGAGACGGCCCAGTCCACGTTGTTCTCCAGCCAGTCGCCGAACCGGCCGCGCTTGATGTGCTCGGGGTACCAGTTGATGCGCTCGTTGTTGGCCAGCAGCCGGTCCTTGAAGGCCGTGGTGCGGATGTACCAGGACGGCTTGGCGATGTAGAGCAGGGGGGTGTCGCAGCGCCAGCAGAACGGGTAGGTGTGGCGGATGGTCTCCGCGCGCCAGAGCAGGCCGCGCTCGCGCAGGTCGCGGATGATGAGCGTGTCGGCGTCCTTCACCCATTGGCCGCTGAACGGCCCTTGGCCGGTGATACGGCCGCGCAGGTCTACGGACAGGATGAAGCGCAGCCCCTCGCGCTTGCCGGTCTCGAAGTCCTCACCGCCGAAGGCGGGCGCGATGTGCACGATGCCGGTGCCGTCCTCCATGGAGACGAAATCGGTGGCTACCACCCGTCGGGGTGGCGCCTCGTCCAGGGAGGGAAGGCGGGTGAGGCGGCCGTCGCGAAACGCCATCACCTCCACGCCCCACGCCGCCGGCTCGTACAGCGGCTCGTAGCGCAGGCCGACGAGGTCGCGGCCGCGCAGGGTGGCCAGCACGCGCTTGTCGCCCGGCACGGCGGCGTCGAGCAGGGCGGCGGCCAGCACGAACCGCTCGCGGTGCCCCTCGTGGGCGACCTCGACGACGGCGTACTCCGCGTCCGCGTCCACGGCCAGGGCGGTGTTGCCCGGCAAGGTCCACGGCGTGGTCGTCCAGGCCAGAAAATAGACCGGCACATCGCCGCGCAGCGGTTCGGGGAGGGGTTGGTCGCGGTGCAGGGGGAACTTGACGTACACCGAGGGGTCCGGCGTGTCCTCCTGATAGCCGAGCGCCACCTCATGCGAGGACAGCGAGGTGCCGCAACGGGGACAATGCGGTGTGGAGCGGTAGTCCTGGTAGATCAGGCCGTGGTCCCACAGCGTTTTGAAGATCCACCAGCAGGTCTCGATGTAGTCGTTGGCGAACGTGACGTAGGCGTTCTCCATATCGATCCAGAAGCCGATGCGCTCCGTCATCCGCTCCCAGTCCTGCACGTAGCGGAAGACGGACTCCTTGCAGCGGCGGTTGAACGCCTCGACGCCGTAGGCCTCGATATCCGGCTTGCTGCGCAGGCCCAGCTCCTTCTCCACCTCCAGCTCCACGGGCAGGCCGTGGGTGTCCCAGCCGCCCTTGCGCGGCACGCGGTAGCCCTTCATCGTCCAGTAGCGGGGGAAGGCGTCTTTGAAGACCCGCGCCAGGACGTGGTGGATGCCGGGACGGCCGTTAGCCGTGGGCGGCCCCTCGTAGAAGACGTAGAGCCTGTCCGCCGGCCGCTCCTCCACGCTGCGGCGGAAGATGTCATGCTGCTTCCAGAAGGCCAGCACTCGCGCTTCCAGCTCGGGAAAGCTCACGCGGCTTGAGACCGGCTCGAACATCCTGCACCTCCGCCCCGGCCAGGCCGGGGCCCAGCGTCACGGAAAACGCCCGTCCCCGCTCAGGGACGGGCGCTCGGACCCGCGGTACCACCCTGCTTCCCCGGCCACGCCGGGGCGCTCGCTCAGGGGACGTGTGCATCCCCCTGCCCCTGATAACGGTGGGCACTCCGGCCGAGCCTACTGGCCCCCGGACGCGCCGGGGCGTTCGGTCGGCGGCTCGGGAGGGATGTTCAGGCGGGGCCGCGGCGTCCGCTTCCACCGGACCGGACTCGCTGGGCCGGGCCGCTCCGCCCTACTCGTCTCCGTCAACGCCGTTGGCAACCGACGCGCCCGTAGCAGGACGGGCGCGCGCTCTGTGGATCGAGTGTAGGAAGAGGCGGGAAACGTCGTCAAGGCACCCCGACAGGGCAGGGCCAAACTCGCAGAAGTATCACATCGAGTTACCCGAATTTGTTCCCTTCGTGACCTATACTACACGTTTGAGATGAACTGAGGGCCAGGGCAGCGGACGCAGGAGGCGTTGTGGATAGATGAGAGCCCGGCGGTGCCGAGGACCCCCGGTCATGCGGGGGCAGGGGCGGGACGGAAGGACAAGGAGCGACGCATGTACTTCTGAAGCATAATCCCACGGAAGGCCTCATCGCCCCCACCCGCCCCGTGGATGCCTGGGAGGCGATCCAGTTCCAACGCGGCCCGGCGAGCCTGGGCACGCTGCGCACTGTGGAGGTCGCTATCGACCTGCGTCCGGGCAACGCGCAGGCGTTCGAGCGGCGCTGTCGGACCCTGCTCGACCTCGTGCAGCAGCATGGCCGGGGGTGGTGGTTACCACGCTCCTGCGCTTCCTGGGCGGTGACGGCCGTTACCTGGTGGGCTACGGTTTCATCACGGCCGAGGACGCGCAGGCGACCGTTGAACACCCAGAGATCGCGCGCTTCGGGGCCGAGAACCCCCTGAGCGCCTTCACCGCGTAACCGGTGAGCATCGACGTGGCCGATGTGGTCAAGACCGCGGTGCTGGCGCCGGTGTGCTGAACCGCCGCTCACTGAGTGCGGTCGCACGGGCGGGGGTAGCGCTCCCGCCCGCGTGCTCGCGGCGGCGAGCGTGTCCCTCATCCGTCGCGGTCGTGCGCCGGTGGTTCTGGGACGAAGCGGCGTACGGTTGCATCGTCTGGCTGACCGACGATCCAAGCCGCGGCCCAGGGCAGGCGGCGCGGCAGGGCCGCGGCTGGGATATGGATGGGCTGCACGTCGGCCAGCTCGATGAACAGGGCGTGGCGGGCATCGCGCTTGGCCTGCCAGTAAGGGTCATCCGGCCCGGTGGCGGCCACCCGATCCGACCACTTCTGCGCCAGCCGCACCACGCCGCCGGGCGGGATGTCGTTCACCTCTACCACGCCTGCCACGGTGGCGCGGGCCCGCACGTCACCGCCCGCCTGTTTCAGGTAGAGCACGTCGCCGGGGCGGCAACGGGAGGCGGCCGGGTGGCGGCGGCGGGAAAGGCGCGATTCGACCGTCTTGGCCCCGGTCAGGATGAGGTCCAGGTAGGGCTGGTGCAGGATCACCAGGTGGTTCATCGCCTGGTCCCTGGGCAAGCGTTCAGCCACCGTAATCCCAGCCGGTCTCCTTGAGCGTGAGGGGCTCGGCGTCGGGCTTGTGAATACCGCCGTCCACCACCCGGCCGACGAACAGCGTATGGTCGCCGACGGGGAACGCGTCGTACAGCTCACACTCGATCCAGGCGATGGCGTCGCGCAGGATGGGCGCGCCGGTGGTGGCGGTGTAGTACTCTACACCGCCCAGCTTGCTGCCGACGCGCTCCTGCGGGCGGGTGAACTTCTCCATCAGCTCGAAGCCGTTGCCGCGCTCGCCGCCCTCCAGGATGTTCACGGAGAAGACGCGGCCGCTGCTGATCAGGGCATGGGTATGGGCGTCGTTTTCCACCGCCACGGCCACCAGCTTGGGGTCGAACGAGACCTGGGTGAACCAGTTGGCGGTCATGCCGTTGACCTCGGTCTCGGTCCTGGCGCCGATCACGTAGAGGCCGTAGGTGATCATGGTGCGGAGCACCTCCGCCGCCTCTTCCATGCCCATGGCGGTCAACCTCCTATGTGCGGTGTCGTTTCGACCCTGGACTCGGACCGAGTATCGGCCCTCGTGCGGCGGGATGACAAGCGTGGACCCGACGTGGGGGGAACCGACACCGGCGAAGGGCGCTCGCCGAAGAGAAACCCTCTCCCCGACAGGGCGGGGAGAGGGTGGCGAGCACCGTGCGCCGGGTGAAGGCGGCGCGGGCCATCGTCTCCGCCCCCGGCCTGCTCAGGACAACGGTGCCGAGATTCAGCGGGCCGGGGGCTCATCCTGTGCGGTGCTTGCCCGAGCGCGGCCGTGGCCGGGCTACCCGCGTCCCCGGCCCGGCCACGGTCACGTCCAGGCGGCAAAGGCCATCGCGCAACCGGTGCCCGCCTCCGAGCGGTAGCACGGCACGTAGTCAAAGAGCTGCATATCCAGCTCACCCGCCGCCCCGGCCACCACCAGCCAGTTGCGCAGCTCCGACGTGCCGGAGTTGATGCGCTCACGCGGCAGCGCCGCCAACGCCTGCTCGTCGTGCGCCTGCATCGCCTTGAGCGCCATCTGGTCCAGCTCTTCGTCGATCACGAAGTGGCTGAGCCCGCCGGAGGCGATGATCGCCACGCGCGCGTCGCGCTCCCACGACTCCACCGCCCGGCGCAGCGCTTTGCCCAGCTCCACGCACCGGCGCGGCGTGGGCTGGTTGGGCGGGTAGTACGTGTTGAGCATCACCGGCACCGTGGGGATCACGGTGCCGTTCATGATCCGCTGGTAGACGAAGCCGAAGGCGTGGCCCATGCCCTTGCCCTCCGGCAGCCGGCGGGAGTGGGCGGGTTCAGATCCCTCATCGATCAGGTGCTCGACCAAATGCTTGCCCAGGTCGGTCGCCACGGGGTAGGTGCGCTCCTCCATGCCGTAGGCCCACAGCGCCGCGTGCGCTGAGGGCGGAAACGCCTCCCGGTACACATGCGGCAGGCTGCGGATCTTCTCACCCCAGTAGATGAGGAGCGCCGGCATCAGGTCGTCGTGGAACAGCTCCTCCTGGTCGTCGCCCACCATGATGAGCACGTCCGGCCCCACCCGGGCCAGCGTTTCCGCCACTCGGGCGATGCCGGTCTGACAGGCGCGATGCCGGCGCTCCCACGTCTCCGGCGCCAGCTCCTTGCGGAGGCTTGGGTCCGCCTGGGCGAGAAGCTCCTCGTAGGTCACGTGGCGGCCGCGGCGGTCATACAGGTGCGGGTTGCGCTTGTCGTTCTCCCCGTGGATGCGCCACATCTCCACGGGCAAGCTAAGCTGCGGGCTGTGCGAGGTGCCCAGCCCGAGGACGAGCTTCGCCATGGCAGTACCTCCATCCGGGCGGGTGCGAGGCGGCGAGGCGCCGCTTACACCGCGGCCGGCATCTTGAAGCGGGTGAACACCTTCTTGGCGTTCTCTTCAAAGATCAGGCGCTTATCCTGCTCTGTCAGCCAGTCGATGGACTCGATCACCGGTTTCAGGTCGTCCAGCCAGGCGCCGGTGGCCGGGTCCTGCGCCGAGCCGCTGCCCGGCTTCTCCGTGCCAAACATGCACCGGTCGGTGCCCACGATGCGGAACAACAGCTCCAGCGACTCCTTGTTGTACAGCACCGTGTCAAAGTACAGCCGGCGCAGGCTCTGGTCGAAGCTCTCCAGGTTGGGGTTGTTGCGCATCTGATTGAAGCGCGCCGCCCGCCAGCGTCCGATCTGGTACGGCACCGAGCCGCCGCCGTGCGCCACGATGATCTTCAGCGTGGGGAACCGCTGGAACACCTGCGACTTGCACAGCGACAGCACGGCGATGGTCTCTTCCGTGATGAAGTGCTCGCTGTAGGTCTCGCGCTCGTTCTTGCAGCCGGCGGAGTGGATGAGGGCCGGCACGTCCAGCTCACACAGCTTCTCGTACAAGGGGTACCAGTACTCGTTGTCCAAGGTGGGGGTGTTCCACGCCCCCTCGCTGGGGTCGGGGTTGAGCAGGCAACCGATGAACCCCAGCTCGGTCACGCACCGCTCCAGCTCGGGGATGGCCACCGTCACCGGCTCACCGGGCAGCAGGGGCAACTGACAGACGCCCTGGAAGCGGTCCGGGTGGGAGCGCACCTGCTCGGCGATGACGTTGTGCACCGCCTCCGCCCACCACAGCACGATCTTGCCCGGCTTTTCGGAGTGCATGCCCTGGAAGGGACGGGGGGAGATGAACTGCACGTCCGTGCCCACGCTGTCCATGATGGCCAGGTTCTGCTGGGCAAACTCCTCGATGCGGGCGGCGGAGACGCCCGGATTGCCCTTGCCGTGGGCGCCCCGATGGGAGAGCAAGGCCGCCTTGTAGGCGTACAGCTCCGGCGGGGCCACCACATGCGCGTGCATGTCGATGATCATGGCCGTTTCTCCTCCTCTCTTGCGTCTTGTTGCTTCGTACGCCGCGCCTCTCGCCGTGTTTCACTCACAGCGTCAACGGTCAAGGCCGTCCTACGGCAGGACGGCGATGCACTGCAGTTGCACGAGCATGGTGCCCGGCAGGTCGTAGCGCAGGGTGTGCCGTGCCGGCCGGTCATCGGCGTTGGGAAAGTACTTCAGCCATTCGCGGTTGATGTGCTCCCGGTAGGCCAGGTCTTTGAGAAACACGGTCACTAAGGCAATGTCATCGATGGTGCCGCCGGCCGCCTCCACCAGCCGCTGCATGGCCTGGAAGGCCAGCTCGGCCTGACGGGCCGGGTCGGGCGGCATGGTGCCGGTCTCCGGGTCCTGACCCATGATGCCACCGGAGAAGACGAGGTTGCCGATGCGTACGCCGGCCGGGATGGGGTTGGCGCCGTGGCTGATGCCCGGCACCTCCAGCACCTGACGTCGCTTGCCCATTGTCCGCTGCCCCCTGGTTGCAATCCTCATCCGGCCCGCACGTCGGATGCGATGCCGGCGACTCCCTGACCAGTCTGACGTTGTCGGGCCGGTCCCGCATCGGGCCACGCCACCAAAGCGGCTCGCGCGCGGTTTGTGCGCGGCCCACAACCCCGGCATTCGGCCCCCGACCAAAGGCGCCTCCCGCCCCGGCTGAAGCGCGGGGCAGGGCCCCCGGCTGAAGCGCGGGGCAGGCCCGCTGAGAAAAGCGGTACCGACACGTCGCGGGCCGGCGTAGACCCGGCTTGTGCTGCGCCGGGCCCCGGTGCCGGGGCTAGCGGCTGTCCATAACCTGCTTCCAGCGCAGCATAGCATCCAAATGCTGTTGCGGTGAGGTGTAGCCGGCGCCCATGGTGCTGGCCGCCAGGTGGGTCGCCCCGAGCGCCTCCCAGGCGCGCGCCTGCTCCAGCCACTCCTGCGGGGTACCGCGCGCCACGTTGATCGCCACATCCAGGCCGATGCTGGCCGGGTCGCGACCAGCCGCCCGCGCGTAACCGCGCAGCCGCTCCAGCAGGGCGCGGAACTCCTCATTCGGCGGGAACTGTGGAAACCAGCCGTCCGCCAGGCGGGCGATGCGCTGAATGACGGGTTCCACCGGCGTGGTGTACGAGCCCATCCAGATGGGAATGGGCCGTTGCACCGGCATGGGGTTGAGGCCCACGCGCTCCAGGTGGTGCCATCGACCGTGGAATGTCACCAGCTCCTCCGTCCACAGGCGACGCAGCACCTCCACCTGCTCCTCGATCCGCCGCCCGCGCGTGTGGAATTCCTCGTTGAGGGCCTCGTATTCCATCCAGTTGCGGCCCACGCCCACACCCAGCCGCAACCGGCCGCCGGTGAGCAGGTCCAGCTCGGCTGCCTGCTTGGCCACCAAGACGGTCTGACGCTGGGGCAGGATGAGAATGCCGGTGGCAAACTCCAGTCGCCGCGTGGCCCCGGCCATGAAGCCGAACAACACAAACGGCTCGTGGTACGGGGTCTCGTAGGTGTGCACCCGCTCACCCGGCCGCTGCCGGTCTGGGTGACCGCCGACCACGTGCTCGGCGGCACGGATGTAATCGAACCCAGCGTCCTCGATGGCCTGGGCGAAGTCGCGGATGGCCGCCGGGTCCGTGCCGAAGGAGGTCGTGGGAAATATCGCGCCGAGCTTCACCGATCATCGCCTCCTTGTGCCGCGTGTCTGGCCGGGTCAGCCCCACACCTGGCGTGCTACCTCCACCACCAGCTCCAGCTTGCGGCGCTGGTCATCCCAGGTGAGCAGGTTACCGCGGAATGTGGAGGCGAAGCCGCACTGTGGGCTGATGGCCAGATTTTCCAGCGGCACATACTTGCTTGCCTCCTCGATGCGGCGTAGGAGCTGGTCTTTAGACTCTAGCTTGGGGCCCTTGGAGCTGATCAAGCCGAGCACCACCATTTTGTTTCTGGGCACAAACCGCAGCGGCTCGAAGCCACCGGCCCGCTCCGTGTCATACTCGAGGAGAAAGCGGTCCACGTTGAGTTGGGTGAACGCCTTTTCGGCGCATACCTCGTAGCCGCCTTCGCTGGCCCAAGCGCTGCGGTTGTTGCCCCGGCACATGTGCAGGCCGATGGTGACGCGCTCCCGAGGCACGCCCGCGATGGTGGCGTTATCGGTGGCGATCAGCTCGTCCAGCACTTGGTCCGGGTCCTGGCCGGCGTCGATAAGCAGCTGGCGACGGCGCGGGTCGGCCAGTTGAATGACGTACGTGAGCGAGTCAAGCTGGATGTAGGAGACACCCTCGTCGATGAGCGCCTGGATCTCCCGCCGCATCATCTCCACGAGGTCGTTGAGCATGTCGGCGCGGGTGGGGTAGACCTTGTCGGTGACACCGGGCTTGTACCAGCCGGCGGCGCGCTGGTAGACGCCGGGCATGGTGATCTTCCACGGGCCCGGCGCGTGTTGCTTGAGAAACGTCGATTCATGCCTGGTGAAACGGCGCACCTGGCGCAGCTTCGCGCCCACCACCATGCCGGTGGCGCCCACCTCGGCCATGGCCTGGGCGGCCAGGTCGGCGCCGCGTCCCTTCCAGCCCACGCCGGGGGGCGGTGGGGCGGGCGGGTTCGGATCGGGGATAAGCCCATCGATGGCCTCGTGCAGCGGCCCGTACCAGATGCCACGCCGGTACTCGCCGTCGGTGAAGATATCCAGGCCCACCTCGCGCTGCAGGTCCAGCGCTGTCAGGATGGCGCGGTCCTCGGCCTCTCGCAATTGCTCCAAACCGAGGCGACCTTGGCTGAACGCCTCGCGCGCCGCTAGCAGCTCAGGCGGGCGCAGGAGGCTGCCCACATGATCTGCCCGGTACGCCTTGCGCTGTGCCAGTGTCATGGCCCTTCCCCTGGATGATGCGTTCACGGCGCCGTCGTTAGGGTGGCCTATGCCCCCCACACCGTGCGGGCCACCCGCGCCAGCAGGCGCAGCTTGGCCTCCTGGTCTGCCGGCGTGATCGGGTTACCGCCCTCGCCGGACGAAAAGCCGCACTGAGGGCTCACGGCCAGCCGCTCCAGCGGCACGAGCTGGGCTGCCTCCCGGATGCGGTGGATCACGGTCTCCTCGCTTTCCAGCACACCGCGTTTGGTGGTGATCAGTCCCAGCACCACCTGGTGCTGGGGCAGCACGTGGCGCAGCGGCGTGAAGTCACCGGCCCGCTCCGAGTCGTACTCCAGGAGCAGGCGGTCGTAGTTGGTGAGGCGGGGAAATAGGCGCGCGGCGATGCGCTCATATCCCCCGCGGGCAAACCAACGACCGCCGGTGCCGTTGCCACGACAAATGTGGATGGCACGGGTGATGCCGGTTATGCCCTCGAACACCGAGTTGTCGATCTCGGCATCGGCGGCCAGCTCGGCGTCTAGGTCCCGTCCCTCGGCCTCAATGGCCGCGCGCACGCTGGGGTCGATATGCCATTGGGCGTAGTTGGGGGCATCGAGCTGGATGTAATCGCAGCCCAGCTCCAACAGGCGACGCACCACATGCTCGCGGATGTAATCGCGCACGGCGATGAGCAGGTCTTCCGCGGTGGGGTAGGCCTCACGCGAGTGAATCGGGTGCCAGAACACGCGGTGCCAGCTTGGAGCAGGGAAGGTGTATTTGGTGCGGACGCGGGCGTGGGCCTTGAGGAAGGCGTACTCCTCGCCGACGATGTCCCACTCCACGCGCAGCGGAGCGGTCATCAATGGGCGAGAGATGACCGGCGCCGTCGTCATGGGGTTGCCCTCGCTATCCTTCCACAGTCCCATCCAGCCGGGCTCGGTCTGCACGAAGGAGAAGCCGGAAATCGGCGCGCGGTAGTAGCTGGTCTCGTACAGGGGGACGGTGACGATCCAGGTCTGGCGGCGCAGCTCCCCGTCGGTGATCACATCGAGGCCGGCCGCTTCTTGGAGGGCGATCGCCTCCCGCACGGCCCGGTCCTCAAGCGGCCGCAACTGCTCGTTCGTCATGCGGCCCTGGTGCACCGCCTGCCGCGCCTCCTTTAGGTAGGTCGGTCGCAGCAGGCTTCCCACGACATCGCATCGTGCGGTGACGGTCCTCGTGCCGGTGGTCATCCCTTTGCCTCCCTGTGGCCGCGTCCCCGGTGCTCTGGCCGCGGGGCAGGACGCGGCTCCTTGTGTCGTTCAGGGTCTGCCGCTCGCCGCCGAACGGCGCGATCCCCGCGTCCGCCCTGACCTGTCGGGGTCACTTGTCCAGCCACATCTCCGTTCGGTAAAGGGCCTGGGAGTTGGGCGGACTGACCTCATAATCGCGCACGTATTGCCAGCGGCCGGCGTACATCATCGGACTATGCGTGGGCACGAAGGGCGTGTACCTCTCCAGGAGCGCGATCTGGATGTCTTTGACCAGCTTCACCCGCTCCGCACGGTCCAGCGTCTGCTCCGCCTTTTCGATCATGCGGTCGGTTTCCGGGTCTTTGAGGCCGGTGAAGCGGTGGATGAAGTTGGTGGTGGTGTGCTGCAGCCGGAGGGGGGCCAGGGGCGAGTCGTAGGCCGGCCAGGAGGCGTAGAACGTCTCCCAGTTGCCGGTGAACATCTTCTGCTGCACCCACTCCGCGAACGGCATGGACACGGTGCGCACCTTGATGCCAGCCTTGGACGCTTGCTGTTGAAAGATTTCCATCCCCTGGTTGTTGCGTTGCTGGTTGTTGGTGCTCATCTCGATCTCTTTGGTGAAGTCGAAGCCGGCGGCCTCCAGCAGTTGCCGCGCCGCGCGTGGGTCCTGGCGGAAGTACTTCTCTACCTGCTTGGGGTCGAGCTGGTATTCCTCCAGAGCCGGTGAGAGGGTCCCGATGGCCACGCGCCCTTTGCCACCTTCCAGTAGTTCCAGATACTGCTGCCTGTCGAGGATGCGGTAGATCGCCTCGCGTACGCGGATATCGTTCCAGGGTGGTCGGGTCACGTTGGCTGCAAATGTGAACATGGACGGCGATAGCAGCTCGTGCACCTCGACCTTGCCGCCAAGGTCTTTGCGGAGCTGGTCTACCAGCGTGGGCGGCACGTCCCAGATGTGGATCTGCTCACTGCGGAAGGCGGCCTCCTGCGCTGCCGGGTCGATCATCACCCGGTACTCGCGCTCCTCGATGTACGGCAGGCCGCGCCCCGCCTCCCGGTAGCCGGGATAACGCCGGAAGAGATAGCGGACGTTCAGGTCGTACTCGGCGAGCTGGTAGGGACCGCTGCCCACCGGCCAGGCGGTGTTCAGGTTATCGAGCAGCTCCTGCGGAATGATGCATTGGGCGGTGGGGCTGCCCAGGTGCCAGCTACTGAACAGGTAGGCGTTGGGCGCCTTGAGCTTGAACACCACCGTCTGGGCGTCCGGCGCCTCCACGCTCTGCATGGAGCCGTTCTGAAAGGAGTTGTTGGAGCGGGGGTTGTCCTTCACATAGAGCTGGGATCTGACCACATCCTCGGCGCTCACCGCCCGGCCGTTCACCGGCGCCCGGTCGTGGTACTTCATGCCCGGCTTGAGCTTGAAGATGACCGTCGTCGGCTCGGGCATCTCCACACTTTGGGCGGCTTCGAGCACGTACTCCTTGGCGGAGTCCTTGCCGAAGCGGAAGGAGATCAGGCGGTCGTACACGTGCACGCCGCTGAGTACGTATCCCTCGGCGGCGTTCTCCACCGGGTTGAGGGAGCTGCTGGTGGTGCCCACGTAGCCAAGCAACCGGCCGCCCCGCTTGGGGGTGGACGCGGTGGCGACCGGAGCGGTACCGGCCGCCGGGACGGTGCTGGGAGCCTTGGTTTCCTGGTTCTGACCGCCGCAGGCCAGGGCCACGGCGGCCGCCCCGGCAGCCAGGCCCAACCCCCTGCGCAGCAATCGGCGGCGGCTGTGTCGTGGTGGCGTCGCTGATGGGATCGGTGAGGCCCGCATGATCTGGTTTCCCCTCTTTGTGGTCGCGCCCCGGACCACGTCTCGCGGCAGCATCGCACTGGGTGCCCTGACCCTCCTCGCGGGAGGTCAGAACGGCCACCCTGAATGACGTTTCCGTAGCACGCCGCGCCGGTCGGGTCTCACAGCCCCTGCTGCTTCCGCCACATCTCGTACTCGGCGCGCACGCGCTCGCGCGGCGGAAACGCCTCCGCCAGGGGTTCGCCGCCCTTGATCTTGAGCATCAGGAAGCGGTCGAGCAGCTCGTTTTCGGCCGCTGCCTCCGCCACCTGGGCGGCGATCTCCGTGGGGATGACGAGCACGCCCTCTTCGTCTCCCACGAGGATGTCACCAGGGCGGACGAGCACGCCGGCGCATTGCACGGGCACGTTGATGTCCACGGCGATGTGGGTTTCGCCGAAGGTGGCCGCCTGCACGCCACGGGTGTAGACCGGCAGCCCTACCTCGCGCACCCCGGCCAGGTCGCGGATGGCGCCGTCGGTAACCAGGGCCACGGCGCCGCGCGCCTGCAGGCGGGCGATGAGCAGGTCGCCGCCGACGGCCCCGCTGATATCGCCGCGGGCGTCGATCACCAGCACGTGGCCGGCGGGGATCGTCTCATAGGCGCGAAAATGCGTGGACATGCCCCGCTCGGCCGCGAGGGCCCGGGCCACATCCTCGCGCGTGGGCAGGCAGCGCAGGGTGAAGGCGCGGCCGGCGAAGCGCTGGGCGTCCGTGCGCGGTACCACGCCGGTCAGGAACGTGCGGTGCACACCCAGCCGCTGCACGTGCTGGATCAAGGTGGCCACGCCGAGGCCGCGCAGCCGCTCCAGCACGGCGTCCGGGCAGGCGGCGCCGTCCGCGACCAGCGTGCGGTGGCAGGTGCACTCCACCTGCACCCCCGCCCCATCGCCGCGCCGAACCCGTTCCTCCAGCGCGGCGATATACGCCTGCACTTCAGCGGGGAGCGAGGCCCGCACCTCGGCCGACAGCTCTGCCGTGTTCATCGCGTTCCTCCTTGGCCGCGCATCGGCGCACCCTCACCGGCCGGAGGGCGAAGGTGAGGGCCGGCCGAGCTCAGAACAGGCCCACCACGCGGCCGCGCTCGTCGATGTCCACGTGCACGGCCGCTGGCTCCGACGGCAGCCCTGGCATGGTGCGGATCTCGCCCAGGTAGGCCACCAGGAACCCGGCGCCTGCCGCCGGCCGCACCTCGCGCACCGGCACGCGGAAGCCGGAGGGCCGCCCGCGCAGGCTCGGGTCCGCCGACAGCGACAGGTGCGTCTTGGCCACACACACCGGCAGCTCGCCCAGCCCCCAGGCGCGGTACCGCTCGATCTGTCGCTTGGCCTCTGGCAGGATGTCGACGCCGTCTGCCCCGTACAGCGCCGTCGCCACTGCGGTGAGCTTCTCTTCCAGCGGCGCCGACAGGTCGTACAGGTAGTGGAAGCCGTTGGGCTGCTGGGCGGCGGCCACTACGGCGCGCGCCAGCGCCTCGCCGCCGGCGCCGCCCTTGGCCCACGCCTCGCTCACGGCGCAGCCGCTGGCACCGGCGGCGAGAGCCGCCTCTTCCACCAGGCGCAGCTCGGCCTCGGTGTCGGTGGTGAAGCGGTTGATACACACTACCGCCGGCACGCCGAAGTGCTTGCTCACATTCTCGATGTGCTTGGTGAGGTTGGGCAGGCCCGCCTCCACCGCGCTCAGGTCCTCGCGTTGCAGGCCCGGGTCCAGCGGCCGCCCGGCTACCACCCGGTAGCGGCCGGAGTGGGCCTTCAGGGCGCGCACCGTGCACACGATCACGGCCGCGTCTGGGCGCAGGCCACCTGCCCGGCACTTGATGTCGCACAGCTTCTCGAAACCGAGGTCGCTGCCGAAGCCGCTCTCCGTCACCACGTAGTCCGCTAGCTTGAGCCCGATCTGGTCGGCCACGAGGGAGGAGTTGCCGTGGGCGATGTTGCCGAACGGCCCGGTGTGCACGAACACCGGCGTATGCTCCAGGGTCTGCAACAGGTTGGGCCGTAGCGCCTCCCGAAGCAGCACCGTCATCGCCCCGGCGGCCCCGAGGTCCTGGGCTGTGACCGGCCGCCGGTCCTGCGTCTGCGCCACGATGATGCGCCCCAGGCGGGCACGCAGGTCGAGCAGGTCGCTGGCCAGGCCGAGCACGGCCATCACCTCCGAGGCTACGGCGATGTCGAAGCGCGCCTCGCGTGGCACACCGTTCTCCCGCCCACCCAAACCGATCACGATCTGGCGCAGGGCACGATCGGAGATGTCGACCACCCGTGGCCAGGTGATGGTGTGCGGGTCGATGCCCAGGCGGTTGCCGTGCATCAGGTGGTTATCGATCAGGGCGGCCAGGAGGTTGTGGGCGGCAGCCACGGCGTGCGTGTCACCGGTGAGGTGAAGGTTGAAATCCTCCATCGGCACTACCTGGGCGTAGCCGCCACCGGCGGCCCCTCCTTTAATACCGAACGTGGGGCCCAGGCTGGGCTGGCGGATGGTGGCGATGGCGGTGTGCCCGATCCGGCAGAGCGCCTGCGCCAGGCCGATGGTGGTAAGCGTCTTTCCCTCGCCCAGGGGGGTGGGGGTCATGCCCGTGACGGCGATGTACTTGCCGTTGGGCCGCTCTCTGAGCCGGGAGAGCACCTCGAGGGAGATCTTGGCCTTGTAGCGCCCGTAGGGCTCGACCTCTTCGTCCAGGAGCCCCAGGCCGCGGGCGATCTCAGCAATCGGCCACAGCTCCGCTTCCTGCGCGATCTCCAAGTCGCTCTTCACTGGGCGCCTCCGCCAATTGAGTCTCGTGTTATGGCCCCGGCGTACCGACCTCACCCCGGCCGCGCCGCCGTGAACCTTTCGGACGGCCGCTATCGTCGGTCATCTGGGCGGTAAACTCAAACCCGCCCTTGGCTAAGGGGTGGGTCGTGCTCAGGTGCCGGTTTCCCAGGCGGCCAGGTAGGCCTCCTGCTCGGGCGTGAGGTGGTCGATGGCCACGCCCAGGCTGGCTAGCTTCAGCCGCGCCACCTCCCGGTCCAGCTCCGCCGGCACCGGATACACCCCCGGCGCCAGCG
>JBHOQW010000293.1:0-11937 GCA_042408665.1 Dehalococcoidia bacterium
ACACGACGGCCGCTTCGCCGTGTTCATCTCCGACGACCTGCACTCACCACCGCGGCGGGCGGTCAAATTCCGCAATTCGCGCCTGGAGCGGGCGCGCAACTGGAAGGGCCACACGGACAGGATGTTCTTCATCAGCCAGAACCGGGCGGAGCTAGGCTCGGACCCGGAGCTGGCCGAGGCCTTCCGCGAGATCGGCATGGGCATGCTGTACATCGGGGTGGAGTCCTCCAGCGCCGAGAACCTGGCCGCCGTGAAGAAGCGCCAGGAACCGGATCAGATGCACCGAGACCTCGAGGCCCTCAACCGGATGGGCTTCGACGTGGTGGCGATGACGATCATCGGCCTGCCCTACGACGACGAAGAGCAGGTGCTCAAGCTGGCCGAGTGGGTGCGCGGGGTGAGCAAGTTCCAGACCGCCAACCTGCTCACGCCGTTGCCCGCCACGATCAACTGGCCCCAGCCCAACGGCGGCGGCATGAAGCTGCTCAACCGGTACGGCGAGCTGCTCAACGGTGACGGGCATTACGACCCGTACGGCGAGCTGCCGCCATACGAGCTCTTCACGGGTCGCCAGTTCGTGCACAAGGACGAGGTGGTGATCAAGGGCGTGCCGCGGAACTGGACGCTGGAGCGGAGCCGCGAGGTCTACCGCATGTACACCGAGCACCTGCGGCCCGTGGACAGCCTCTACGAGCGCATCTTCCGCCTGATGAAGCGCCGGGCCGAGCGCCTGGCCCGTGAGGAGAACCGCCAGATCGCCATCCCGGTGCGCGTCTAGCGCCGGGTGAGGGGTCTGTCGCAGCGGCGTACGACCGTGCGCTTCCACTCATGGCAGCGTGCCGTCGTACGCCGTCGCCGGGCCGCGCCCCCGGTGGGTGGGGCGCGGCCTCCTGTGCGCGCCGGCCATGCACTGCATCTCGCTAACCAGTAGGTACGCCATGAAGCTGCATCGCGTTGTGGTCACCGGCATCGGCGTCATCAGCCCGATCGGGCTGACCGCCACCGAGACGTGGGAGAACCTCGTCCGCGGCGTGAGTGGCGTGGGCCGCATCACCCTGTTCGACCCCACCGGCCAGGACGTGACCTTCGCGGCTGAGGTGAAGGACTTCGAGCCCGGGCGGTTCATGGACCGCAAGGAGGCGCGGCGCAGCGATCGGGTGGTGCAGTTCGCGGTGGCCGCCACCCACGAGGCGTTGGAGATGGCCAAGCTGCCGATCGGCCCCGACAACGCGGACGAAATCGGTGTGGTTATCGGCAGCGGCATCGGCGGGATCATGACGCTCTCAGAGGGGTTCGCCACCCTCTACAGCAAGGGTCCGGGCCGGGTAAGCCCCTTTCTGGCCGCGATGATGTTGCCGGATATGCCGGCCGGGTACGTGAGCATTCACTTCGGCCTGCGCGGCCCAAACTACTGCACCGTCTCCGCCTGCTCCACCGGCGCCGACGCCATCGGTAACGCCTATGAGATCGTGCGCCGCGGCGACGCCAAGGTCATGATCGCCGGCGGCGCCGAGGCGCCGATCACCCCCATCGGTATCGCTGCCTTCGCCGCAGCGCGCGCCCTCTCCACACGCAACGACGACCCACCCCGTGCCTCCCGCCCCTTTGACCGGGATCGGGACGGCTTTGTCATGGGTGAGGGCGCGGGGGTGATGGTGCTGGAGAGTCTGGAGCACGCCCTAGCCCGGCGGGCGCCGATCCTGGCCGAGCTAGTCGGGTACGGCAACGCCGCCGACGCGCACCACATCACCCAGCCCTCAGCCGGCGGTGAGGGCGGCGTGCGTGCCATGCGCTTGGCCCTCAAGCGCGCCTGTCTTACCCCAGACGACGTCGATTACGTCAACGCCCACGGCACCTCCACGCCGATGAACGACCGCTTCGAAACCCAAGGGCTCAAGGCGGTGTTCGGCAAGCGCGCCTACCAGGTGCCGATCAGCTCCTCCAAATCCATGATCGGTCACCTGCTCGGCGCGGCCGGCGCCGTGGAGGCGGTGTTCTGCGTGCAGGCCATCCGTTACGGCGTCATCCCGCCCACGATTAACTACGAGCACCCGGACCCGGAGTGTGATCTAGACTACGTGCCCAACGAGGCGCGCGAGGCGCCGGTGCGCGTGGCCCTCACCAACTCCTTCGGCTTCGGCGGCCATAACGCCTCCCTCATCTTCCGCCGCTACGAGGAATAGGCCACCCTGCCATCGTTGACGCCGGTTTAGCCGCTCACGCCGGGCCAGCGGCGGAAGAACCACCGCTTGGCGACCTCCACCAGCAGCAGATACGTGGTCACCATGCCGGCCAGCGCCACGAGAAATCCAAGGGGCAACGGCTCGAAGCCCAGCGGCGCCCCCAGCGGGCTGTACGGCAGCGCCACGGCCACCGCCACCACCGCCAGCGTCGTCACCAGTAGCGGCGTGGAGGGGCGACTGCGCCAGAACGGAACGCGGCGCGTACGCAGGGCGAAGATCACCAGGCACTGCGTGCCGAGCGATTCCACGAACCAGCCGGTGTGAAAGCGCGTCTCGCCCGCACGAAACGGGCCAAGCATCAGGGCAAACGTGAGAAAGTCATACAGCGAGCTGACCGGGCCAAACACGATCATGAACCGACGGATCAGACCGATATCCCAATGTGCTGGCCGGCGAATAAGCTCCGGATCGACGGAATCGCTGGGAATGGTGAGTTCCGAGACGTCGTACAGGAAGTTATTGAGCAGGATCTGGGTCGGCAACATCGGGAGAAAGCTTAGCACCACCGACGCGCCGGCCGCGCTGAACATGTTGCCGAAATTAGAGCTGGTAGCCATCAGGATGTACTTGATGGTGTTGGCAAAGGTGCGCCGCCCCTCGAGGATACCGTCCGCCAGCACTCCCAGGTCCTTCTCCAGCAACACCACGTCCGCCGCCGCCTTGGCCACGTCCGTCGCGTTGTCGACGGAGATGCCGACGTCGGCCTCGTGCAGTGCCGGCACGTCGTTCACGCCGTCGCCCAGGAAGCCGACGTCCTTGCCCGCCGCTCGGGCCGCCTGCACCAGCGCCGCCTTCTGGTCGGGCGTCACCCGCGCGAACACGGTGGTGCCGGGCAGAAGTGCGGCCAGATCTTCCGGTCGCTTGCCCGCCAGCTCCGTACCTGTCGCCACCCCGGCAACGGGAATCCCCAGCCGCTCACACACACGCAGCGCCACCGCCGGGTGGTCGCCCGTCAACACCTTCACCGCCACGCCGAGGGAAGTCAGGCGCGCCAGCGCCGCCGTAGCCTCCGGCTTGGGCGGATCGCTAAAGCCAAGGAAACCCACCAGCGCCAACCCCTCCTGCGCCTGCTCGAGGAGCGGCCGACCATCGTCCGGCCGCACCGCCACGCCCAGCACGCGCTCACCCCGCTCCAGCATGGCCTGCAACGCCCGCTCCGCGGCCGGCCGCCACGCCGGCCCCCAGTCCTGTCCGCTCGTACAGCGCCGCAGGATTTCCTCCGCGGCCCCCTTGACCACCACCCAACCCTCCCCCCCGGGAGCGACCAGCGCCACCGCAGCCCATCGTCGCTCGTAGGAGAAGGGCAACTCATCGCGCACCTGCCAGGCGCCGCGCTCGGCGGCGGCCGCCTGCACGCGCGGGTCGGCTGCCAGGACGGCATCCAGCGGATTGGCGGCCAGGGGATGGGCTCCGGCCAGCAGCCAGGCGGCCGTCCAGGCCAGCACCTCGCGCTCGCCCTGGCCATGCTGGGGCGGTCCGGTCACCTCTTCCAGCCGGATGTCGCCCGTGGTGAGGGTACCGGTCTTATCCGTGAACAGGATCTCGACGTCACCGAGGTCCTCGATGGCTACCAGATGGCGCACGATCACCTTGTAGGCGGCGAGACGGCGGCTGCCCAGCGCCAGGCTGATGGTGACGATCGCCGGCAGGAGTTGGGGCGTCAGCCCCACGGCGATGGCCAGGGCGAACAGAAGCGCTTCCAGGAGACCGCGACCGAGCAGCGTATTGACGACGAAGATGAACAGCGTGAGCACGGCGCTCACCTGCACCAGGAGCAGCGAGAAGCGCCGTAGGCCCCGTTCAAAGGCCGTGGCGGGCGGTGGGCCGGCCGCCCCCGCCGCCACCTGGCCGAAGAGCGTGGCGGCGCCGGTGGTCACCACCACCGCGCGGGCACGGCCACCGCGCACCACGCTGCCGGCCAGCAGAAGCGAGGTCAGATCACCCGGGCCGTGCGCCGGCTCCGCGCGCTTCTCCACCGGCAGAGACTCGCCGGTGAGGGCCGCTTCGTCCACGGTCAGGTCGACGGCCTCCAGGATGCGGGCGTCGGCCGGCACGATGTCGCCCACCTCTACCTGGAGGATGTCGCCCGGCACCACCTCCTCGGCTGGGATGCGACGCAGGGCACCCGCCCGCCAAACCCGCGCCGTGCGCGTGAGACGTTCTTCCAGGAGGCGCACCGCGCGATCGGCGCGGTACTCGTCGAAGAAGCCGAGCGTGAGCGACAGGGTGATAATGGCGAGAATGATCAGGGCATCGGTCCGCTCGCCCACGATGAGGGACACCAGCGTGGCGGTGAGCAGCAAGGCGAGCAGCGGGTTCTTGAGTTGCCGACCGAGGATGGGGAGCGCGGTAGCGCGCCGCCGTACCAGGATGTTGGGGCCGTACGCGCGCAGCCGACGCGCCGCTTCCTCGTCCGTGAGGCCATCCGCCTGGCCCGCCAGCCGGGCCAGAACCTCGTCGGCCGGCATCCGCGCCAGCTCGTCCAGATGCCGATGCACCTCACGGGCGCCCGTGGCTCGCCGGTCGGGTGGTATCCGCCAGAGGCCTTTGCGCTGCGCGATCTCGCCCATCAGGGCTTACATCCTTGCGTGTGCATCCCCGTGGCGTCGTCCCCGGTCACCGCCGGTACCCTTCCCATGGTCGGCTGCTCTGCCGGCAGCGACGCCGGCACCGTCTGATGACCCTCCTGCAATCACCACCGAGGAGCGGTGTGATGTCCCGATTGCATCCCTACCGCAGCCCGGAAGAGGTGCGACGCCTGTTGGAGCGGCTGCACACGGGGCCGGCGCACCTGGTCCACCCGCAGCACGTGATCGCGGCGATGCGGCGCGAGCGCCCGGCGATCGCCCGCTTCAACTGCTGGTTGGCCGACCATATTGTGGGCCTGGCCGGTACCATGGCGTTCTTCTATTTCCTGGCGCTCCTGATGGCCGCCTGGGCGCTCTGGCAGAGTGGGATCGAGCACGACCAAGGCTTTGACCCGTACCCGTACGCCTTCCTGTTTTTCATCTTGGGCGGCATTATGCAATCCCTGTTCGTGCCCACCATGCTCACTGCCTCCAACCGTGCGGCAGAGCGTGACCGCATCAAAGACGAGGCCGACCACCGCGCCTGGGCCCATCTGTACGAGGTGAACGACGAACAGCTCATGATCCTTCGTCGCCTGGCCCAATGGCTCGATGAACAGGAGCGGCGCGTGTCCGCGCCGGGGGCGTAGGCGGTCACCGGTTCAACCATCGGTGTCGGATGACCGGTCCGGCCGCCCGTAGCGGTAATCGCCATGCGGCGCGTCGCGGCGGTGCACCGCCTCCTTGAAGCCCTCGCGGATCGCCAGCTCGCGCCAGGCGATACCTTCGGGCGTATGGCGGGCGATGCCGTCGAACACGGTGCCGATGAGCTGGCTGGTGCGCAGGCCCATGTTCTCATAGGCCTGGTTGACGAGCAGCTTGCTCAGGGCGAGCTGGTTGGCGGGGATGCTCGCCAGCCGGGTGGCGAGGGCATCCACTTCGGCGTCCAGGCGATCGGCCGCGACGGCCTTCGACACCAGGCCGATGCGGACCGCTTCAAGGCCATCGACGGCGTCGCCGGTGAGCATCAACCGCTTGGCGTGCTCCAGCGGCAGGCGGTACACCCACATCACCGTGGTGGGCGTGCCCCAGATGCGGGCTGGCGGGTAACCGATACGGGCGTCCTCGGCAGCGATGATCAGGTCGGCGCACAGCGCCAAGTCGGTGCCGCCACCCACGCACCAGCCGTGGATGCCGCAGATCACCGGCTTGTGGCTCTCCCACAAGGACATGAAGGCCGCCACATTGCGGCTCATGCCGGCGTAGTCGCGCACCGGATCCCAGATGCCGGCGCTTTCTCGCTGGGCGCGCGCCTTGGCCTCTGTGCCCCAGGTCAGGTCGTACCCGGCGCAGAAGGCCCGGCCGGCCCCGCGTAGCACGATCACCCGTACCGTCTCGTCGGCGTTGGCGCGGGCGACGGCGTCGCGCAGCTCGGCGGTCATCGCACGGTTGATGGCGTTGAGCCGCTCGGGGCGGTTGAGGGTGATGCGAGCGATGGCGCCGGTCACCTGATAGAGGATAGCGGTGTACGCGGTGCTCACGCCGGACAACCTCCCGTTGCGCTGCGGCGGTCCACGACCGCCTGGCCGCATCCTACGCCCGCGAACGGAGGCGGGCAACCGCGCCGCACCTCGGTTGCCGCGAGCGGTCTCCATCCAGGACAATACGGGCAGTGACACCCAATGAGAGCACAATGAGGCACTCCGTCCGTGGCAGGCGCTGGCTGGTGCGCTGGCACGATGAGGCCGGCATCCGGCCGGTGCCTGGGTTTCCGCCGCTCACCGGGCGCCTCCTCGCCCTGCGCGGTGTGCAGGACCACGACGAGGGACGGCAGTATCTCTTTGCGGACGGCACGCCCGCCGATCCGTGGACGCTGCCGGGCATAGACCGCGCAGTGGAGCGGTTGCTGCGCGCCATCCGCGGCAGTGAGCGCATCGCCGTCTACGGCGACTACGACGCCGACGGCGTCACCGCCACCGCCATCCTCAGCGAGGGCCTGCGTGACCTCGGCGCCGATGTGGTCACCCACATCCCGGATCGCTTCTCTGAAGGCTATGGGCTGACGACCGCGGGGCTGGAGGTGGTACGCCGGCTCGGCGCGTCGCTCGTGGTGAGCGTGGACTGCGGCGTCAGCGCCGTGGAGGAGATCGCCCGTGCCAGGGCGGCCGGCATGGGGGTGGTGGTGCTGGACCACCACGTACCCCGTGCCGCGGTGCCGTTGGCCGATGCCATCGTCGACCCCAAATTGGAGGATGGCGCCCCGCCCGAACTGGCGCACCTTGCCTCTTGCGGACTGGCCTACACCACCTTGCGTGCGCTGTACGATGCCAGCGGCCGCTCCCTGGACGAGGATCAGTACGCGGAGCTGGTGGCGGTGGGCACCGTGGCCGATATCGTGCCGCTCACCGGCGAGAACCGGCGGCTGGTACGCCGCGGGCTGGCTGCCCTGCGTCGCAGCCGCCGCCCCGGTGTGCTCGCGCTCCTGGAGAGCGCGGGGGTGCGGGGCACCAACGTAAGCGCGGGCAGCATCGCCTTCCGCCTGGCGCCGCGACTCAACGCCGCCGGCCGCCTCGACCGCGCCACCCTCGCCCTCGAGCTGCTCACCACCGAGGACGAAGCGCATGCCCGCGCCCTGGCGGAGCGCCTCAACGGCCTCAACGCCCGCCGCCAGCAGATGACCGATGAGGCCATGCGCGTGGCGCTGGAGCTGGCCCAGCAGGACGGCGGCGGCTCGCCGCTGGTGATGGTTGGGCATCCGCAAATCTCACGCGGCATCGTCGGGCTGGTGGCCGGCAAGCTGGTAGATGAGCTGTACCGACCCAGCATCGTGTACGAGGTCGGCGCCGAGTACTGCACGGGCTCGGTGCGCAGCATCCCCGAAATGAGCGCTGTGGAATGCCTGGCGCAGGGCGCGGACCTCCTGGAGCGGTGGGGCGGGCACAGCCAGGCCGGCGGCTTCACGGTGCGCACCGACCGGCTGCCCGCCCTGAAGGCGGTGCTGAGCGCGTGGGCATCCGAGCGGCTGGCAGGGGCCGACCTGCGGCCGACCCTGGTGGCCGATATCGAGACGCCGCTCGCGGGGCTCCAGGGCGCGGACCTGCAACGCCTGCCCTACTTCGAGCCGTGCGGTGAGGACAACCCCGTGCCCACGTTCATCAGCCGAGGCGTGACCGTTGTGCGTGCCCGCGCGGTGGGAGCAGACGGCCAGCACCTGCGCCTGTGCCTACGCGACGGCCAGCGCGTCTGGAATGCAGTGGGGTTCGACCTGGGGCACACCATCCCCGCGCCGGGCACGCGCATCGACATCGTGTACACGGTGGCCCCCGATCGGCGGGGTGACGGCCTCGAGCTGCATCTGACCGACCTCGCCCTGCCCGACGCGTAGCCGGAGCCGTTCGCATCACGACCGCTGCGGCACGATCCGCACCCGATCCCCCAGCCGCAGGCTGAGCCGCGCCGCCGCGCTGCCGCCCGGCACAGCGATCTCGAGATACCCGCTGCTGCCCACGAGGGCCGTCGGTCCCTGCGCCTCGGCGTAGGTGCGCACCGGCCCCGCTATCGCGTGGTCCCGAACGGAAACGATGAACGCCCCGGGCGACAGGTCTTCCGCACGCGCGCTCGTGATCGCGTTGCCGAACCGGTCGATCGACACGATCTCCGCTTCGAGGCTTCCGTCAGACCGCCGGTGGGCGCGGAACGGCGGCAGAGCGACCAGATCGACCAGGCGTGGGCCAAGCGCCTGCACGGGTACGCCCGCCGCCAGGTGCGCCGCCGCCGGCGCAAAGATATCGCGCCCGTGGAAAGTGTGGGAGACGCGGCCCCGCCGGTAGGCCGGGTTGGCTAGCTCCACCACCGCCACATCGTCGGGAGCGGCCACGACCGTCGGCCCCTCGCCGTCCGGCCGGGCCGCCTCCGGCAGCGCGGCGGAGAGCAGCCCGTTGTCCGGCCCCACAAACACGGCTCGCGCCGTGGCGACGGCGATCGCCCGCCGCGCCGTACCGACGCCGGGGTCCACCACGGCCAGGTGGATCGTGCCCGGCGGAAAGGCGGCCAGCGCCGTCTCCAGCAGGAAGGCGCCCTCCACCACCCGCTGTGGTGCGACCTCGTGCGTGAGGTCGACGATCGTCGCCGCCGGCGCGATGCCGAGGATCACCCCCTTCATCTGGCCGACGTAGGTATCCCGGGTACCGAAGTCGGTGAGCAGGGTGATGAGCGCTGCCACCGCGGCGCCTCCCGCGCGCCGCCGGGCGGTGCCGGCTCGCGCCGCGCGGCTAGCGCGCGACGCGCACGCTCAGCAGGGAGATGAGCACGAACACCACGATCAGGACAATCGTGAGCTGGAAGAGCGTCCGTTCCACACCACGCCGGGTGCGAAACACCGACGCCGAGCCGGCGCCCAGGGCCGAGCCGAAGCCGGATCCCTTGGCCTGCAGCAGCAGGACCAAGATCAGCACGGGGGAAATTAAGATCTGCGCGAGGTTGAAGGCGGTTTTAATCGACACGCAACACGACGCTCACGAACGATGCAGCACGTCGTGTGGCTGGATCGCCGACAGCGCGTACTGCTCGCGGTCATCGTACAGGCGCATGAGGGCCCGCGCAAGTTTGGCCGGGTCGTGGTGGTAGCGCTTGTCGTCCTGTACCACATCTGCCAGGCGCAGGTGAATGCCGGGGGGCAGATCGCCCACCGGCTCCACCGGCTGCGAATGCCAGGCAGCGGGGAGATCGCCGCGCACGTTGCTGTTGGCCAGCACGCAGTCGATCAGGCCGGGGCCGGCGTGATCAAGGATCACGCGCACGTGATCGGCCACGCTGAACCGGTCCGTCTCCCCGTGCTGCGTGGCCACGTTACTGACGTAGACCTTAAAGGCGCGCGCCCGGCGCACGGCCTCGCGGATGTCCTCCACGAGCAGGTTCGGCAGGACGCTTGTGTAGAGGCTCCCCGGACCGATAACGATCAGGTCCGCGGCGGCGATCGCCTCCAGCGCCTCGGGATAGGCACGCACGTCGGCCGGCCGGATAAACAGGCGCGCGATGCGACGGCCCTGGCGGGTGATGTTGGATTCCCCCCACACGATGTCGCCGTCTTCCATACATGCCCCGAGCACGATATCCGTGGGGGTCATGGGGATAATCTGGCCGCGCACCGCCAGGATGCGGGAGGTGGCGCGCACCGCCTCCTCGAAGCTGCCGGTGATGGCGGAGAGGGCCACGATGAACAGGTTGCCGAAGCTGTGCCCCTCCAGCCCTGAGCCCTCCTCGAAGCGGTACTGGAACAGCCGGCGCATCTCCTCATCCGCCTCCGCCAGGGCGGCGATGCAGTTGCGCACGTCACCAGGCGGGAGGACGTTGAACTCCTGTCGCAGCCGTCCGGACGAACCGCCGTCGTCGCCCACGGTGACGATGGCAGTGATCTTGTCGGTGTATTCTTTCAGCCCAAGCAACAGGCGGGACAGGCCGGTGCCGCCGCCGATCGCCACCACACGCGGCCCACTCGTGCGGAAGCGGTAGTTGTACACCCGCCGCACCAGCGGTTCGCGCTGGCCCGGCCGGTCCACCACCACCAGCAGCGAGTGCGCCAGCTTAAGCACGGAAAGAAGGATGAGCCCGGTGGAGACCGACAGGAACAGGATGCCGCGCACGTAGCGGGGGATGAACTGCAGGGTGATGTAGTAGAAGGCCCCCGGCAGGGTGGCGTACAGGTACACCTCGCGCAGCAGATAGGCGATGCCGAGGCCCATGATGGCGACGCCGACCATCATCAGCGCCAACCACCGCTTGACATGCATGCCCGGCACGAGCCACATGCGCAGCGACGGGTCCAGTACCCGGGTGAGCCAGTGCCGAAGCTTCACACCCGTCTCCCTCCGCCGCGGGCCGCCAGCCGCCGCCGCGCCGTGGCTCACGGCTGCGCCAACCGCGCCGCCAGCAGCTCCCGCACACGTTCGGGGTTGGCCCGCCCGCGGGTCTCTTTCATGACCGCGCCGACCAGCGCCTGGATGGCGTTCGTCTTGCCCGCGCGGTAGTCGGCCACCGGCTTGGGGTTGGCGGCCAGCACCCGCTCCACCACGGCCACCAGCTCCTCGTCGCCCCCCATCGGTGTGAGACCCAGCTCAGCCACCAGCCGGTCCGGGTCGGCGCCCGTCTCCCACATGCGCTCAAACACCTGTTTGGCAAGCGTCGAGGTGAGGGCACCCTCCTCAACCAACCGGATGAGGCGCGCAAGCTGTGCCGGGCGGATGGGCACGTCCTCCATCTCGCGTCCCTGCAGGTTCTGCAGGCGCGCCATCTCGCCCAGCATCCAGTTACTGACGGCCTTGGCGCTGCCGGGCCCGGCCGCCGCCACCACCTCCTCGAAGTAGTCCGCCCGCGCCCGGGAGACGGTCAGCAGGTTGGCCTCATAGGCGCTGAGGCCGTACTGGCGCGTGAACCGCGCCCGCTTGGCGTCCGGCAGCTCCGGTACCCGCGCGCGCAGCGCGGCGATCCACTCCGGCGCGGGGCGCAGAGGCGGCAGGTCCGGCTCCGGGAAGTAGCGGTAATCGTGGGCGAACTCTTTGCTGCGCTGGCTGACGGTGCGGCGCTCCGTCTCCACCCACCCGCGCGTTTCCTGCACCACCGTGCCGCCGTTCTCCAGGATCTCCGCCTGGCGGCGCGCCTCGTACTCCAGCGCCTCGTACACCGCCCGGAAGCTGTTCATGTTCTTGATCTCGACCTTGGTGCCGAAGCCGGTGCTCCCCAGCGGGCGCAACGAGATGTTGGCGTCACAGCGGAAGTTTCCTTCCTCCATGTTCGCCTTGCTGACGCCGGTGTAGCGCAGGATCTGGCGCAGCTTCTCCAGATAGCGCCGCGCCTCCTCCGGCGAGCGCATGTCCGGCTCCGACACGATCTCCATCAGCGGCACGCCCGAGCGGTTGACGTCGATAAGCGAATAACGCTCGCCATCCGGCCCGGTCTCGTGCCGGAGCATGGCGGTGTCTTCCTCCAGGTGCACGCGCGTGATGCCGATGCGCTTCTCACTGCCGTCCGGCAGCTCGATCGTCAGCCAGCCGTTGCGCGACAGCGGCATGTCGTACTGCGAGATCTGGTATCCCTTCATGAGATCGGGGTAGGGGTAGTTCTTGCGGTCG
>JBHOQW010000050.1:0-3167 GCA_042408665.1 Dehalococcoidia bacterium
GGGTGGGCGGAGGCAGGAACCGATGTGGTGGGACCGGGAGCGACCGTGGGTGGTGCTGGTGCCGCCGGTGACGGCGGGCGTGTTCATGGTGCTGTTCTTCGTCCTGTTTGACTGGTACGACAACCTGCACAACCCGATCGCTGGCCAGCTTGCCGTGGCGGCGGGCGTCGTCGGCTTCTTTGCCGGTATCGCCGCCCAGCGGGTGACGCGCTGGGCGCTGCTCCTCATCCCCGGTGCCCTGACGCTGGCGGTGGCGTTGTGGGCCTATTTCGCGCCGGCCGACACCCCGGAGGACCGGGACTTCCGGCAGATCCTCTGGCTCCTGGCCGCGGTGCTGGCCCTGACCACCGTCGCCCTCAACGTGCCCCAGATCGTTCGCGGGCGCTACACCCCACCCGCGGAGGAAGAGACCCCCCTCTGAGGCCACGGGCGCAGCGGTTGGCTCACGCGCCGCAGCGGTCGCGCCGATAATCGGGGGGAAGGCGCGCCGCCGCGCCCCGGAGCCTCGCGTGCCGGTTGTGCTCGTCGCCCTGGCCGGCTACATCGCCGGCGCCCTCATCGCCCTGTTTCTGGACCGCCTGTACACGGGCGCGCCCGTGCGTGGGCCGCTGGCGCTCTGCCCGGACGGGCACGCACCGCGCGCCCTGTGGGCGGGCACGCTCGGTTACGCCCTGCTGCGCGGCCGCTGCCCGTGCGGCGGCGCCCTCCCCGCGCGCATGTGGTACCTACCGCTGCTGGGCGGCGCGGCCGGGGCGGTCATCGCCCTGCGCGCCGTCGACGCGCGCCACGCGGCGTTGGCGGCGGGATTCTCGCTGGTGCTGCTGGCGTTCGTGGGCACTGACTTCGAGCGCCACCTGTTGCCCAACCGCCTGATGTACCCGGCCATCGCCCTGGCTCTGGTCCTGAGCTGGGCCTGGCCCGGGCGCAGCGCGGTCGATAGCCTCCTTGGCGGCCTGCTGGGGCTGGTGGTGCTGCTGGCGCTGTTCCTGCTCCTGCCCGGCTTCGGCTTCGGCGACGTGAAGCTGGCGGCGTTGATCGGCCTGCTGGCGGGCCTCGACAACACCCCCTTCGCGCTGCTGGTGGGCGTGCTCGCCGGCGGCGGCGCCGCGCTGTTTCTGCTGCTCACGCGCCGGGCCGGCCGGCGCACGGCCATCGCCTACGGGCCGTACCTCATTCTGGGCGGCTTCCTGGCGATGTTGGCGCAGTGAAAGGCCGCGCACGCCGGTTGGTGCCGTGGCCGCGGGCGGTCCGCCGCACCGTCACGCCGGGGGGGCGTGGCTCAGGGCTCGGTGCTCGCGGCGGTATGCGAGGCCATCTCCCCTGGCTTGACGGCCAGGGCGTCCCAGACCGCGCTGCCCAGGCGGCTGACGAACACAAGCGAGGGATAGGTGAGCTGCTTCTGACCGGCGGTCATGAAGTTCTGCAGCACGCCGTAGGCCGCCATGGTCAGGGCCAACGCCGTGAGCAGCTCGGTGGTCTCGGCGTGGCTGAGGCGGATGGTTGTGCCATGACGGGTCTGTCGAACGTGCATACACGGTGCTCCTCACGCCCTGCGGCGCGATCGGTCAGGCGGGTGGCCCGGCCTCACGGGCGCGGGCGAAGGCGCGGCCGTCGCCGAACTTGGTGTCCCGCCATTCCAGTGCGGCCTTGATCCCCTGCTCGCGGGCGATGCGGTTAAACTCGCGCACCGCCGGCGCCAGGTGCGCGCGGGCGTCGATCTCGGCGGCCAGCCGCTGCATGGTGCGGGCGCCCATCAGCTCCAGGGCCAGGTTCACCGCGCGTTTATTGGCGGCGAGCAAGTGCGGGTCGATCATGCACATGCGGTCGGCCAGCGCCTCCACGGTGCGCTCCAGCTCGTCCGCGGGCACGGCCATCAGCACCAGGCCGATGCGGGCGGCCTCGGCGCCGCTGACGGAGTCCCCGGTGAGGAGGAGGCGCTTGGCCCACTGCGGCCCGCACAGGTAGGTCCACATATGGGCGGGTGGCGCCCCCATGGCGCGCACGGGCGGGAAACCGATCACCGCGTCCTCGGCGGCGATGACGATATCGCACAGCAGGGCGAGGTCGGTGCCGCCGGCCAGGCAGTAGCCGTGCACCTGGGCGATCACGGGCTTATGCATATCGAAGATGGCCATACGCTCGCGCTGGGCCGCCTCCAGGTGCCAGATATCGTCGTCGATTTCGCTGCGGCCGCGGGTGGGGATGTCCTCTCGCGTCGGGCGCGGGCCGGTGAGGTCGTAGCCGGCGGAGAAGGCCCGGCCGGCACCGCGCAGGATGACCACGTGCACGCGCGTGTCCTCGTCCGCCTGCCACAGCGCCTGGTTCAGCTCGCGCTGGAGCTGGCGGGAGAGGGCGTTGAGCTTCTCCGGCCGGTTGAGCGTGATGCGCGCCTTGCCACCGGCGACCTCGTACCGGATCGTTTCGTACTCGCTCATCGCTACCCCTCCGCTGCGGATGGTGGGCGTTGCCGGGGCGCTTACGCTCCCTGGCCGGGCCGTCCCTGCGGCTTGATATCCGGGTACTCCTTGCGCGGGACGGGGCCGCCCCGGGCGCCGTAGTCGCCGAACGGCCCGTCCCGCCAGGTGAGCGCCTCCTTGAGGCCGTACTTCTGGGCGATGCGCCCGAACACCCCACCCATCGGCCGCATGGCGGAGAGCGCCTGGATATCGGCGCCGGCGTTGAAGGCGGTGCGGATGCCCATGATCTCGTAGGCGCGGTTCACCGCCCGCTTGGAGTACATCAGCATCTCCCGGTCGATGAGCGCCAGGCGCCGCGCGAACCACTCCACGGTGGCGGGCAGCTCCGCCTCCGGCACAGCGCGGTTGGCCCAGCCCCAGTGGGCCGCCTCTTTGCCGGTCATGGCGTCGCCCAGGTAGGCCATCTCCCGCGCCTTGGCCATGGGCAGGTGCCAGGGCGTCCACATCATATCCATGGTGGTCATGGCGCGCACGGGCGGGTAGCCGATGATGGCATCCTCGGCCACGATGCGAAAGTCACAGATGGTGGCCAGCTCGGTGCCGCCGGCCAGGCAGTAGCCGTGCACCTGGGCGATCACGGGCTTGTAGTTCTCCCAGATCGCCTGCCAGTTGGTCTCGTTCACGTGGTGGGCCCACTCCGACGGGCCGGGGCGGGTGGAGCCGACGTCCGGCAGCCCCGTCTTGGGGTGC
>JBHOQW010000301.1:0-4974 GCA_042408665.1 Dehalococcoidia bacterium
CGCCATCTACCCCGTGTCCCTGATGCCCGCCTGGCTGAAGGTGCTGGCCCGCGGCAACCCCCTGAGCTATGAGGTCGACGCGCTCCGCGCCCTCATGCCGGCCGGCGGCAGCAGCGCCTTCGGCCTCGGCCCGGACTTTGCCGTGCTCCTCGGGGCGATGGCGCTCCTGGTACTGATCGCCTCGCGCCTGTACCCGCGCCTCGCGATGTAGCGCCCCGTCCGGGCACCGTACGCGCCCGTCACCTCCGGCGCTCGCACGCAGCGGCAGTGAGGCGAGGCGAACCCGTCACGAGAAGGCCATCAGCCGTTTGGCACGGCACACGGTATCCTGAGCGAGAACGGGCGCCTGCAGGGGAAACATGCCGGTGGCCACATCCACGGCGGGCGTCACCGCCACCAGCGCTTCGCCGGCCAGACCGGGGCCGCGCACGGCCGCATGGTTGCTCGCGGCCGCGTGCCGTCCGCTCGTCCTGCTCCTCCTGATCACCCTCCCCCTCGCGTGCGGCGGCGAAGGCCCCAGCCTGGGCCGACGTGACGACACGAGCCCACCGGTCGCCATCACGGCGGCCGCCCCGACACCGCCGGCCGCCGCCGAGGAACCGGCCGCTCCGGCGCCACCGGTCGCCGACCCGGCGTCCCAGCCCCCGGCACCGGCATCGTCGGTGGCACTGCCCCTGCACCCGTTCCTGCCCGCCAACGGGCGACCGCGCGTGGTCGCGCTCGACCCGGGTCACGGCGGTCCGGAGGTGGGTGCGGCCGGCGCCGGCCTGGCCGAGAAGGACGTGAACCTGCGCATCGCCCTCAGGCTGAAGGCGCTGCTGGAACGCGACGGCATGATCGTGGTGCTGACGCGGGACGGAGACCGGCGGGCCGTGCCGCCACCCGGCTTCGAACCGCCGCCCGACTGGCGCGACACCCGCAAGGACCTGCAGGCGCGCATCGATATCGCCAACCTGGCCGGCGCCGACGTCTTTCTCTCCATCCACAATAACGGTTCGCCTAACCCGGGCGAGCGGGGCACCGAGGTGTGGTGGGACGGCCGCCGCCCCTTCGCCGCCTACAACCGCGCCCTGGCCGAGCTGGTCCTGGAGGAGCTGTTACGCCACATCCGCGCCGCCGGCTATCCGACGGTGAACCGCGGTCTGAAAGAAGACTCAAGTTTCCGCATCTGGCAGGGCCGCGCCTTCCCCATCTTCGTGCTGGGACCGCCGCGCACCGGCGCCGTCACCACCCGCGCCGGTAACATGCCGGCCGTGCTGGGCGAGTCGTTGTTCCTCTCCAACCCGACCGAGGCGCTCCAGCTCACCCGCGAGGAGATGCTGGATGCCATCGCCCGCGGCTACCACGCCGCCATCACCCGCTACTTCCGCCTGATCGACGAGGGGACGCTGGCGCTGCCGCCCGAGGGCCTGCCGCCGGAGACGCCCACCCACTACGACATCCCCGGCCCCCAGCCGCGCTGACGCCCTCGCGGCTTTGCCGCCCCAGCCCCCGCCCCCTACACTGGTGTGAGAGTGAGCACCACGAGGGTGGCGACGGTGACACGTGGACGGGTGATCGTGGGCATGAGCGGCGGGGTGGATTCCTCCGTCGCCGCGGCGCTGCTCGTCCAGCAGGGGTACGAGGTGATCGGCGTCACCATGCGCCTGTGGACCCTGCACGACCGCGACGCCCTCCCCGGCAAGCAGCGCTGCTGCTCCGTGGAGGACGTCGACGACGCCGTTGCCGTCGCCCAGGCGCTGGATATCCCCCACTACGTGCTCAACTTCGAGCGCCCGTTCCGCGAGCACGTGGTCGAGTACTTCGTGGCCGAGTACGCGCGCGGGCGCACGCCCAACCCCTGCCTGGCCTGCAACGAGCACATCAAGTACCGTGCCCTGCTGGACCGGGCGCTGGCGCTAGGTGCCGACTACCTCGCTACCGGTCACTACGCGCGAGTGGTGCACGGTCCGGACCGGCACCGGCTGCTGCGCGCCGCGGATGCCCGCAAGGACCAGTCCTACGTGCTCTACACCCTGGGTCAGGAGGAGCTGGGGCGGGTGCTCTTCCCCATCGGTGAGCTCACCAAGGAGGAGGTGCGGCGCATCGCCGTCCACCTGCGCCTGCCGGTAGCGGACAAGCCGGACAGCGAGGAGATCTGCTTCGTGCCCGGCAACGACTACCGCGCCTTTCTGGCCGAGCGCCTGTCACCGCGCCCCGGCGCCATCGTGGACATCACCACCGGTGCCACCGTGGGCACGCACCCCGGCATCAGCGCCTACACCGTCGGCCAACGGCGGGGGCTGGGTGCCTTCGGGGCACCCCGGTACGTGGTGGGTCTGGAGCCGGAGCAGAACCTGGTGCTGATCGGGCCGGAAGAGGCGCTGTACACCCGCGTCCTGCGCGCCGAACGGCTGAGATTTACCGCCGGCGCACCCCCGAGCGGGCCGTTGCGGGTGGCGGCCAAGATCCGGTACAAGGCGCCCACCGCCCCGGCTACCTTGACCGTGGACGGCGATTGCGCCACCGTGCAGTTTGACGAGCCGCAGCGCGCCGTCACACCGGGCCAGGCGGTGGTGTTCTACGACGGGGACGAGGTCATCGGCGGGGGCACGATCGTCGCGACGCTGTGCCCTGCCGGGTGAACCCCGGCCCGCCGGTGGGCAGCGGCGCGCGACCGCGTTGAGGATTGGGGTGCGCATCGGCAATCAGGACTTTCCGACCGGCGGCGGGCCGTACATCGTCGGCGTGGTAAACCTCTCCCCGGAGTCGCCCAACCAGGACGCGGTGGTGCGAGGGCCAGACGGGGTGCTGGCACGGGCGCGGGCACTGACGGCGCAGGGGGCGCGCATCATCGATCTCGGCGCGCGCTCCTCGCACTACGCCGCCGACCTGGTGCCACCGGAGGAGGAGCTGGCGCGGCTCCTACCAGCACTGCGTGAGCTGAAGACCGCGGGCTTCATCGTATCCGTGGACACGTGGGAGGCCGAGGTGGTGCGGGCGGCGGCCCGCGCCGGCGCGGACCTGATCAACGACTCGGATGGCTTCCAGGAGCCGGCGGTGATTGAGGCCATCGCCGAATCGGGGCTGCCGGTGGTGGTCCCGTTCCTGAACGGACCCAACCCTCGCGACCTGCGCCCGTTCGATACGACGGATCCGTTGGCCCTGATGCTGCCCTGGTTTGAGCGGGCGCTAGAGCGGGCGCAGCGGGCGGGTGTACAGGCCGTGATCCTTGACCCGGGCACCGGCTATGCCCAGCCGCACCTGACGCCCGCAGAGAAGGAAGCCTATCAGCGCCGGGTGTATCCACAGCTCCCGCGCCTGCGCGAATTCGGTCGCCCACTGCTGGTGGCGCTGCCGCGCAAGCCCAGCCGGGCGGTGACACTGGAGCTGGCGCGCATGATCGTGGCCGCGGGCGTCGACTTCCTGCGCGCGCACGACCCGTTGCTGGCGGCCGAAGCTATCGCCCTGGAGCGCGCGCCGGCATGACCCCGGACCGCAAGGAGCCCACCTCGCTCCATGATCCGGCGCCGGATCGCCTGCTCGGTCCGCTAACGGCACCCCTGCGCGGCGCGCTGCGGCGGTCGCTGCCGCCCGAGCTGCTGCCGCTGGCCGGTCTCGCCCTGGCGGCGGCGGCGCTCGCGGCGCTGACGTCCGGAGCGAGCCTCCTGGGCGGGCTGCTCATCCTGCTTTCCGCCCTGGCGGACGCCGCCGGTAGCGCTCTCCCGGCGTGCGCGCGACCGGCCCGGTGGCGGATCGCGGCCGTCATCGACGGCGTCGCCGACCGCTACGCCGACCTGTGCATTCTCGGCGGACTGGGCGCGTGGTCGCTGGCGCACGAAGATTGGCCGGCGCCCCTGCTGGTGGCCTTCACCGCGCTGGTCGGGGAGCTGGCACTTGCCTATACCTGCGCGCGCGTGCAGGCGAGCGCGGGGACCGAGGCCGCGCGCCGGCTGTTCTGGTGGGCCGGCCGGGATCTGCGGCTCCTGGTGGCGGCGCTCGGCGCCCTCACGGGTCAGATCTGGCTGGCGCTGGTAGTGCTGGCCGCGGTCACGCACGCCGCCGTGGCGTGGGGGCTCGTCCGCCTGCGGCGGTCGCTGCCGGAATGAGCCGCCCGACGGTAGTTCGCGTGCAACTATCCGCCGCTTTGGTGATTGTTCCAGTGATCGCTCGTGTTAAAATGACGCGGGCATCGATGCGTGCCGAACGCTGAGGAGCGGGTGCATGGCCCTGAGCTGGGTGGAGACGCTGCGGGACTGGGTGATCATTATCTGGGGCATCATCAGCATCGTGATGTTCTTGATGATCATCCTGTTCCTGCTATCGCTCTGGCGAGGGATCAGGGGTCTTATCGGTAACATCCGGTTGGTGGTGAACGAGGACGTGCGGCCCATGCTGGCCACCGGCCGCGAATCGGTGAACAACATTACCGGCACCGCCCGCTTTCTCAGCGACACGGTCGTCGCGCCGGTGATCCGAGTGTACGGCTTCGTGAGCGGGGTGCGGCGTGGGTTCGGCGTGTTCACCCGCCTGACGGGGCGCGGGCGCCGCACCTAGGCGGTGGGTATGAAGCGGGCAATGCTGGCGCTGCTCGGCGGTGCGGTCGTCGGCGCAGTGATAGGCTTTCTCCTATGGCCCGGCAGCGAGGGCGAGGGTCCCGCGGAGCGGCTACGCAGGTTGGGTGACGTGGCACGCCGAGCGCTGGACGAGGGCCGACGCCGCGTGCGTCGTGCACCTGCCGCTCCCGCCGCCGAGGGTGCGCCGGTGCCCACGCCATCCGCAGAGGCCAGGCGCCCACCTCTACTCTCCAGAGCGCAAGAGGCCGTGCTGGGCTGGTGGGAGGCGCTGCGGGCGCGCTGGCAAGAGGCCCTGGCGGAGGGCCGGCGCGCCTCGGCGGAGCGGCAGCGGGAGCTGCGCCAACGCTACGAGCGGCTCACCGGCCGCGCATGAGGCGACGGTAACCCATCTGCCGAGACGAGCCGTGCCGCGCGGTGA
>JBHOQW010000305.1:0-2054 GCA_042408665.1 Dehalococcoidia bacterium
CCACCGCAGCCGGCCCCGCAACGGCCCGCCGCCGGTGGCGCCGGTGCGCCGGCCCGTGGCCCGGCCCCGTTCGGCGCACCGGGCAAAGGCGGCCCGCGCCCGCCCTTCGGTGGCCCGCGGCGCTAGGGCGGCGTCGTGCCCTTCAGGGCGATGTCTCGCGCTGGGCGCGCAGGCCGAGGGAGATGTTGGACATCAGCAGGCCGAAGATGAGCACACCGTTGGGGATGTGCAGCGATGCTGGTAGGGGTTGCTCACGGCCGGCGTAGCCCAGCCCCACCTGCGCTGCCACCAGCACGAGCAGGGTCACGCTCATGCTGAGCAGGCCGGCACGGGTGCGGCCGTGCACCCCGGCCACGAGCACCAGCACCAGTTGCGCGATGGCCAGCAGGAAGACGAGGTTGCCGAGCGTGCCGTGCAACGTGCGCAGGTTCTCGGCCGCATAGTTGAGGAACCGGCCCGCCAGTGCTGCCTGGGCCAGGACCAGCACCGCCATGACGATAGTGAGCACGGTGAAAGCGCGCAGGGCGGCCGGACGCGCCGCGGCCGGCACCTCGGGAAGAGGGGAGCCATGGGCCATGCGTCTCGCTCCTGGAAGGGGTTTGCCGGGGGCCGTCGTCATCGCCAGTGTCGCACGCCGGTGCCGCTGCGTCAGCCGGGTGATTGACGGGCGCGGGTGGCCAGGGATAGGCTCGACCTGACGTTTCGGGGTCTGGAGCCGGGCCCGTAGCTCAGCGGCAGAGCAGTCGGCTCATAACCGAACGGTCGCAGGTTCGAATCCTGCCGGGCCCACCCCCTGCCCAACCTCCGCACGGACGGCTCCCCACCTCGGGGAGCCTTTTGGTCGCTCACGGCCGGTCCGGCCCGCTTGGGGAGGGGTGGGGGGCGCCCTGGTGCTGGTGCTGGTGCGGCCGGTGCCCCACGGCGCCCCAGAACGCCCCACGATGCCCCAGAACGCCCCACCGCCCCGCTCCCCCCGGAGCGCAGCGCCCCGGGCCGGAGGGGCCCGTGCCACCGCAGTCCGGAAGGCGAAAGGGGCGAGCGGTCCGACCAGTGCCCGACCCCCGGCCGCTTGCGGCCTGGGTGGCGGGGTTTCTGCTGGCGAAGCGGGCAGAGGGGTGTGCGCCGGGCACGCTCACCGATTACGCCGCCGGCCTGAAGCACCTGGCCCGGTGGCTGCATGCCCAGGGGCGGGGCGAGGCCGACCCCCGGGAGCTTCGCCGGGAGGACCTGGTGCGCTTTTTGGCCGAGCTGGCCGACGTGCCGGCGCCGGGGAAGGGCCGGCCGCTTGCGCCAAAAACCCGCCGCAACGTGTGGGTGGCGCTCAAGAGCTTCTCTCGGTGGCTGGAAAGCGAGACCGGCCACCCCTTGCCCATGGATGGCGTGCCGGCCCCCCGGGGGGAGGAGCGGCCGGTACGCCCGCTCACGCAGGGCGACGTCCAGGCGCTGCTTTTGGCCTGCGACCGGATGGCGCCGGCCCGCACCGCCCGGCGGCGGCCGTTTCAGATGGCGAGGGCGACGGCGGTGCGGGACAAGGCCATCCTGCTCGTGCTGCTGGACACGGGCCTGCGGGCCGCCGAGCTGTGCGCCCTCACGGTGGGCGATGTGGACCTTCAAAGCGGCGAGGTGCGGGTGCGGCGGGGCAAGGGCGGGCGGGGGCGCCTGGTGTACCTCGGGGCGGCCGCAAGGCGGGCCGTGTGGCGATATCTCCTGGAGCGGGGGCGGCCGACCGGGGAGGCGCCGCTGTTCTGTGGGCGGGACCCCGCCTGGCCGGGGCGGGACGGCCGCTTCCCCCTCACCCCGGACGCTTTGCTGCGGTTGCTCAAGCGGTTGGGCGAGCGGGCCGGGGTGGTCGGTGTGCATCCCCACCGGTTCCGGCACACGTTTGCCACCGAGTACCTGCGCAACGGCGGTGACGTGCTCACGCTCCAGCGGCTGTTGGGCCACCGCTCGCTGGCCATGGTGCAGCGGTACGCAGAGATTGCGGGGGCCGACCTCCAGCGGGCCCACGAGAAAGCGTCCCCGGCCGACGCCTGGCGACTGTAACCTCCCCGGCT
>JBHOQW010000051.1:0-51135 GCA_042408665.1 Dehalococcoidia bacterium
ACGCATTGGCCAGCAGGTGGGCCAGGGGCAGGTGATCGGCTATGCCGGCACCACCGGCTACTCCACCGGCGTGCACCTGCACTTTGAGATCCGCCGCGGCGGTGTCCCCGTCAACCCCCTCGCCTACCTGCCGTAACGGGCGACGCCGACCGGTCGGTCAAACCGTGCGGGTCAGATGCCGGGGCGTCTGCCCCGCTGGTAGACTTGCTTAACAACGGAACATCAGCGCAAGGTTTCCGGATTTTTCCCGATACAGAACGGCTCTTCGCCGCGCGACCATGGGCAGCGTGAGAGCCACCGCTGCCGGATGCGTCGCGACGCATCCGGCCACCCACACGGAGGGAACCGATGCAGCCCACCACCCGCACCACCACGACCGGCCCGGTTGCCGCCGTTCGGCGCCCGCCGGTGCGCAGCATCCGCGTGTTGATCGTGGACGACCACACGGTCCTGCGTGACACGCTTCGCCTGCTGCTAGAGACGCACGGGGAGGTAGAGGTGGTCGGTGAAGCCAGCGACGGGCGCCAGGCGATCGACCTCGCCGAGCAGCTCAAGCCGGACGTCGTGTTGATGGACACGGCCATGCCGGGGCTGAACGGCATCGAAGCCACCGCCGTCATCCGCAAGCGCCTGCCCAAGACCAAGGTGCTGATCCTGAGCGGCTACGGCCACGAGGACCAGGTACGCGCCGCCCTGCGTGCCGGCGCCTCCGGCTACGTGCTCAAAAGCTCCAGCTCCGACGAGCTGTTGCTGGCCATCCGCACCGTGCACCAGAGCAACACTTACCTCTCCCAGTCCCTCGCCGAGGGCGACCGCCTGCGTACTTACCTGCTGGCCGGCGACGGTAAGGGCGGGCGCGAGACAACCCTCTCGCCGCGCGAGCGGGAGGTCCTGCAACTCATCGCCGAGGGTTACACCAACAAGCAGATCGCCGAGCGACTGTTTATCAGTGTGAAGACCGTGGAGGCGCACAAGGAGCATATCGTGCAGAAGTTGGGCGTGCGCGGCAGCGCCGAGCTGATCCGCTACGCCATCCGCAAGGGCCTCATCTTCATCGAGACCGACGCCGAGCTCGGCCTCACCTCTGCCACCTTTTGAGCCGTGCGCCACGCCGCCTCGCACGTGGGGCGCTCCACGTGGAGCGCCCCGGTGGCATGTCGCGACCCGCGGTAACGCCCTCGCGTCGCAAGTGTCGTCCAGGTTACGCGACGGTCGTGCACGCGGTCACAGCGTCGTCTCAGGCAGCCTGTCATGCTGCGACCAGGACGCGACGGATGCGTCGCCATTGGCCAGCAGGACGCCAGAGGGAGGGCTGCCATGATTACCTGCACGATCTGCCGCTTCCAGGCCGAACTCGATGACGTGGCGGTGCCCGGAACCGCCGGGCGAGGGATCTGCCTGCGCTGTTTCGCGCGCGAGACGGGGGCCGAGCGGCGCATGCCCTGGGCGTTGCGCCGGGAGCTGAGCGAATTGCTGGCCTCCCTGGAAAGCCAGGCCGCGTGAGCGCGGCGGAGGCACGCCATGGATGAGCGTTTCTCTGAGGTCTGTTCGCGCTGCTGTCCCGCCTCACCGGCGTCCCCCGGCCCACGCCGGTTCTTCTGCACCGCCTGCGGCCGTCGCCTCCGCCGCAATGACGGCCGACCGGTCCATCGTCCGCCGCGCAGCGGCGACCAGATCGCGTTGGCCTTTCGCCGGCAAGTGGCCGCCGGCCACCTGCCCCTTCCGGAGATATCCCCCTTCCTGCCCCTGCTGCCGGGCGCCGCTCCGGCCTGCGCTCCGTTTCTGCACCGCCTGCGGCCACGCCACCACCCACGTCACCGCGCCTTCTTAGCCTCTGGCACGGGATTCCCCGCGACGGTGCCGCTCGAGTACAGTACGCTCGACGGGGCACAGGGGGACACCACCCCGGCACGCCGGGGCCGATGAAGATCGCGCAGGTTTCACCGTACGACATCGCCGTGCCGGGCGGCGTGAACACCCATATGGCCCACCTGGCACGGGAGTTCCGCGCGCGCGGCCACGCGGTGCAGATCATCGCGCCGGGGCCGCGGCCGTCGCGCGACCCCGATGTCACCGTCCTCGGGCGCACGCTGCCCTTCCCCTCCGGCGGCTCGCTCGCGCACGTGACCGTCACCCCTTGGCTGGGGCCGCGCGTGCGGCGCCTCCTGGCGCGCGGGCAATTCGACGTCATCCACCTGCATGAGCCGCTCATCTCCTCGCTCACCCTGGAGGTGCTGCGCCGCTCCCAAGCGGTCACCGTCGCCACCTTCCATGCCGCCCATGAGGGGGGCAGCAAGCTGTACGCCCTTTTCCGGCCGCTGCTGGCCCCCCTCGTGGCGCGGCTGGACGTGCGTATCGCCGTCTCACCCGCCGCCGCCCGTCTGGCCGGCCGCTACTTTCCCGGCGCTTATACCGTGGTCCCCAACGGCATCGACGTCGCCCGCTTCGCCACCCCGCGACCACGGCCGCGCGCGTTACCAGCGGGGCCGTACCTGCTCTTCGTCGGTCGCCTGGAGCCGCGCAAGGGGTTGCCCTACCTGCTGCGCGCCTACGCGCGTCTGCGGCCGTCCTTTCCGGACCTGCACCTGGTGGTGGTGGGCGCGGGGCGGCGGCAAGCGCGCTACACGGCCTGGGCGGCGGCGCACGGCCTTGCGGGCGTGCACTTCGCCGGTTACGTGCCGGACGCCGAGCTGCCGGCCTACTACCAGCACGCCACCCTGTTCTGCGCGCCCAATACCGGCAACGAGTCGTTTGGCATCGTGCTGCTGGAGGCGATGGCCGCCGGCTGCCCGGTAGTCGCCTCCGACATCGAGGGGTTCCGCACGGTGCTCACGCATGAACAAGAGGGGCTGCTGGTGCCGCCACGCGACCCGGAGGCATTGGCAGCGGCGTTGGCCCGGCTGCTGCGCGTGCCGGATGAGCGCCGCTGCCTGGCTGCCCACGGCCGGGCGCGGGCGGCCCAGTTCGCCTGGCCGCGCATCGCTGCGACCGTGCTGACGCTGTACGAGCACGCGGCCGCGCGCCGGCCCGTGACCGCCCGGTGACGATTGCGCCCGCCCGTCACCGGCGCTGTTCGCGGTGCCCGGCCTCGGCCACCACCGCGCGACCCGCCCGCCAGAGGCGGTCATCGCCGTGCCGGTCTTTGAGGTAGGCCCACCACTCCACACCCCACAGGTACACGCGCGCGGCACCGGCGCGGCGGGCGAGGGACAGGTTCTCCGCCAGCCGCTGCGGGGTGAAGCCGCGCAGGGCGCCGGGCGTGTGCCGCTCGTCCACACCCGATTTCTCGAACGGCTCGGCCTGCAGCTCGGTGATCCACAGCGCCTTGCCCTGCCGCGCGGCCGCCCGTGCCTGCGCCGGCAGGTGGGGGGAGAGCGGCCCGAGCCGGTACGGGAAGAGATACAGCCACGGCCACGGCCCGAGCTGGCGCTTGGTGTACACCGATTGGCCGAGCACGTCGCCGAGCTGCAGGAGCGAGCGCCAGGATCGGTCCGTGCGCAGCCAGCTCGCGTGGGTGAGAACGATCGGTGTGCCGGGGGCAGCGGCCCGCACGGTGGCCACCTCCTCGGCCAGGAACGACTCGCTGATCCGCCAGGTGGTGGCGTTCCAACCGAACTTCAGGAACAGGATGTGCAGGGAGCGTTGCTCGCCCGGCCCATAGCGCTCCCGCCCGATCCAGCGCAGCAGGCGGTTGGGCCGGTAGTTGACGTAGGGCTCGTTCTCGACCTGCAAGGCCTCCACGGCAGGGTGGACGCTCAACCGGCGTGCCGCCGCCTCCAAGAAGGCCAGCAGGTGGCGGCGTACCAGCGGGTGGTGCTCGGGCAGCTCGTCGGGCGCGATGGGCGCCGCCTGGCGGAGCCACTCCGGCAGCCAGTACTCCGGGAAGCGCTGCGCCTTCATGCCGATGCTCACCACCGCCCGCCCGCCGCGGGCGTGCACCGCATCGAGCTGGCGCTCGATGGCGCGCCAGTCATAGCGGCCTGGCACCGGTTCAGCCTCGTGCCAGTAGACGGACAGCCGCACCAGGCAGGCACCCACGTCGTCGAGCACGGCGGCCAGCAACGCGTCGCAGTCCAGTCCCAGGTAGTGAGCCCGCTGGCAACTGAAGTTCACCCCGATGGCGGCGGGACGCTCGGGGGCGGTGCCGTACCACTGACATTCCACGACCAGCACCAGGGCAAGCAACGACAGGACGGGGAGCAGCCAGCGTGCACGACGTCTCCCCCCGGTGCGCCGCGGCCAGCGCGCCCACCGTGGTATCCGGTCCCGCATGCCGTCGTTCCTTGCACGGAGGTTACCCGACAGCCGGCCGCGAGTTGGCGGGGTACCGTGCCCACGGTCTGAGGTCGTCGGCCGGCGTGGGCGTCGGGCAATACCTTACAAATGTCGGGCAAAACGGAGCAAACCGGGTTGTAAACGAACTGATCTGCTGCTAATCTCAGCACCGTCGCGCAATCCCAACAGCCAGGTGCCGGTGTCCGCTCTCCGGCGAGGATGCTGGCGCCGGATGGGAGGGAGGTATGGAGCATCGCCCCTCGGACGTGAGCGCCCCCGCCCGCCCGCAGGAGCCGCCGTCGAGCCTGATGATCGGCCTGGACGTGGGCTCGACGACCGTGAAGGCCGTGGTGATGGACCCGGCCACCGACGCCATCCTCTGGAAAGACTACCAGCGCCACGAGACCCGCCAGCCGGAAAAGGTGCTGGAGTTCCTGCAGCGCATCGAACGCGAGTTTCCCATCCCCACCGACCGGTTCCGCGTCTTCATCACCGGCAGCGGCGGCGCCGCCCTCGCCGAGTACATCGGTGCCCGCTTCGTGCAGGAGGTGAACGCCGTCTCCCTGGCCGTGGAGCGCTTCTACCCGGATGCCGGCTCCGTGATCGAGCTGGGCGGCCAGGATGCCAAGATCATTATCTGGGTCGAGGACCCGGCCACCGGTCAGAAGCGCAAGCTGCCCAGCATGAACGACAAATGCGCCGGCGGCACGGGCGCGGTGATCGACAAGATCAACGCCAAGCTCGGCCTCAGCCCGGCGGAGTTGAAGGCGCTCCAGTACTATGACGTCAAGCTGCACCCGGTGGCGGGCAAGTGCGGCGTCTTCGCCGAGACGGACATCAACGGCCTGCAGAAGCAGGGTGTACCCTCCGGCGAGCTGATGGCCTCCCTGTTCGAGGCCCTGGTGCAGCAGAACCTGAGCGTCCTCACCCGCGGCAACACCCTGCGGCCCAAGGTGCTCTTGCTCGGTGGCCCCAACACCTTCATCCCCGCGCTGCAGGACGCCTGGCGCCACCACATCCCCAAGATCTGGGCCGAGCGCGGCGTCAAGCTGCCCGAGGGGGTGGACCCCAAGAGCCTGATCCTCGTTCCCGAGGACGCGCAGTACTTCGCCGCCATCGGCTCCGTCCTGTTCGGCAAAGAGGAGGCGCCGCACGTGGGCCGTTACCTCGGCACGGCGGCGCTGGTGGAGTACGCCGAGCACGGCCGCAAGAAGATGCGCGAGGCCACCGGCGCGCCCGGCCTTTTGCGCTCGCCGGACGAGCTGGAGGAGTTCGCCCGCCGCTACTCCATCCCGCCGTTCACGCCCGCCCGTTTCCGGCCCGGCCAGGTGGTGGAGGCCTACGCCGGCATCGACGGCGGCTCCACCTCCACCAAGGCCGTGCTCATGGACGCGGACGGCAACCTGCTAGTCAAGGCCTACCGCCTCTCCCAGGGCAACCCGATCGAGGACACCCGCCAGATCCTAGCCGACCTGCGCCGACAGGTGGAGGAGCAGGGCGCCGTGCTCAAGATCAAGGGCATGGGCACCACCGGCTATGCCAAGGACATGCTCAAGGACACCCTAGGCGCGGATGTGGCGATCGTCGAGACGGTGGCGCACACCCAATCGGCCCTGCACTACTACAAGGATGTGGACGTCATCGTCGACGTCGGCGGGCAGGACATCAAGGTCATCATCCTGCACGGCGGCAAGGTGAAGGACTTCCGCCTGAACACGCAGTGTTCGGCCGGCAACGGCTACTTCCTCCAGTCCACGGCGCTCAAGTTCGGCTACCCGGTCACCGACTACGCGCAGGTCGCGTTCCGCGCCGAGCGCATCCCGCTGTTCAGCTACGGCTGCGCCGTGTTCATGGAGTCGGACATCGTCAACTTCCAGCAGCTCGGCTGGAGCCGCGAGGAGATCATGGCCGGGCTGGCGGCGGTGCTGCCCAAGAACATCTGGCTGTACGTGGTGCAGGAGCCCAACCTGGGCAAGCTGGGCCGCCGCTTCGTGCTGCAGGGCGGCACGCAGCACAACCTGGCCGCCGTCAAGGCGCAGGTGGACTTCATCAAGGCCAAGGTGCCGGACTCCGAGATCTTCGTGCACCAGCACTGCGGCGAGTCCGGCGCCATCGGCGCGGCGCTGGAGGCGATCCGCGTCGTGCGCGAGCGGGAGTCGTCGTTCATCGGCTTCCAGGCGGCGGAAAACCTGGAGTACACCGCCACGCGCGACGAGTCCACCCGCTGCTACTTCTGCAAGAACCGCTGCCTGCGCACCTTCATCGACACCAAGACGCCGCAGGGCGAGAGCCGCCGCTTCATCATCGCCACTTGCGAGAAGGGGGCGGTGGAAGCCCTGGACGACATGAAGGTGATCAAGGCGCGCATCGAGGAGATCAAGAAGGCCAACCCCAACTTCGTGGAGATCGCGGCCAACGAGGCCTTCAAGCCGCAGAACGCCGAGCGCGCACCGCGGCCGCAGCCGCCGCTCACCGTGCGCCTGCACCCCAAGCGCCGCCCCGCCTGGGAGGCAGAGCGCCGCAAATGGGAAGAGCGGCGGGCGCAGATGGTGATCGGCATGCCGCGCGTGCTCAACATGTACAGCTACGCGCCCTTCTTCACCGCCTACTTCGAGAGCCTGGGCGTGCCCTGGCGGCAGATCATCTTCTCGCCGCCCACGGACGAGGCGATGTGGAAGGAGGGCTCCCGCCGTGGCTCCATCGACCAGTGCTTCCCCAGTAAGGTGGCGCTGGCGCACGTGCACTGGCTGCTCTACCACGCCAAGCAGAAGCCGGACATCATCTTCTTCCCGGCGATGGCCACCCTCCAGTCTGACCTTCAGCACACCGTCGATTCCTGCGCCTGCCCCACGGTCTCGGCCACGCCGGAGGTGACGAAGGCCGCCTTCACCAAGGAGGACGACGCCTTCGCCCAGCACGGCTGCACCTACCACGACCCGGTCCTGCACTTCGCCGAGCCGGACCTCTTGGAGCGGCAGCTGTACGAGTGGGCGGCGCCGCTCCTGGGCGTCACCCGGGAGGAGAACGCCTTCGCCGTGCAGCAGGGCTTCAAGGCGCTGCGCCGCTTCAAGGACTCGCTGCGCGCCCGGGCGCGGGAGGTGCTGGAGCAACTGGAGCGCGAGCAGCGGGTGGGCGTGGTGATGCTCGGCCGGCCCTACCACAACGACCCCGGCCTCAACCACGACATCGTGGAGGCCATCCAGAAGCTCGGCTTCCCCATCTTCAGCATCGAGTCGCTGCCCATCGACCCGGACATCCTCGACCGCCTGTTCGGTGAGGAGGTGCGGCGCGGTGAGATCCCGAGCCCGCTGGCCATCACCGACGTGTGGAAGAACGCCTACTCGGAGAACTCCAGCCGCAAGGTGTGGGGCGCCAAGTACGTGGCCCGCCACCCCAACCTGGTGGCGCTCGACCTCTCCAGCTTCAAGTGCGGGCACGACGCCCCCATCTACAGCGTGGTGGAGGAGATCGTGGAGTCCTCCGGCACGCCCTACTTCACCTTCCACGACATCGACGAGAACAAGCCCACCGGCTCGATCAAGATCCGCGTGGAGACGATCGCTTACTTCCTCAATCGCTACCAGGACGAAATGCGCGAGCGGACGGAGAAGGAGGCGCGCATCCGCGCCGCGGTGCAGGCCTACGAACAGGCGCTGCGCGAGGGGCGCACACCACCCTCGCTGGAGGAGCTGATCGCGGACGAGCCACGCCGGGGCGTGGTCATCCCGCTCGGCATCGCCATGAGCGCCGGCGGGGGCGGCCGCGGTGGCGGGTGCGGCGGCCACCATGGCCATGGACACGGGCACGAGGAGGTGGCGGCGTGCGGCACCGGCGGCTGCGGCTGCGGCGCCGGCGGTTGCGGCGTGCCGGCGCCCACGGCGCGCGCCCACGCCATCCGCGAAGATCTCATGCTGCCCGTGCTGGAGGCACCGCGACCGGCGGCCCGCGCTGACGTTGGGCATGACCTGTTCGCCTTACCGGTGCTGGCCGCACCTGCGGCGATAAACGGCCGAAACGGGCACCACGGCCACAGCAACGGGCATCACGCCGGCAACGGCCACCACGCCAACGGATACAACGGGATGTCTGAGCCGGCTGCAGGGGAGGCGCTGGCGCTGCCGGTGCGCAACTGAACGGCCGGCTCGGCGCCGCGCCTGCCGGCAATCAGAGAGGGGGAAAACCAAGGAGCAAGCCATGACCAGCACGCTCAGCGACGATGCGATCCGGGAACAGGTAGCGGCCTTCGAGGAGCAGCTGCGCCGGCAGTTGGGCGTCACCCAGCAGGAGGTCCGGCACTTCAAACGGCCGGAGGAGCTGCCCTTCACCGCCGACGAGCGCGACCGGGTGACCATCCTGTTCGGCGGGCTCACCCGCACGCACGACGACGTGCTTAAGGCGGCGGCGGAGGGCCTGGGCTACCGCGTCCAGGACCTGCCCACGCCGGACAATGAATCCCTGGCCATCGGCAAGGAGTACGGCAACCGCGGCCAGTGCAACCCGACGTACTACACCGTCGGCAACCTGGTGAAGTACCTGCAGGGGTTGCGCAGGGCCGGGGTGCAGGACATCGAGAAGAAGTACGTGTTCATCACCGCCGGCGCCTGCGGTCCCTGCCGCTTCGGCATGTATGAGGCCGAGTACCGCAAGGCCCTGCGCGACGCTGGTTTCGACCGCTTCCGTGTGCTCATCTTCCAGCAATCCGGCGGGCTCGAATCGAGCGGCAAGCTGGGCGAAGGCCAGAAGGAGGCCGGCATCCGTCTGGACGCCACCTTCTTCCTCACCGCACTGCGGGCCGTGATCGCCTCGGACATCGTCAACGCCATGGCCTACGCCATCCGCCCGTACGAGGTCGAGGCCGGCGCCACCGACCGGGCACTGGCCGAGGCGCGCGCCGTGCTCGCCGATGCCTTCCGCCACCGCCGCTCCGCGTGGCGGGCCCTGCGCCGCATCCGCGACATCTACAACGCGGTGGAGGTCGACCTCACCCGCGTCAAGCCCAAGGTCAAGATCACGGGTGAGTTCTGGGCGCAGACCACCGAGGGCGACGGCTCCTACCGCCTGCCCTCCTGGCTGGAGTCCGAGGGCGCCGAGGTGCTGACCGAGCCGGTGGGCACCTGGATAGACTACATCCTGTGGAGCGGTATCGTCAAGCAGCGCGACCGCGTGGGGCTGCGGCCGGGCGCGCGCAAGCGGCTCATCGCCCTACACGCCGGCCTGCGCGTCTACAAGCTCCTGTACACGTTCTACCGCTCGGCCCTCAACTTCCGCACGCCGCCGCTCATCAGCCAGAAGAAGCTGGCCGAGGTCTCGGACGACTATTACAACATCCGCATCGGTGGTGGTGAAGGCCACATGGAGGTGGGCAAGCACATCCTCGCCATCCTGGAGAAGAAGGCGCACATGGTCACCTCCATCAAGCCCTTCGGCTGCATGCCCAGCACCCAGTCCGACGGCGTGCAGTCCAAGGTGGTCTCCAAGCTCAAGGACAGCATCTTCATCCCCATCGAGACCTCCGGCGACGGCGAGGTGAACGTCAAGAGCCGGGTGCAGATGAAGCTGTTCGAGGCCAAGGTGCGGGCGCGCGAGGAGCTGCAGCGCGCGCTGGACGAGCACGGCGTCACGCTGGAAGAGGTCCAGGCCTACGTGGAGCGCCACCCCGAGCTGCGCCGGCCGATGCAGAAGCTGCCCCACCTGTACGTGGGCACGGCGGCCAACTTCGTGGCCAAGGTGGCGGCGCGGATGGGCAAGCGGCGGCGCGTGGTCGCAGCGCACTCACGCGCGGCGTGATGCGGGGAGTCCGGCCCTCACCCCCTGCCCCCCTCTCTCCGAAGAGAGGGGGGCATTGTCATGGGCGCAGCGCGTCCGCCGTCACATGCACCCTGCGCCCGCTTGCGGGAGGGGGGACGAGGGCCGGCTCGCCGGGTTCGTCCCTTCTCCCCGGTTGGCCGTCGGTCGGGCCTCTTAGCGGGTGGGCAGCGCCGGCTCCTGTGCCGCCTCTCGCTCCCGGCGGGGCGCGATCAGGTCGTGCGGGCCAAGCCCCAGCGCCCAGGCGGAAAGGATGCCGAGCGCGTTGGTGGTGAGCAGCAGCACCAGGTGGGCACCCACGGCAAAGCCGCCGGCCGCCGCCCGCTCGATCGCGCGCAGGACGAGGAGCTCCGTCACCACCACGTGGTACGGGCCGACGTGCGCCGGAGTGAGCGGCAGCGACAGCACGAGGTTAGCGCCCACCATCACCAGCAGCGCGTCGGTAAACCTCATCGAGAGGCCGAAAGCGATGCCCAGGCACCAGTACACGCTGATCTCAACCAGCCAGATGAGCATCCCCAGCGCGACCAGGGCCGCGCCGAGCCTGGGCGAACGCAGGGCGTCCATGCCGTGGAGAAACTGGGGCACGCGCTCGGCCAGCGCCCGGCGCAGTGGCCGTGGCAGCCAGCGCAGCGGCGGCATGGCCGCGAAGTCGCGCGTACGGTCCGTGCGCGCCACCCGCAGCGCCAGGGGAACGCCCACGGCAAGCGCGAGAAGCAACAGGGCTACCGTGGCCTGCGAGATGACGACAAGGTCCGCTATGAGCGAGGCCAGGGCCACGGTCACGATCAGCGTCGCCCAGTTGAGGGGCGTCTCCACCGCGAATACCGTGGCCGTCAGCTCCGTGCGCGGGATACCAAAACGACGAGCGGCGATCTGCACGCGCAGGAGGTCGCCCCCACGCAGGGGGATAAGCGTGTTGGCCAGCGCGGCGACCAGGTAGATGCCCGCCAGCTCCCGGAAGGGCAGGGGCCGGCGGTGCCACAGGAGCAGGCGCCAGCGTGCCGCCTGCAGCAGCTTGGAGGCGGTGAACAGGGCGGCAGCCAGCAGCGCCCAGGTGGGGTGCACGTGTCGCAGGCGCGGCACCGCCTCGACCGGGTCCACGCGCCACAGCAACAGCGCCACGAACAGGGCGGTGAGGAGGGCGTGGACGAGCCACCGGTACCGCGTCCACAGGTCCATGCCTGAGCATCCCCCTGCCCGTGTAGCCGTCTCCCGCTTACGATAGCAGGAGCAGGCGCGTGGGGGGCCAGGACCGGCGAGATGGGCGCAGGCGCACACCGTGGGCGCCTCACCCGGCGCGTATCCCCACCGCCCCGCGCACATCGCGGCCGCTCACCGCGCCGCGAGAGTGTCCCATCGGTGCTGGAGAGAGGACCGCTATGCCGCCCGTAGTGCGCCACACATCTCACCCGATCATCCGTGCCGCCCGCGACGAGGACGGCTGGGACCTGGTTGGCCTCATTGCCGCCTGCTGGTCGGAATATTCGGGCTGCATCATGGATGTAGACGGTGAGGCGCCCTGGCTGCGCGCACCGGCTTCCGCCTTCGCCGCCAGGGGTGGATGCCTGTGGGTGGCCGAACAGTGCGAGCGGGTGGTGGCCAGTGTGGGGCTTGTGCCCGCCGCCGACCCTGACGGCGTCGAGCTCAAGTCGCTGTACGTGGCGCGCTTCGCCCGGCGCGCCGGCCTGGGCAGTCGGTTGGTGGCGCTGGTGGAGGCGGAGGCAGAGCGACGCGGTGCCCGCTTCGTCGAACTGTGGAGCGACACCCGCTTCACGGACGCCCACCGCCTGTACGAGCGGCTCGGCTACCGCCGCGGCGGCACGCGCGCGCTGCACGACCTGTCGCGCACCGTGGAGTACCACTTCCGCAAAGAACTGCCATGAGCCGGTCGCGGGCCAGCCTCACTCCTCACCCAGGTAGCTCTTGCGCACCAGCTCGCTGGCGGCCAGCTCGCTGGCGGGGGCGTGGGCCACGATGCGGCCGGACTCCAGCACGTAGCCCCGGTCCGCCACGGCCAGGGCCATGTGCGCGTTCTGCTCCACCAGCAGGATCGTGGTCCCTTGGCGGTTGATATCCTGGATGGTTTGGAAGATCGTCTCCACCAGCACGGGGGCCAGCCCCATGCTCGGCTCGTCCAGGAGCAGCACCTTGGGCCGGGCCATGAGCGCGCGGCCGATGGCCAGCATCTGCTGCTCGCCGCCGGAGAGGGTGCCGCCCTTTTGGCGCAGCCGCTCCTTGAGGCGCGGGAAAAGGGTGAGCACCCGCTCCAGGTCCTCCTGCACGGCGGCGCGGTCGCGACGGGCAAACGCCCCCATCTCCAGGTTCTCCAGCACCGTCATGCGCGGGAAGATGCGCCGCCCCTCCGGCGCCTGGCTGAGCCCCATCTGCACGATGACGTGCGGCGGCAGGTGGTCGATGCGCCGGCCGTTGAACACCACGCTGCCCATGCGCGGGCGCAGCAGGCCGGAGATGGTCTTGAGCGTGGTGGTCTTGCCGGCACCATTGGCCCCGATGAGGGTGACGATCTCGCCGGCGTTGACGATGAGCGAGACCCCCTTCAGGGCGTGGATGTTGCCGTAGAAGGTATGCACCTCGTTGACGGCCAGCGTCGCCGCATCGGCCGGTGAGCCAAGATGCGGTGCCGGCGATTCAACGCGAGGGGCCGCGCCACCGTTGAGACCGGTGCGTGTCATGGTGCGTCGCTCCCTGCTGCCGCCCGGCCGCCCGCTCGACCCAGGTAAGCCTCGATCACCCGCGGGTTGCTGCGGATCTCGGCCGGCGTTCCCTCGGCGATGCGCTCGCCGTGGTCCAGCACCATGATGCGGTCGGAGATGCCCATCACCACTTTCATATCATGCTCGATGAGCAGGATGGTGAGCCCGGTATCGCGCAGCCGCTCGATGAACCGCATGGTGGCGGCGGTCTCCATCGGGTTCATGCCGGCGGTAGGCTCGTCCAGGAGCAGCAGGCGGGGCCGCGTGGCCAGGGCGCGGGCGATCTCCAGTCGGCGCTGGTCGCCGTAGGAGAGGTTGCGCGCCCACTCGTGCTCCTTGTGCGCCAGGCCCACGAACTGCAGCAGGGCGCGTGCCTCCTCCCGTGCCCGCGCCTCCTCGCGGTTCACGGCTGGCCAGCGCACGATGGCGCCGAGCGCGTTCGTGGTCAGACGGCAGTGCATACCTACCAGCACGTTCTCCAGCGCGCTCATGGCGCCGAACAGGCGGATGTTCTGGAAGGTGCGGGCGATGCCCAGCCGGGTGACCTGGTGTGGCTTGAGCCCCACGATGTTGCGCCCCGCGAAGGTGATCGTGCCGGCATCCGGTCGGTACAGCCCGGCGATGATGTTGAAGAACGTGGTCTTGCCGGCACCGTTGGGGCCGATGATGCTGTAGATGCGCCGTTCGGGCAGCGTGAAGTCCACGTTGCTCACGGCCACCAGCCCGCCGAAGCGTTTGGTCACCCCGCGCGCCTCGAGGAGCGGCTGGTCCCTCCCCTCCGGCTCCTGGCTCTCACCCCGGCCTTCGACCATTGCTCTCCCCCGGCTGGGCGGGAGGGAGGGGTTGGGGTGAGGATCATCGCCGGGAGTGGGCTGTGCGGTCAGGGCCGTCGGCGGCCACGTGGGGCCGTTCGTGCTCATGGCTGCGCGCTCCCTGCTGCCACCTCATCGTGCACCGGTTCGGTAACGTCCGCGGCAGCTTCACCGTGCAGCTCGGCGGCGCGGGCACGGCTGGGGAAGAGGCCCTCCGGGCGTAGCACCATGGTCAGCACCAGCGCCGCGCCGAACACCATCAGCTTGGAGCTGGCCACCGGCAGGTCTTGCAGAAAACCCAGCCCGGTTGTCTGACCCAGCGTGTCCACCCAGCCCTGCAGCCGGTCGGCGATGATGCGGTCGTAGGTGCCGATCAGCACGGCGCCGCCGATCACGCCCCAGATGTTGCCCATGCCGCCCAGGATCACGGCCGCCAGCAGCATGATGGAGATGTCGAACCGGAACTGCTCCGGGTCCACGGTCTGCAGGAAGCCGGCGTAGAGCGAGCCGGCGAAACCGGAGAAAGAGGCCCCCAGGCCGAAGGCCAACAGCTTGGTCTGCACCAGGTTGATCCCCATCGCCGCCGCGGCCAACTCGTCCTCGCGCATCGCCTTCCAGGCGCGGCCCAGGCGCGAATCGTGCAGGCGCACGATCATGAACACCGTCAGGGCGAGCACGGCCAGGATAAGGAAGTACCACTGCTGCTGCGTCTGGCCGAGGTCCAGACCGAAGATCACGGGGCGGCCGATGGGGCTCATCCCCTTGTTGCCGCGCGTGACGGCGTCCCAGTTGCGCACCACGTCCGGTACGATCTCGCCGAAGGCCAGGGTGACGATGGCCAGGTAGTCGCCGCGCAGGCGCAGGGTGGGCGAGCCGAGCAGCACGCCGAACAGGGCCGCCGTGAAGAAGCTGATCACCATCGCCACCCAGAAGTTGGTGCCGACCGGCAGCACGCTCTGGGGTGAGGTGAGGAAGGCCATGGTGTAGGCGCCGATGGCGAAAAAGGCGGCGTAGCCCAGGTCCAGCAGGCCGGCGTAGCCGACGACGATGTTCAGCCCTACGGCAAGCACCACGAACACGGCGATGGGCACGGCCGCACCCATGAAACCGAGACCGAGGGCGCTGTCGATGAACGGGTAGAGCACCGCCAGGGCGATAGCAACCGCTAGGCCGGCCATCTGTCGCCGGCGCGGCGGCAGCGCGGCCCAGCGCGCGCGCAGGACCCCGGCGGGGCCGGGGCGGCGGGGCGAGGCGGCGGGCGGCGCCTCCGAGGTATGACCCTCACGCACGTCCATCACGCCTTCTCCGGCAGGGCCTCGCCGAGGATGCCGGACGGCCGGAACACCAGCACGGCGATCAGGATGGCGAACACCACCGACTGCGTCCAGCGCGGGTCGAAGCGAAAATCGCTGAAGGCGCTGAACACGCCGATGAGGATGCCGCCCAGAAAGGCGCCCTGGATGTTGCCGATGCCGCCGAACACCGCGGCGGTGAACGCCAGCAGGCCGAAGCGGAACCCCTGCTGGAACCAGACGAAGTTGTTGTAGGCGCCGAAGATCAGCCCGGCCGCACCGGCCAGCGCACCGCCAATCAGGAACGTCAGGCGGATCGTCTGGTTGATGTCGATACCCATCAGCGCCGCCGCCTCCCGGTCCTGGGCGGTAGCGCGCATCGCCTTGCCCAGCCGGGTGCGGTTCACGAACAGCGTCAGCCCCGCCATCAGCGGCAGCGCGGTGGCCAGCACCGCCAGGTCCTTGGTGGTGTAGCTGAGGCTGGTGTGCAGGCCAAAGACCTCGGTAAGCAGGTTCTTGGCCGGGATGACATCCGGGAAGTTCACCTGCGAGGCGCCCTTCCAGTGCAGGCCGACGTTGATCAGGATGAACGAGGTGCCGATGGCGGAGATAAGCGGCGCCAGCCGCGGTGCGTGCCGCAGCGGCCGGTACGCCACCCGCTCGATGGTGGCGTTGAGCAGGGCGGTAAACAGCATGACGAGCACGAGCACCAAGGGCAGGAGCAGGGCCACCTTCCCGGCGGAGGCGTGGTCCAGCGCCAGGGCCTGCACCAGCGTCAGCGCCAGCATGGAGCCGAGCATGAACACGTCGCCGTGCGCGAAGTTGATCAGCTCGATGATGCCGTACACCAGCGTGTAGCCGAGCGCCACCAGGGCGATCACGGCGCCGTTGGAAATGCCGATAAGCAGGACTTGCAGAAAGAGTTGCGGGTCAGACAACGGCCCGAGGAGCCATTCGATGAAGCCACTCATGGCCGGCCCTCATCTCTTCTCGGTGCGTGATGGTGTGAATCGCGGAGATATGACGGCGGGCGGTGCCAGAGGTACCGCCCGCCACCCTGGGGGCCTCGCCTACTGCACCGCGTTCAGCAAGGTGACAAACTCGAACTTCCCGTTCTTCACCTGCTGGCCACTCATCGTGGTGAGCGTGGTGTCGCCGTTCTGGTCGAAGCTCCACTTGCCGAGCACGCCGTCGAAGTCCTTGGTGGCGAAGACGGCGTCGCGGATAGCGGCGCGGTCCTTCTTCCCTGCCCGCTCGATGGCGGCCACCGCCACCTGGCAGGCCTCATACCCGTAGGCGGTGTAGGCCTCCGGCTCGCTCTTGAACTTGTCCTTGTACTTGCGGTACCAGTCGGCACCCTTGCCGGTGAGCTTGTCCGGCGGCAGGCCGCCGAAGGTCACGTAGGTGCCCTCCGCCGCCTCGCCGGCGTCCTTTAGGAAGGCCTCCTCAAAGATGCCGTCTGGGCCCATCAGCTTCACGCTCGGGCCAAGGGTGGCGCGCAGGTCCTTCCAGAGCTTGCCGGCGTTGTTCTGGGTGATGCCGCCGTAGTACACGAGGTCCGGGTTCGTGTTCTTGATCTTCTGCGCCAGGGCGCGGTAGTCGCTCGCCTTGGCGTCGATACCTTCAAACCCCTTAACGTCCAGGCCGATCTTCTTGGCGGTGTCCTGGAACACCTGGGCCAGGCCCTGGCCGTAGAGCTGGGTGTCATGCAGCACGTAGACGGACTTGACGCCCATCTGCTTGGCCCAGTTGGCGCCCGCGGCCCCCTGCAGGTCATCCGCCGGAACCACGCGCGTGTAGTTCGGCTTCCCCGTCGGCTGGTAGACCTGCGGTTCGTTGGGCTCGCCCTTGCCCGGCTTCGTCAGCCCCGGGTAGGTGTTGGCCGGGCTGATCATCACCAGGTTGGCCTTGTTCAAGATGGGAATGGAGACCTTGGCCGCGCCGGAGTTGAAGGTGCCGATGTAGACCATCACGTCTTTGTCATTGACGGCCTTATTCGCGTTCTCCGACTCCTTGGCCGCGTCCCACTGCCCCTTGGCCGCAGTCGCGTCATCCCAGTCTTCATACTTGAGCGTAAACTTGCCCGCCTTGTAGTTGTGCTCCTCCAGGCACATCTTGATCGCGTTGACGATGGTGTCCGTCTGCCCTTTGGAGCTACCCGTCCGCGGCAGGCTGGAGACAATCTTGATGGTGTTTTCGTCGCCGCCACCGCCACCGCCACACGCCGCGACACCCAGCGTGAGCAGCGCCACACCGGCGATCACCAGCCCGAGAACCCGATTGCGTGGCATCTGCGTTCCCTCCTCCTCACGCTTCGCTACCGCCTCACCGGTATGCGAGGTGCCTGAGATACCGACCTGTATCGCTCAGGATACGATATCCCTATGCAGTACAGGTTCCAGGTAGGATTCCCGTAGGTGAATCATGCGCCGGTGCCGTAGATATGGTCAATACCTGGCGCCGCATCAGACGGAGAACACCGGTGCAGCCGCGGGCCAGCGCTGAGTGTTTGATAGGATGGAGAGGGTCGCTTGTGGGGGCTTCGCGCGTTTGCATCCGGCCGGCGCCGTGACGGGCCCGACGGTGTGGTGGTCGACCCGTCTGGCGCCGGTTTCGAGGTGAAGGTGCACCCCCTGCGGCCAGGGGGTATGGTCTAGCCGGGCAAGACACGAAGCAGCCACGCCGTGCCCTGTCTGTCATAACGCGGCACGGCGAGACGGTGAGGTTCGGCGATGCCGGTTGAGATCAGCGTGGGCATGCCGGTGCTGTCCATCAACCACGGCAGCACCTTCATGGTGACGGACCTGAGCGGCGAGATCACGGCGGAGAGCGAGCAGGGGGTGTTTGCCAACGACACCCGCTTCGTCAGCTACTACGCCATCTTCGCCAACGGTCAGCCGTGGACGCGCCTGACCTCTGCCGCCACCACCTACTACTCGGCGCGGATTTACCTCATCAACCAGACCTTCGCCACGGAGACCGGTGAAGTGCCGGCCGGTACCCTGGCCCTGATCATCAGCCGTGCCATCGCCGACGGGGTCAACGAGCAACTGGAGGTCACCAACCACGGCCTCACCACGGTGCGCTTCAATCTGGAGATCGCCCTGCGCTCCGATTTCGCCGACCTGTTCGAGGTGCGCTGGCACCGCTTCGTGCGCCGGGGTCGGATCGAGACGGTGTGGCACCCCCAGCGCGGGGAGCTAGTCACCACCTACACCAACCGCGACTTCCACCGCACGTTCATCTACCGGGTGGTGCACCCGGAGTCGCGCCCCCACTACGCCAACGGCCGGATCACGTTTGAGATCGAGCTTCAGCCCGGCGCCAGCTGGCACGCCTGTTGTGACTACGTGCTCGGCGAAAACGAGACGTTGCACATCCCCCTGCACGACTGCAAGCGCGACATCACCGACACCCCGCTGGTGCGCTTGCAGCGCCAGTGGCAGGAGACCACCACCAAGCTCACCTCCGCCAACGAGGACATCTACCGCCTCTACCGGCAATCCGTGGAGGATATGAGCGCCCTGCGGCTGTATGACCACGATTTCGGGCCGGACATGTGGATCCCGGCGGCCGGGGTGCCGTGGTTTGTCACCATCTTCGGGCGAGACAGCCTGATCGTGAGCATGCAGAACATGCTCGTCCATCCCGGGTTTGCGCGCGGCGCGCTCAAGAAACTGGCCGAATTGCAGGCCACCGAGATCGACGACTACCGGGACGCCGAGCCGGGCAAGATCCCGCACGAGATCCGCTTCGGTGAGCTGGCCCACTTCAAACGCATCCCGCACACGCCCTACTACGGCACTCACGACGCCACCCCGCTCTACCTCATCGTTCTGCACGAGGCCTGGAAGTGGCTGGGCGATGATTCCCTCCTGCACGAGTACCGTGACGTAGCCCTGCGCTGCCTGGAATGGATCGACCGTTACGGCGACCTGGACGGTGACGGCTTCCAGGAGTATAAGACCCGCTCCCCCAGAGGCTACGAGAACATGGGCTGGAAGGACGCCGAGGACGCCGTAGTCTACCCCGACGGCAGCCAGGTGCCCCAGCCTAAGGCCCTGTGCGAGCTGCAAGGGTACGTGTTCGACGCCTGGATGCGCATGGCCGAGGTGTTCGAGTACCTGGGTGAACCCGAGCGAGCGGCGGAGCTGCGGCGCAAGGCGGCCGCCCTCCAAGCTCGCTTCGAGGATGCCTTCTGGTGCGAGGACATCGGCTCCTACGCCTTCTGCCTCGACCCGGACAAGCGGCCGGTCAAGACGGTGGTCTCCAACCCCGGCCACCTGCTGTGGAGCGGCATCGTGCGCCGCGACCGGGCGGAGAAGGTGGTGCGCCGCCTGATGGAGCCGGACATGTGGAGCGGCTGGGGCATTCGCACCCTCTCGGCGCACAACCCGGCCTACAATCCGGCCTCCTACCAGCGCGGCTCCGTGTGGCCGCACGATAACGGCATCATCGCCCTCGGCTTTGCCCGGTACGGCTTCCACCGGGAAGCGGCGTGCGTGGCCCGCGACATCTCCGAGGCGGCCAGCTACTTCGTCTCCTACCGCCTGCCGGAGCTGTACGCCGGCTTCGAGCGGCGGCCGGGCACCTTCCCGGTCCTTTACCTGGGCGCCAACGTGCCGCAGGCCTGGGCGGCGGGCTCGGTGTTCCACCTGCTGCAGGCCATGCTTGGCCTGCACGCCGACGCCCCCAAGCGCAAGCTGTACGTGGACCCACACCTACCCCCCTGGCTGCCGGATGTGACGCTGCACGGCATGGAGGTGGGAAACGCCCACCTGGACATCAAGTTCTGGCGGGAGAACGAGGAGACGCGCTGGGAGGTGCTCAACCTGCGCGGCGATCTGACCGTGGAGCAGCGGCCGTGGCTGCCCTGGGATGTGACGGCCTATGCCGAGGCCCCGGCAAGCCGGGGAGCCGAGCACCGGCGTTGAGGGAGTGGCGATGCGCATCCTCATCCTTGGCGGCGGCGGTCTGGGCTCCGTGCTGGCCGCCTATCTGGCCCGCGCTGGCACGGACGTTACCCTGTTTGTCAAGCCGGCACAGGCGACGGCCCTGACCGCCGCAGGCCCGGCACCGGGCTACGCCACCCTGCACGTCTCCGGCCTGGCAACGTTCGCCACCACGGTGCGGGTGACCGGGGACCCGGCCGCGGTGGGGTCGCCTGACTACCTCATCGTCTGCGTGAAGGCGCGGGACACGGAGGCGGCCCTGGCCCCGCTCCAGGGGCTGGAGGTCGGTGCCGTGCTCTCCCTGCAGAACGGGGTGCAGAAGAACGAAGTTCTGGCCCGGTTCTTCGGCCGAGAGCGAGTGTTGGGCGCCATCACCGGCATGGGCGGTCGCCTGCTCGCGCCCGGTCGCGTGGAGCACTTTCTCACCGCCCCCACGCTGGTGGGCGAGCTGGACGGTGGGCCCTCGCCGCGCGGTGAGCGCCTGGTCGCGGTCTTGGCGGCGGCGGGGCTGCCGGCGGCCTGTGTGCCGGACATCGTGCGGCGGGAGTGGCACAAGCTGGCCATCTTCCTGCGCACGGCGCCGGTGTGTGCCCTCACCGGCACGGACATCGCCGGCGCGCTGCAGGATCCGGACCTGCTGGAGGTGTGCATGCGCGTGGCGGACGAGGTGGCGGCGGTGGCCGCGGCGGAGGGGTATGCCCTGGATGGCATGCCGGTGTGGCTGACACCCTCGGTCACGTTCGGCAGCCCGGAGGCGGAGGTGCGGGCAGCGCTGCGTGAGATCGCGGCCGGGCTGCGCGCCCAGGGGGTGCCGCTCTACCCCTCGCTGGCCCAGGACACCTTTGCCGGCCGCCCCACGGAGCTGGAGGCCACCGCCGGCGACGTGGTGCGCCGCGCCGCGCGGCACGGCATCGCGGTGCCCGTGCTGGCCACCCTCTACCGCCTGTTGCGCGTCCGCGAGCCGGGGAGGCAGGCGGCCGGCTGAGCAGCGCCCGTGCCTTGTTCGCTGCTGGAAGCGGCTCCTATAATCGAGCCACATACGCGGATCGGGGAGACAGGGCTCCGCCGAGGACCGGGCGGCTCTCGCGAGGTCCCTCGCCCTTCCAGCCACACTCCTCGCTCGCCGGGGGAAAGGAGCAGCGGGATGCCCGAGCGGTATGCATATTTCAAGAAGCAGATCGTTCCCTTGGCGGACGCCAAGATCGGGATCATGACCCATGCCTTCAACTACGGCACCGGCTGCTTCGAGGGCATCCGTGGCAACTGGAACCCGGACAAGCGTGAGATCTTCCTGTTCCGCGCGCGCGATCACTATCGCCGTCTGATGCAGTCCTGCAAGATCTTGATGATCGACCTGCCCTACACCGAGGATGAGCTGATCGACCTGACGATCGACGTCGTCGGTCGGTGCGGCTTCGAGGAGGACATCTACGTTCGGCCGCTGGCCTACAAGAGCAGCGAGGTGCTGGGTGTGCGCCTGCACAACCTGGAGGATGACTTCCTCATCTTCGTCACCCCCTTTGGTCCCTATCTTGATGTGGACAAGGGCGCGCGCTGCTGCACCTCCTCCTGGCGGCGGGTGACGGACCTAGGCATCCCTGCCCGCGCCAAACCCACGGGCATCTACCTCAACTCCGCTTTGGCGAAGACCGAGGCCAACCTGAACGGCTTCGACGAGGCGATCGTCCTCACCCAGGACGGCCACGTCTCCGAGGGCTCCGGCGAGAACATCTTCATTGTCAAGCACGGTCAGCTCATCACCCCGCCCCAGTCGGACGACATCCTCGTCGGCATCACGCGCGACTCAGTGATCCGGCTGGCACAGGAGGAGCTGGGCATCGAGACGATCGAGCGGCCCATCGACCGCAGCGAGCTGTACGTGGCGGATGAGGTGTTCATGACCGGCACCGCCGCCCACGTGACCCCGATCATCGAGATCGACCACCGCAAGGTGGGCACCGGCGAGGTGGGCCCCGTCACCGCCAAGCTGATGCGGCTCTACTTCGCCGTCATCCGTGGGGAGCTGGAGAAGTACGCCGACTGGGTGCTCCCCGCCTACGCGACGTACCGCGCCAGGGCCGGCGCAACAACCTGATCGGCGGCACCGGAAGTGACGGGCTGCGCGCGGGGCCGGTGTTCCCCCGCTTCCGACTCCTGACCCGATACGGGAGGCTTCGTGCTGGCCGCACATCGTTTCTCCGAGGCCCGCCATGTGGCCGCACACCACCGCCACGCGCTCGTCTTCCGCCCCCTCACGCAGCCCGCGGCCCTGATGGCCGCCGGCGCGGCCGGCGTCGCCCTTGCGCTGGCGGTGGCGCTGGTCTGGCGTGGCGTGGCGGATGGCGTGACCTTCGCCGCCTTTCTCTCCTACCTGGTGGCTGCTGCCCTGGTGGCGGTCGCCGCTGTGGTCGGATACTGGGCGCTGGCGCTCGCGAACCTGCGCTACGAGATCGTGGACGGTGCCCTGATCATCGTCTGGGGGCTGACGCGTCAGGTGGTGCCGCTGGCCACCATCGAACGTCTAGTACGCGGCCGCGCGCTTGGTCTGCCCCGCGTTGCCGGCCTGGAGCTGCCGGGCTGGCCCTGCCACGTCGGCCGCGCCGTGGTGCTGCGCCTGGGCGAGGTGCTCCTCTACTCCACGCACCGTACCCCGGCCGACATCCTCTACGTGGTGACGCCGCAGCAGGTGTACGGCATCAGCCCGGCTGACCAGCGGGGCTTCATCCAGGCCCTCCAGGCCGCCGTCGCCAGTGTGGACGCCCTCTACGAGGTGCGGCAGGAGGTGGTGCGCCTGGGGCCGGCGGCCTGGCCGCTGTGGACGGACCGGTTCGCCCTGCTCACGCTGGCCGCGGGGACGGCGCTGGCCCTGGCGGCTACCGGCGTGGTCTTCGCCCGCTACACCGCCCTGCCCGCCGAAGTGGTGCTGCCGTTTCCGCAACCGGGCAGCGTGGGCGAGAAACGCGCGCTGTTAGGTGTCCCCGTGGCGGCGATCACGGTGCTGCTCCTGAACGGCGGCGCGGGCGCGCTCCTGCACCGGGCGCTGCGGCCGGTGGCCTACACCCTGTTTCTGAGCGCACTGTTCATCGAGGCGCTGCTGCTGGTGGCGGCCGTGGCCGCGACCTGAGCGGCTGTCGTTCGGCGCATACCGTCCAGCCGGGTACACTGGCATCATGGGCCTGAGCTACGACGCGATCGTGGTAGGCGGCGGGCCGGCGGGCAGCACCGCCGCGCGCGAGCTAGCGGCCGCCGGGGCGCGCGTGCTGCTGCTGGAGCGGGCTGCCTTCCCGCGTGATAAGCCGTGCGGCGGCGGCGTCAACCTGCGCGCCGCCCGCCTGCTGCCGTTTGACCTGGCCCCCGTGGTGGAGCGCACCATCCGCGGCGTGCGGTTTAGCCTCTATCTGGGCCAGGGCTTCACCCGTCGGTATCCCGGCGTGCTGACGTACATGACGCAACGGTCCCGCCTGGACCACTTCCTGGTCGAGCGGGCGGTGGCCGCCGGCGCCGAGCTGCGCGAGCGCGAGCCCGTGCGCGCCATCGACCTCGATGGCCGGGTAACGGTGCGGGCGCGTGGCGGCGTCTACACGGGCGCCGTCCTCATCGGCGCCGATGGGGCCAACGGCGTCACCGCGGCGCTCACCGAGCTCAGCGGCCCGCGTGAGCTGGCCGTAGCGTTGGAGGCCAACCTTGACCTACCGGGCGGCGTGCCGGCCGGGTGGCATGACACGCTGGCCTTGGACCTGGGCGGCATCCCCGGCGGCTACGGCTGGGTCTTCCCCAAGGGCGACCACCTGAACATCGGTGTGGGCGGCTGGAAGTACCTGGCCGGCAGCCTGCGCCCCAGGCTGGTGCGGTTGGCCCGCGCCTACGGCCTGCCGCCCGAGCGTCTGCGCGACCTGCGCGGCTACCACCTGCCCGTGCGCCGGCCGGGGGCGCCGATCGTCCGCGGGCGCGTGATGCTGGTGGGCGACGCCGCCGGGCTGGTGGATCCCCTCTCCGGGGAAGGTATCTACGCCGCCATTCTCAGCGGCCGCCTGGCCGCCCGCCACGCCCTGGCCGCGCTGGACGGGCGAACGCCGGACCTGCTGGGCTATCAGCGCGAGGTAGACCGGGTACTAGGCCCGGAGCTGCGCGACTCCAGCCGCCTGCAGGATGTGTTCCACCTCATGCCGTCGGCCTACGTGGCGGTGCTGCGCCGCAGCGACCGACTGTGGTGGTGGCTGTGCCGTATCATCCGCGGCGAGGAGAGCTATTGCACCCTCAAGCGGCGGGCCGGTCCCTTCGGCCTGCTCATCGATGGCCTCTCCTGGGCCACGCGGCGAAACCGCCTGCTCGGCCGCCGCGCCGGGCTGCCGAGCTACCGGGCCAGGCCCTAAGACGGGAAAGATCAGCGCGTGGGCCTGGCCTCGCGAGGCAGGCCCTCACCCGGCCTCGCTCCGCTCGGCCACCCTCTCCCGCACGCGGGAGAGGGTGGTGCTCTCGGCCGATCACCTTCGCCGGCGTCAGAGCCCCTCTCCCTCGTCGGGAGGGAGGGAGGCCGTGCGGGCCAGCTCCGTTCGCTCACACCTGGGTCACGGCGCCCTCGGAGGCGGAGGAGACCAGGGCCGCGTACTTGGCGAACACACCGTGCGTGTAGCGCGGCGGTGGCGGCGTCCAGTCCCGCAGCCGCTCCGCGATCTGCTCTGACGTGAGCTCCACATCCAGGCGGCGGTTGGGGATGTCGAAGGAGATGACGTCTCCCTCGCGCAGGGCGGCGATGGGGCCACCGCGCGCCGCCTCCGGGGCTACGTGCCCGGCCATCAGGCCGTGGGTGGCGCCGGAGAAGCGGCCGTCCGTCAGCAGGGCGACCGACTCGCCCAGCCCCTCACCGACGATCGCCGCGGTGACGCCCAGCATCTCGCGCATTCCCGGCCCGCCGCGTGGCCCCTCGTAGCGGATCACTACCACGTCCCCCGGTCGGATCTGGCGCGCGGTGACGGCCTTCATGGCGTCCTCTTCGCAGTCAAACACGCGCGCCGGGCCGCGATGGGTGAGGCGTTCGTGGCCGGCCACCTTGACCACGCAGCCCTCCGGCGCCAGATTGCCCTTCAGGATCACCAGCCCGCCGGTGGGTTTAAGGGGCCGGTCCACCGGCACGATCACGTCCTGGCCCGGCGTCTCCACCGCCTGCGTCGCCTCCTCGGCGATGGTGCGGCCGGTCACCGTGCGCTGGCTGCCGTCGATGTAGCCACCCTCCAGCAGCCGCTTGGCGATGAGCGCGATGCCGCCCGCCCGGTGCACGTCCACCGCCGAGTAGCGTCCACCCGGCTTGAGGTCGGCGATAAGGGGTGTGTGGCTGCTGATACGGTCGAAGTCGTCGATGGACAGCTCTACCCCGGCCTCGCGCGCCATGGCCAGCAGGTGCAGCACGGCGTTGGTGGAGCCGCCGGTGGCGGCCACGCTGGCGATGGCGTTCTCGAAGGCGGCGCGGGTGCAGATATCGCGCGGTCGCATGCCACGGCGGAGCATGTCCATCACGAGCTGGCCGGCGCGGAAGGCGGCGTCCGCCTTGGCCGGGTCCACGGCCGGGATGCTGTTGTAGTTCATGGGCGAAAGGCCGATGAACTCCATCACCGTGGCCATGGTGTTGGCGGTGTACTGGCCGCCGCAGGCGCCGGCGCCCGGACAGGCGACGTCCTCCAGCTCCTTCAGGTCGGCATCCGTCATGCGGCCGGCCGCCACCGCGCCCACGGCCTCGAACACGTCCTGGATGGTCACGTCGCGGCCGCGGAAGCGCCCGGGCAGGATCGAGCCGCCGTACAGGATCAGGCCGGGGATATTGAGGCGCAGCAGCGCCATGGCGCCGGCGGGGATGGTCTTATCACAACCGACGAGCACCACCAAGGCGTCGAACATGTGGCCGCGCGCCACCAGCTCGATGCTGTCGGCGATCACCTCCCGGCTCACCAACGAGGCCTTCATGCCCTCAGTGCCCATGGCCACGCCGTCGCTGACGGAGATGGTGTTCAGCTCCATCGGCGTGCCGCCGGCGGCGCGGATGCCCTCTTTGACCTTGGCGGCCAGGGCACGCAGGCCGTAATTGCAGGGCATGGTCTCGATCCACTCGTGCGCCACGCCGACGATCGGGCGCTGCAGGTCCTCATCGGTGAAGCCGATGGCCTTGAGCATGGCGCGGGCCGGGGCGCGCTCGCGTCCCTCAAGCTGAATCCGGCTCATGTGTCGTGGGTCCAGGGTCATGGCGGCGCTCCTTGCAGCGGGGGTCGTGATCCGCAGTGTAGCGAGCGCGGCCCGTACGTTCAGCTTCGCCGCCGCGCGTCGAGGCCGGGCGCGCGGCGGGGTATGATACGACCGCAAGGCGCGCTTTTGGGCGCAGGACGGACGCTGAGCGCAGCAAGACGGGCGCAGGCCCGCGCGGTGAGGTGGAACGGATGCGCTACATCATCTACGGTGCGGGCGCGGTCGGTGGCGTGGTGGGCGCGCGGCTGTTTCAGGCCGGGCACGAGGTGGTGCTGATCTGTCGCGGCGCCCACCTGGAGGCGATCCGGCGCAATGGGCTTCGCCTACGCACGCCGGAGGAGGACGTGCGCCTACCCGTGCCGGCCGTGGCTCACCCGCGCGAAATCGAGTTTCGACCGGACGACGTGGTCTTTCTCACCATGAAGACGCAGGACACGGACCGGGCGCTGATGGACCTGGAGCGGGCGGCCGGACCGGATGTGCCGGTGATCTGCTGCCAGAACGGGGTGGAGAACGAGCGGCTGGCTGCCCGGCGCTTCAGCCGGGTGTACGGGATGCTCGTGGCCCTGCCGGCCACGTTCCTGGAGCCTGGGCACGTGGATGGAGAGGGTGTGCCGGTCTCGGGCGTGCTGGATACCGGCCGCTACCCCTCCGGGGTGGACGATCTCATCATCCAGGTGGCGGCGGACATCAGCGCGGCCAAGCTGAGCGCGCGCCCGGTGGAGCGGGTGATGCGCCTCAAGTACACCAAGCTGCTCAGCAACCTCGGCAACGCCCTGCAGATCGTAACTGGGGTGTATCGCCAGAATGAGGTGTTTCATCGCCTGCACGCGCGCCTGCGCGAGGAGGCGATGGCCTGCTACGCGGCGGCCGGCATCGACTATATGCCCGAGCCGGAGTACGACGCCCTCATCCGCACGCGCTTTCGCATGGAGCCCATCGCCGGGCGGCCGCGTGGCGGCAGCTCCACTTGGCAGAGCCTGATGCGCGGCCACACCACCCTGGAGACCGACTACCTCAACGGCGAGATCGTGCTGCTGGGCCGGCTGCACGGGGTGCCAACACCGCTGAACGAGGTGGTGCGGCGGCTGGCCAACCAGGTAGCGGCTACAGGCGGGCAGCTCGGCCGCTACACGGCGGAGGAGGTGGAGGCCATGGCCGCGGAGACGGCGCGCCCCGGTAGGTGAAAGTGCGCGCCCCGGCCCTCACCCTCCCGCTTTGAGGGCGCCCCCAAAGCGCTGGCGAACGAGAGGCGGGACGGCGACAAGCGGCGTTCATCGAGTGCGCACCCCGCGCGCGCCCGTTGTACGGCAGGGCGGGTGCCCGTCCGCGGCCATGGCTCGCCTCCGCCGGACCGAGGTCGTCAGCCGCCGGCCACGGCGGGGACGATGCTCACCTCGTCGCCCGGTTTGACGGCGGTGCCGAGCCCGTCGAGAAAGCGCACGTCTTCGCCGTTGACGTACACGTTGACGAAGCGGCGCAGCTCGCCGGTGTCGTCCAGCAGCCGGGCGCGCAGACCGGGGTACCGCGCCTCTAGCTCCTCGATCAACGCCCGCAGGGTGGCGGCGCCGTTGGCCGTCACCGTGTCCTGGTTGCCGGTGAGACTGCGCAGCGGGGTGGGAATCCTCACTTTGACGCTCATCGAGACATCTCCCGGGTGTCGCTTGACCGCACGCTGAAGTACTTGGCATCCGGGTGGTGAACCACCAGGGCGGCGGTGGAGGCCTCCGGGTCAAGCTGGTAGCCCGCCGTCAGCCGCACGCCGATGGCGTCTGCTATCGGCATGAGCGCGTACAGCTTCTCCTGCTCCTCCAGGTCCGGGCAGGCCGGGTAGCCCCAGGAGTAGCGCAGGCCGCCCTTGCCCTCCGGCGGCAGCCCCAGCTCCCGCTTGATACGCCGGTTCGTCCACTCGGCCAGCCCCTCCGCCGCCTCCATGGCCAGGCCGTGGATGAAGTACGCCTCGGCGTACTCGCCCGCGCGCTGCAGCCGCTCCACCAGCTCGCTCGCCGCCCGCCCGACGGTCACCACCTGCAGGGCGATCACGTCCAATCGGCCGGAGCCCAGGGGCTGGAAGTAGTCGGCCAGGCACAGCCGGTCGCGATCCGGCCGGCGCGGGAACCGAAAGCGTACCAGTTCGCGCCGCGGCCGCGCCGGGGGCGGCTCGCCGTCGACCAGGCCGGTCGGGTCGTACACCGCAACCTCGTTACCGTCGGCGTGGCAGGGGAAGTAGCCGTAGATCACGCGCGGCGTGAGCCAGCCCTCGGCGATCGCGCGCTCTTCTAGGCGTCGGAGACGCGGGCCAAAGTCCTCCTCGACCAGGCGCTGGAAGGCGTCGCCGTGCACCTTACCGCCCCAGTGCAGGCGGAACAGGGTGTTGAGATCCATGCAGGCGAAGACCTCGGTCAGCGGCACGTCGGACAGCGCCCGCCAGCCCCAGAAGGGCGGCGTCGGCACCGGCACGTCCAGGCGTACCGCGGAGCGCGGCGCGTCGGCGGCCGTGTCAGACATGCCGGGCGTGGCCGCCGACGCGCGCAGGTGGGCGGCGGCCTCGGCCGTCACGCGGGCGATGAGCCCCGGCCGGGCGTCGGGGTCGGTGAGCTGGTCCAGGATCGCCAACCCCTCGAAGGCGTCGCGGGCGTAGAACACCCCGCCGGCGTAGGGGCGGCCGTCCTCCACGAACAGCGTGCGATAGCCGTAGTGGCGGTTGATGGCCGCGCCGCCGATCAGCACCGGGATGCGCAGGCCGCGCCGGTCCAACTCCTGCACGCACAGCGGCATCTGCTTGGAGGTGGAGACGAGCAGCGCGGACAGGCCGATAGCGTCGGCGTTCACCTCCACCGCTTTCTCGATGATGGTGTTCAGCGGCACCTGCTTACCCAGGTCGTGGACCGTGTAGCCGTTGTTGGCCAGGATAGTGTGCACCAGGTTCTTGCCGATGTCGTGCACGTCTCCGAACACCGTGGCCAGCACCACCGTGCCCTTGCGGTACCCCTCCCGCTTCTCCAGGTACTGCTCCAGGTGCGCCACCGCCCGCTTCATCACCTCGGCGGACTGGAGCACGAACGGCAGGATCAGCTCCCCGGCGCCAAAGCGGTCGCCCACCTCCTTCATGGCGGGAAGCAGCACCTCGTTCAGGAGGGCCACCGGCGTGCGCGTCTGGAGCGCCTCGTCGATGGCGGCCTCGATGCCCTCGCGCCGGCGCTGCAGGATCTGGTGATAGATGCGCTCGGCGGCCGTCATGCCGGCGAAGGGGTCGGCTGCCTCCGCCGCGGGGGCGGGCGTGTGCCGCTCGAAGTAGGCGATGAAGCGGGCGAGGGCGTCCGCGCGCCGGTTGAAGATCAGGTCCTCGCACAGCGCCCGCTGCTCGGGATCGATCTCGTGATAGGGCATCACCTGGGCGGCGTGCAGGATGGCGAGGTCCAGGCCGGCGGCCACGGCGTGGTGCAGGAACACCGAGTTGAGCACCCGCCGCGCGTGCGGCGCCACGCCGAAGGAGACGTTGCTGACGCCCAGGATGGTGAACACCCCTGGGAGCTCCGCCTTCACCCGCCGGATGGCATCCAGCGTCTCCAGGGCGGAGGTGCGGTACTCCTCCTGGCCGGTGGTAAGCGGGAGGGTGAGCACGTCGAAGATCAGGTCCTCCGGCGCCAGGCCGTACTCGCGCGTGCAGATGTCGTAGATGCGGCGGGCGACGGCCAGTTTGCGCTCGGCGGTGAGGGCCATGCCCTGCTCGTCGATCGTAAGCGCCACCACCGCCGCGCCGTGCTCCACCACGGCCGGCAGCAGGGCCGCGAGCTTGTGCGTGCCGTTCTCCAGGTTGATGGAGTTAACCACCGCCCGGCCGGGGTACAGCTCCAGGGCGGCGATGTGCACCTCCGGCTCGGTGGAGTCGATCAGAAGCGGCGCCTCCACGCCCAGGGCCAGCTTCTTCACCACCTGCTCCATCTGTGCCCGCTCGTCGGCACGCTCGGTGAGCGCCACGCATACGTCCAGGGCGTGGGCGTTGCCCTCCAGCTGCTCCCGCGCCACCTGGAGGATACCGTCGTAGTCCTCGGCCAGGAGCAGACGCTTGACGCGGCGGGAGCCGGTGGCGTTCACCCGCTCCGCCACGAGGAGCGGCGGCGGCTCCTGGCGCAGCGCGACGGCGCGCACGCCGGAGGCGATGCTGGGCTCATGGCGCGGCGTCCGCCCTTTGTGTTGGCGTCCGCCCACGGCCTCCACCACGCGGCGCAGGTGCTCTGGGGTGGTGCCGCAGCAGCCGCCCACCACCTCCACGCCCAGCTCCTCCACGAACGCCCGGTGCGCCTCGCCCAACTCCTCCGGGGTGAGCGGGAAGACGGCGCAGCCGCCCTCGTTGCGGGGGATGCCGGCGTTGGGGATCACCGCCACCGGCTTGCGCGCGTGCTCCGCCAGGTAGCGCACCGGCTCGCGCATGTGCTCGGGGCCGGTGGAGCAATTGATGCCCACCACGTCCACGCCCGGCAGGGACTCCAGCACGGTGAGCGCCGCGGCGATATCCGCGCCGAAGAGCATGCGGCCGGTGGTGTCCAGCGTGACCTGGGCCTGGATCGGCACGCGGAAGCCCAGCTCGCGGAACAGGCGCGTGCAGCCGGCCACGGCCGCCTTCAGCTCCAGCAGGTCGAACTGGGTCTCGATCACGATCAGGTCCACGCCGCCGTCTATCAGGCCGCGCGCCTGCTCCTTGAAGACCTCGATGAGGGCGCGGTAGGGGGTATCGGACAGGGCCGGGTCGGTGCCGGAGGGCAGCTTGCCGGTGGGACCGATGGCCCCGGCCACAAACCGCGGCCGCTCCGGCATGCTGAAACGATCGGCCACCCGCCGGGCCAGCGCGGCGGCGGCGCGGTTCAGCTCGTAGGCGCGCCCGGCTAGGCCCCACTCGGCCAGGCGCAGGGGCGACGCCTGGAAGGTGTTGGTCTCCAGCACGTCGCAGCCGACCTCCATGAAGCCGACGTGGATGCCTTCGATCACCGCCGGTGCGGTGAGGGTGAGCACGTCCTTGCAGCCGGCCCACTGAGGCCCGCCGTAGGCCTCTGGGGGCAGGTTCATACTCTCGATGGTGGCCCCCATGGCACCGTCGAACACGAGCACGCGCTCGGCCAGCGCCTCCAGGTAGCGCCCGCGCACGGGCAGGTCGGCGATCTTGACGAACGTGGTGGCGGTTTCGTGCATCGCTCCGTCCGCTCCGATGGTTACTCCACCACGTCGCCCGTCACCGGGTCGACGCGCAGGCCCTTGGCCTCGGCCCAGGCCAGGCTGCGCGCGATCTCGTCGTCATCCCCTTCCAGTTCGAGGATGACCCAGCCGACGTGCTCGTCGATATCGGCCATGCGGATGTTGGTGACCACGTTGAAGGTGTGGCCGAGCTGCCAGATGATCGGCTCCCGAATGAGGTGCTCCGGGAAGGTGAAGCGCACGCGGCGCAGGGCCATGGCACACACTCCGTGTCTGTCATCGTGGGCACGCCGGCCCCCGGGGCGCGGGCCGCGGACGCCGCCGGCACCGACACGGCGCCCCTTCACAGGGGAGGCGGTCGGCATGGGATCCGGCTCAGACCGCTGCCGTACGGCGGGCGAGCAGCCGCTCCTCGAACGATTCCACCGTCGGCTCGATGTGGAGCGGCTCCACGAGGTGGCCCTGCACGGCCTCCTGGGTCTTGAGCCCGGCGCCGGTGATGAAGGCCACCGTCAACTCGTCCGGGTGGATCTGGCCCGCCTCCGCCAGCCGTTTGAGGGCGGCGATGGTGACGCCGCCGGCCGTCTCGGCGAAGATGCCCTCCGTCTCCGCCAGGAGCTTCATGCCCTCGATGACCTCGTCGTCGGTCACGGCCGGGCAGGCGCCGCCCGTCTGCTTGAGCTGGACGAGGGCGTAGTAGCCGTCGGCCGGGTTACCGATGGCCAGCGATTTGGCGATAGTGTGCGGCTTGACGGGGCGGAAGTTCATGCTGCCCTGGGCCCAGGCGGTGGCCACCGGTGCGCAGCCGGCGGCCTGGGCGCCGGACATGCGCACCCGCGGTTCCTCGATAAGGCCCACCTTGGCCAGCTCGATGAAGCCCTTGTAGATCTTGGTGAACAGCGAGCCGGAGGCGATGGGCACCACGCAGTGGTCCGGCGCCCGCCAGCCGAGCTGCTCCGCCACCTCGAAGGCCAGCGTGCGGCTGCCCTCCGAGTAGTACGGGCGCACGTTGATGTTCACGAACGCCCAGCCGTTGCGCTCGCCCAGCTCGGCGCAGAGGCGGTTGACCTGATCGTAGTTACCGTTCACGGCCACTAGGGTGGGCGCGTAGACGGCGGAGCCCAGTACCTTGCCGACCTCCAGGTCTGCCGGGATGAACACGTAGGCCGCCATGCCGGCGCGGGCGGCGTGAGCGGCGACGGAGTTGGCCAGGTTGCCCGTGGAGGCGCAGGCCAGGGTGGAGAAGCCAAACTCACGCGCCTTGGTGGCGGCCACCGCCACCACCCGGTCCTTGAAGGACCAGGTAGGGTTGACCGTGTCGTTCTTGAGGTACAGCCGGTTGAGCCCCAGGCGACGACCCAGGTTTTCGGCGCGCAGCAGCGGCGTGAAGCCGGCGCCCAGGTCTACCCGGTACTCCTCATCGACGGGCAACAGGTCGGCGTAGCGCCAGAGGCTGGCCGGGCCACGGGCGACGCGCTCGCGGCTGATCACCTTGCGGATGGCGTCGTAGTCGTAGGTGACCTCCAGCGGGCCGAAGCAGAACTCACAGACGTGGCGAGGCGCGAGCGGGTACTCGCGCGAGCACTCGCGGCAGCGCAGCGCGGTTGCGTATGACACCGTTGCTCCTCCCAGTAGCGCGCGGCGGGCAGCACGGCCGGCCGGGGCACAAAAAGACCTCTTCTACGAAGAAGAGGCCGGCATACGCACCCGCGCACGCGACCTCTCATCGTCCCCGGCTGACGGGCCGGGGCGGCGTTGGCACCGCACCCCTTGCGGGGCCGGTTGCCGGGCTTCACAGGGCCGTCTCCCTCCACCCCTCTTGATAAGAGGCGCGCTATTCAATTGTGTGGTCATAACAGTACCACGGGAGGTTGCGTCGCGTCAAACGACGTCAGGGCGCCGCCGGCAGGGCGCGCAGTCGGTAGACGCCGCGCAGGGTGCTGCCAACCGTGCTGGCCAGCATCACCGCCACAAAGGCCAGGGCGGGGATGAGCAGCACCGGCAGCGTGCCCCAACGGTCGGCGAGGTAGCCGGCCGCCAGATTGCCGAAGGCCATCACCCCGCCGCCGATCATGAGAAAGAGGCTCAGCACCCGCCCGCGGTAGCGGTCCGGGGTGATGGTCTGCAGCGTGGCGTTGGTCAGGGCCATGAACATGGCCTGGGCCGCGCCCATCGTGAGGGCCGCGCCCACGGCGGCTGATCGCCCCGGGGCCAGGGCCAGCAGCGCCGGCGCTAGCCCGCTGCCCAGGCCACTGAGCAGCAACAGTCGGCCCCGGTGCCAGCGCAACGACATCCCCGCCAGGGCCACCGTGCCGAGCATGGAGCCGCCGCCCACGGCCATCATCAACAGGCTGAAGGCGTCGTCGCCGTGGCCCATGTGGTCGTTGGCGTAAGCCGGCATGAGGGCGTCATAGGACATCGTCAGCCCGCAGTGGAACAGGACGAGCACCAGGATCATGCCGATCACCGGCTCCCGGGCGGCGGCGCCAACGCCACCGGCCAGTTGCCGCAGCGGTCCCTCGCCGGGCGGCATCGCTGCCTGGACCGGGCGCGGTACCTGACGCAGCTGCACCAACCCGCCCAGGTAGAGCAGGGCGGCGGCCAGGAACGCCCCGCCCGCGCCGAACGGGCCCAGCACCAGCAGCGTGATCAGGGGGCCGAGCAGCCGCGAGCCGTGGGTGACCACGCCAGTGAGGGCCACGGCGTTGAGCAGCCGCTCCTGCGGCACCAGCGCCGGCACCATCGCCTGGCTGGCCGGCATCTCCACCGAGCGGGCTATGCCGTTGATCAGCGAGAGCAGGAAGAGCTGCCACACCGTCACGGCGTCCGCCAGGGTGAGCAGGGCCATCACCAGCGCCGACAGAAACGATACCGTCAGCGTGCCGGTGACCACGGTGCGGCGGTTGAACCGGTCGGCGAGCAGGCCGCCGACGGGTGGCACGAACACGTACGGCAGCATCTGGGCAAAGACCACGAGGCCGACGGCGCCGGAACCGCCGGTGAGCTCGTGCGCCAGCCAGGAGCGGCCGGTGAGGAGCGTCCACTGGGCCACGCTGGACAGGGCGCCGGCCGTCCACAGCGCCCGGAAGCGGCCGTCGGCGAAGGAGGCCGTCAGCTCCGTGCGCCCGCGCCAGACCCTCGCCGGTGCCAGCCGCATCGCGCCCCCTGAAGGCTGTCGTCTGTGTGCGGAGCATGCGCCACCGCCGCCGCCCGGTCAAGCGCGCTTGGAGGAACGGTGGCGATGGTGCCGGCAGGCCCGCGTCTTGGGCGCCCGTGGTCGCCTCTTCTTATTGTAAGGCCGGCTACGCCGGTGGCCGGTCGCCGTAGGTCAGGTGGCGCACGTAGGCGTGCCGCTCTCGCTCCTCTGGGGTCATGCGGGCGATCTGTGCGGCGATCAGGTCCTGGAGCGGGTCGGTGCGGATGTCCTGCAGGCCCACAGCGCGCATCAGCTCCATTACCCGGGCGGCGGGGGCGCCGCCGTAGAAGGGCAGGGCTGCTGCGACCGCTTCGCCATAGGCGGTGTGCATGGCGCTGGTCTCCGTCGTGCGGACCGGGGTAGCAGTGCGCCACTCACCGTCGATCACCGCCACACGGCCGCCAGGGCGCGCCACACGGACCCACTCCGCCAGCGCCTGCCGTGGGTGGGGCAACGTCCAGAGCAGGTGACGGCAGACAACCAGGTCGTAGCTAGCGTCCGGCTCCTGGAGCGCCTCGGCGTCCTCAATGCGGAAGGTCACGGGCAGGCCCTGGGCGGTGGCTTTGGCCCGTGCACGCTCGATCATATGCGGCGCCACGTCGATCCCGGTAACGCGATGTCCGCGCGCGGCGAAGAGCAGGGTAAGGAAGCCGGTGCCACAGCCGACGTCCAACACGTCGAGCACCCGGCCGGGCGGCGCGAGCAGGTCAAGGATGCGCTCCCAAGCGCGGCGCTCACCCTCGGTGGCGATGGAGTGGAGGAACTGGTCGTCGAACGAGCCAGCCTGGTCGTCCCAGTACTTGCGGATCACCTCTTTGGCGTCCGGTTGCGCCATAGGTCACCTCCTGCCATCCTTGACAGATGCAAGATATTGCATTTACGTTCAATTGCGCAAACCCCGGTGGGCAAGCGGCCCCACCGGTGGATGCCCAGGAGGATGCCTGATGCCACGTCGTTTCGCCCTGCTGATCGTGGCTGCCCTGCTCGTGGCCTGCGGCGGCGCATCGCGCACCGAGACCGTACGGACGGGCACCACCGCGACCGGCGCCGGGACCACCACCGTCGCGGGGACCGGTGCGGCGCGCCAGCCGCGCGGCGAGCTGCGGTTGGCCTTTGGCATTCACATGCCCGGCACCCTGGACGCCACCAAAGACGGCTTTGCCCTGGTCTTCGTCGGCGTGGGTGAGACGTTGGTGCGCATCAACCGGCAGCTCAAACCGGAGCCCTGGCTGGCCGAATCGATCACCCAGGTGGAGCCCACCGTCTGGCGGGTGAAGCTGCGCACCCAGGCCAGGTTCCATGATGGCACGCCCGTCACGGCGGAGGATGTGGCCGCCTCCTTCCGCCGTAGCTGGGAGACGCAGCCCACGGCCAACACGTTTATCCCCAAGGACACCCAGGTTCAGGTCGTCGACCCGCTCACGCTGGAGTTTCGCACCACCCGCCCGGTGGGCGGCTTCTTGAACAGCCTCGCCGCCTTCCAGTTCGTGGTGCACAAGCCCGGCAGCGGCGGTGCCTCAGTCATGACCGGGCCGTACCGGCCGGTGCGGTTTGAGACCGATAACCTGCTCGAGCTAGAGGCCTTCCGTGAGCACTGGGGCGGTCCGCCGCCCATCGCCCGCATCAGCATCAGACTCGTGCCGGACGCCAACGCCCGCGCTCTGGCGCTGCAATCCGGTGATGTGGACATGGTCTTTGGCCTGCCTCCAGAGGTCGTCAAAGGCCTGCCGCCAGACGTCGAGCGGGCCGTGATCCCATCCACTCGGGTGCACCTGGTGCTGCTCAACCACACCCGTCCGCCGTTCAACGACCCGCGCGTGCGCGAGGCTACCGCGCTCGCCATCGACCGGGACGCGCTGAACAAGGCGGCGCTGGACGGCCTCGGCGCGGTGGTGAGCAACGCCTTCCCGCCCAGCGCTCCCTTCGAGATCGTGCCGGCGCAGGGCACCGATGTGGCCCGCGCCCGTCAGCTGCTGGACGAGGCAGGCTGGCGCCCCGGGCCAGATGGGGTGCGGGTGAAGGACGGCAGGCGCTTGGCCTTCACCCTGTATAGCTACCCCGGCCGCGCCGAGCTCACGCCTATGGCGGTGGTCATTCAGAGCCAGCTCAAGGCACTTGGCTATGACATTCAGGTTCAGCAGGTGCAAGACATCACCAAGCAGCTCCAGGGCGGCGACTTCGACGCCTCCATGTACTCCCTGAACACGCTGCCAACCGGCGACCCGCTCTACCTGCTCGGCTACAGCCTCGCGAAGGGTGGCGGCACCAATTATGGTGGTTACAACAGCCCACAGATGGAGACCATCGTAGAACAGCTCCGCTTCGAGCTCGATCCCGGCAAGCGGGCGCAACTGGCCAAGCAGGCACAAGAGATCATCAAGGCTGATGTGCCGAACGTCTACCTCGTGGCGGCGCCGATTGCCTTTGCCTACAAGAAAGGAAAAGTCAAAGGATTTGCACCGAACCCGAACGATCTGTACTTCATCGACTCATCGATCTCGGTTGACTGAGCGAGGCCAAAAGCTATGACTTCAGATCTGGAGCGCGTTCAGTGTCAGATCACGGCGTACTGGGACATGCGCGGCGAGGTGTACGACAACCAGCCCCGCCATGGCATCCTGCATCCGCAGGAGCGGGTGCTTTGGCTGGAGACGCTCCAGGAGCTGTTGCCGCCACCGCCCCGCGACGTGCTGGACGTGGGCTGCGGCACCGGCTTCCTGGCCCTGCTGCTGGCCGAGCTTGGCTACTACGTCACCGGCATCGACCTCTCGGAGGGGATGCTGGCTACCGCTGAGCGTAGGGCAGATGGGCTGAACCCGCGCCCGATCTTTCGTGTGGGCGATGCCATCGCGCCACCCTTCCCGCCGGCCTCGTTTGACGTGGTGGTGAACCGTCATCTGCTCTGGACGCTGATCGACCCGGCGCGGGCCTTCAGCGCGTGGTACCGCGTGCTGCGCCCCGGCGGATACCTGCTGGCGATCGACAGCCTGTGGAGCCAGGAGCAGCGGCCGGCGGAGCGCCCGCACCCCGGCTACACGGCGGAAATGGAAGCGGCGCTGCCCTTGCGCGGGCTCACCGTTGTGGACCCTGTAGTCGAGCTGGCGCGCGCTGCGGGGTTCGCGGAAGTACGCGTGGTGTGGCTGGAGCGCATCACCGCCCTGGAGCGGGCGCTGTTCCCAGAGCAGGCCCACGCGTTCGGGGTGCGCTACGCCCTGCTGGGTAGACGTCCTGCCTGAGCGCTCCTCCCTATCTTGGGTGACCGCCGAGAGGTGCGCGCGATGCCTCGCTACCTCACCACGCGCCTGCTCAGCGCCGTGCCGGCGATGCTGGTCGTCTCTCTGCTGGCGTTCGCGTTGCAGGCGCTGGCGCCCGGCGATCCGGCGCGTATCCTGGTGGAGGCGAGCGGGCTCAATCCTGCCCCACCGGAGGCGGTGGCCGCCAAGCGGGCCGAACTTGGGCTCGACCGCCCCGTGCCGGAACGCTATCTCCTGTGGCTGACGCACGCCCTGCGCGGCGATTTCGGCCGCTCGTTCCGCTCGTATCGGCCGGTCGCGGCGCTGTATCGTGAGCGGCTGCCGGCCACCGCAGCCCTGGCCGCCACGGCCGTCGCGCTCACCGCCACGATCGCGCTGCCGCTGGGCACGTTGGCCGCCTACCATCGCGGGCGCGTTCCGGACGCCGTGGCGCAGCTGGTGGCCGTGGCCGGAGCTGCCCTGCCAGGCTTCTGGCTGGCGTTGCTGTTGATGTTCCTGTTTGCGGTCAAGCTCCGCCTGTTGCCTGCCTTCGGGTCACTGACGCCCAAGGGCATCATCCTGCCGGCCGCAGTACTAGCGGTGCAGAATACCGCCGTGCTCACCCGCCTTACTCGCGCGGCAATGCTGGATGTGCTCTCGCTTGAGTTCGTCACCGTGGCGCGAGCCAAGGGGTTGCACGAATGGGCCGTGGCCCGGCGCCATGTGCTCCCAAACGTGCTCGTGCCGGTTCTGACAGTATTGGGGCTGGAGGTGGCCGGTCTCATGACCGGTGCCGTGGTGGTGGAGTACGTCTTCGCCTGGCCCGGCATCGGCAAGATGGTGGTGGACGCCGCCCTGTTGCGCGACGTGCCTGTGGTGACTGGCTTTGCCGTGGCGGCCGGGCTGGTGTTCGTGCTTGTCAACCTGGTGGTTGATGTGACGGTGGCGGCGGTGGACCCGCGGGCGCGGAGGATCTGATGGCGGTAGTCACGGAGTCGCGGGCTGGCGCCGCGCTGTCCCGCTCGCGCCGCGTGCCGAAGAGCCGGATCGGCGGCACGGGCTGGGTGGCCATCGTGCTGCTGCCGGCCATCGTCACCGCCGTGCTCGTGGGCCCGCGCCTGTGGGGGCGCGATCCGCTGCGCCAGCGGATCGAGACCCGACTGCAGGGCCCTTCGGCGGCCCACCCCCTGGGCACGGACCAGTTCGGCCGTGACATCCTGGCTCGGCTGCTCGTCGGCGGTCGCTGGACGCTGGGCGGTGCCGTGGCCGTGTGCGGTGGAGTGAGCCTCATCGGCTTCGTGGTAGGGGCACTGGCGGCCACCGGCAGCCGCCGTACCGATGCCTTGCTCGGTCGATTGATCGAAGCGTTGATGGCGCTGCCGGGTCTTGTGACGGCGCTGGCGTTCACGGCCGTGCTCGGCCCCTCGTTTCGGAACCTGCTTGTCGCCCTCATCGCCACCAACTGGCCCTGGTACGCGCGCAGCTACCGCTCACTCATCCTCAAGGAGCGGGCGGCGCTGTACGTGGAAGGGGCTGTGGCGGTCGGCGCAGGGCAGGGGCGGGTGCTCATCCGACATGTCCTGCCCAACATCATCGGGCCGGCGATCGTGCTGGCCACGGCCAACCTAGGCAGTGTGATGCTCCACCTGGCCGCGCTCTCGTTTCTCGGGCTCGGCACCCAGCCGCCGACGCCGGAATGGGGGATGATGATCAACGACGCACGCCCCTTTTTCCAACGTCACCCGTGGCAGATGGTGGCGCCTGGGCTGTGCATCTGCCTGACCGTCCTCTGCATCAACCTGGCCGGCGACGCTCTGCGCGACCTGCTCGATCCCCGCACCGCTCGCCGCCTCCGAGGGGCCTCATGACCGTCTCCATCACGCTAGCGACCTGCCGGCGCTGGCCCGACCTGAGCGCGAGTGACGGGCTCTACGCGGACGCACTCCGCCGTTACGGCGTCACCGTGCAGGCCGCCCATTGGAACGGCGCACGGGAGCCCTTTACCGGCATCACGGCGGTAGTGCTGCGCTCGAACTGGGACTATCACCATGAGCTAGCCGCGTTTACCGGCTGGCTGACCTGGCTGGAGCAGAGCGGCATGCGCCTGTTCAACCCGGCGCAGCTCGTGCGCTGGAACCTGGACAAGCGCTACCTGCTGGCGCTGGCGGCCGCCGGCGTGGCGGTGCCGGCCACGCGGGTCGTGCCCCCTGATGCATCGGCGATCGCTCAGGCGTTGCGTGAGGCGGGATGGGAGTGCGCCGTGCTCAAGCCGGTGGTCGGTGCCAGCGGCCACAACGTGCGGCTGGTCGAGCGTGGAGCAGAGGCCACAGCGTTGGCCGACCTGCACCCATCCCCCGGTGTCGTCTACCTCCTGCAGGAGTTCATCCCCGAGGTGCAGGCCGGCGAGCTGTCCTGCGTGTTCTTTGACGGGGTGTTCTCGCACGCATTCGTGCGCGTGCCGCCGCGCGATGAGTTCCGTGTCAACTCCCAGTACGGCGGCCGGCTGATGCCGGCCCATCCGCCGGCGACGGTGGTGCGGCAGGCGCACACAGTGCTTGATTGCCTGTCCGACGTACCGCTCTACGCGCGGGTGGACGGCGTGGTGCGGCAGGGGCAATTCCTGCTCATGGAGCTGGAACTCAACGAGCCAGCCCTAGCCCTGAACCTCGCCCCGCAGGCGGCCGACCGCTTCGCCGCGGCCACCGTGCGTCGACTCGAAGCTCGCGAGTCTCGTGGCTACGGGTGAATGCGTGGGGCGGCGCGTTGGCGGTCGCTGCGGTATGCTGGGCGCAACCGTGTAGGAGAGGGGAAAAGCCGGCGCGATGCGACCATCGGCCGCCTGGGAGGCTGCGCCGGAGGCGGGAGCATACCGCTGGGCGGCGCTGGCCGCCTGCACGCTGCTCATCGGCGCCGTCTCGGTTGTCTGGCACTCCTTCTCCGTCTTCCTCGTCGCCCTTACTGAGGCGTTTCCCTGGTCGCGCGCCGAGGCGGCGCTGGGCTTCTCCATCTTCGTGATCTGCAGCGGCCTGACCGGTCCCAACGCGGGGATGCTGATCCGCCGCTTCGGCGCCGGGCGGGTAGTGCTGGCCGGCGGCATGGTGCTGGCTGCCGGGTTGGCGGCCACCAGCCGTGTCTCGACCCTGTGGCAGTTCTACTTGTGTTTCGGACTGCTCACCGGCGTCGGCTTTTCCCTGTCCGGCTGGATCCCCGTGGTCACCGTGCTCCAGACCTGGTTTCGCCGGCGGCTGGGCGCGGCCACCGGCATCGCCTCGGCCGGCGTGGGCGTGGGGATTATGACCCTCGTGCCGGCCATCCAGGCCCTTATCCTGGCGGCGGGCTGGCGCACCGCCTACCTGGCCATGGCCGCCGGTGCGCTGGCGGTGACGCTCACGGCCGCGCTGCTCCTGCGTGAGGGACCGCTGGCGCGCACGCCCGCGGCGGGGATGACCCCCTTTGAGGATGACCCCTATCTCGTCGACCGGGACTGGGCCGCGCGGCCCTGGTCACTGCATCTGGCGTTGTGCACCAGCCGGTACTGGCTGTTGCTGGTGGGGTTCTTCCTCGCCTCGTTCTCAAGCCAGCAACTGCTGGCCCATCACGTCGCCTACTTGCGCAGCGCGGGGGTGGCCGCGCTCACGGCGGCCGGCATCGTGGGGGTGGTGGGCATCGCCAGCATCCCGGCCAAGATCACCTGGGGTGTCGCCTCCGACCGCATCGGTCGGGAGCCGACGTACACGATCGGCGCCTCCCTGGTGGCGGCCGCGGTGGCGGTGCTGTGGCTGGTGCCGGTGCTGGGTCCGGGCTGGCTGCCCCACCTGTACGCGGTGCTGATCGGCGCCGGCTACGCCTCCAGCGCCACCCTACCGCCGATCGTGGCCGCCGACCTGTTTCGTGGGCCCGCGTACGCCGCTATCTTTGGCGGCATCGCCCTGGCATCCAACAGCGGCTCCGGCGTGGGTGCCTGGCTGGCCGGCCTGATCTTCGATCACACCGGCAGCTACCATCTGGCCTTCGTCATCGCGGCGACGGGAGTGGCGGTGAGCGCGGCGTGCGTGTGGCTGGCGGCGCCCCGCCGCGTACGGCGGGTCACCGGCCGTCGGCCGGCGGCCCAGGCCGCGGGTGAGGCGGCCCGCTCGCTGACGAGCGGTTCACCAGGGGTGCAGTCAAGCAAGCACCCCTGGTGAAGGTTGCCCCGCTCGGCCGTGCCGGGTGGGGCGGCCGCAGCGTCCAGGATGGGCCGCCCTTTCCCGAGTCGTGTGCATGGCGCATCCTGGTGCCGCAACCGGTATCAGCCTGATGGCGAGAGGAGACCGTTATGCCCGGCGTGCGCGACCTGGCCGACCAGCTCTGGCGCGGCGAGGTGGATACCACGGCCGTGCACCCGCTCACCGTGCGCGTGCCGGAGGGAGAGGAGATCGCGGACGGCGTGCTGTTCTACAAGGGCATCGCCGCCGCCACCGCCATCGACACCGGCGACGGGCTGGTGCTGCTCGACACCGGCGCCGTCAACGATACCCGCCACCTCTACGCGGCCGTGCGCCGCTGGCGGCCGCGAGCGCGGCTGGCCGCCGCCGTGTTCTCCCACCACCACGTGGACCACGTGTTCGGGGTCGGCCCGTTCGAGGAGGAGGCCGGCGCGCATGGCTGGCCCGCGCCGGTGGTGTACGCGCACGAGCTGGTGCCGGCGGCGTTTGACCGCTACCGCCGCACATCGGGCTGGAACACCGCTATCAACATCCGCCAGTTCGCGCTCCCGCCGGAGCGGTTTCGATGGCCGGAGCAGTACCGCTACCCCGACGTCACCTACCGCGACCACCTGCGCTTTACCGTCGGCGGCCTGACCTTCGCGCTGCACCATGCCCGCGGCGAGACCGACGACGCCACCTGGACCTGGATCCCCGAGCGGCGCATCCTCGCCCCCGGTGACCTCGTCATCTGGGCTACACCCAACGCTGGCAACCCGCAGAAGGTGCAACGTTATCCCGGCGAGTGGGCGGCAGCGCTGCGCGCCATGGCGGCGCTGGGCGCCGAGCTGATGGTTCCCGGCCATGGCCTGCCCATCTTCGGCGCCCAGCGCATCCGCCAGGTTTGCTTAGACACCGCCGAGTTGCTGGAGTCGCTGGAGCAGCAGGTGCTGACCCTGATGAACACCGGCGCCTCGCTGGATCGCGTCCTGCACGAGGTGGAGGCGCCGCGCCACCTGCTGGAGAAGCCCTACCTGCGCCCGGTGTACGACGACCCGCAGTTCATCGTGCGCAACATCTGGCGGCTGTATGGCGGCTGGTACGACGGCGAGCCGGACAACCTGCTTCCAGCCCCACGCGCTGAGCAGGCGCGCGAGTGGGTGGCGCTGGCGGGCGGTCTAGATCGGGTGCTGGCCCGCGCCGCCCAACTGGCGCGGGAGGGCAGCCTGCGCCTGGCCTGCCACCTGGTGGAGTTCGCCGTGCTGGCCGAACCCGGCTCCGCCGAAGCCCATGCCCTGCGGCGGGAGATCTACGCCGCCCGCGCCGCCCAGCAGACGTCCTCGATGGCGCGCAACATCCTCAACCACGCGGCGCTTGCCAGCACCCAAGGCAAGCGCGACCTAGCGGGCGACTGGTAAGGTGCGCTTGTGCGCTTGCCGCTGACCGCCCGGCGCGGCACAATGCCCCCGCGCCGGGTCGCGCCGGCAGGAGGAGGTCACCGATGCCCTGGGTGGACGTCAACGGCATCGATATCTACTACGTCGAGGAGGGGCGGGGCCAGCCGCTGGTGTTCTTGCACGGCATGAGCTCCTGTGCCGAGGCCTGGTTCCAGCAGTTCGCTTTCTTTCGCGACCGCTACCGCGTGCTCGCCTACGACAGCGTCAACCACGGCCACTCCGCTAACTCGCCCCGCGACCAGGAGGAGCCCGACCGCGCCGACGAGCTGCAGGGTTTCCTCGAGGCGCTCGGCCTGGAGCGGCCAGTACTGATCGGCAACTCGATGGGCGGCGACACCATCTTGCGCTGGGCCGTGCGCCATCCGGACCGCGCCGCCGCGCTCGTGGTGGCCGGTATGGGCATCCTCGCCGAGGGCGCGGTGCGGGAGGTGGCCCCGCTGGACCCGGAGACGCTGTTCCTCCCAACTGGTGACTCGTTCACCGAGGAGTTCCCACACCGGGAGCCCCGCCTGTACGAGCGCTACCTGCGCATCCGCTCCACCGCCACCCGCATCGAGGTCATGCGCCATCCGCGCCCCCGTGGCCGTACCTTGGCCGACCGCGCCGCCCTGGCCGAGCGGGTGGGCGCCATCCGCTCGCCCATGCTGATCGTGGTGGGCGGCCGCGACCGGCTGCGCCCCAACGCCGAGCGCCTGCGCGAGCTGGTGCCGCACGCGATGTACCACGTGATCGAGGGCGCGCCCCACAACGCCTACTACGAGCGTGCCGCCGAGTTCAACGCGGTGGTGGATGGCTTCCTCGCACGGGTGCTGGGGACGGCGGCCGTCGGCCCGGTCAGGACGTAGCCGTGGCCCGGCGGCCGGCAACGCGGGGCGGACCGGCGCTCACGCTGCCCGTGAACCGGATACCGGGTCACCGCCGTCGGGGGTGCTCCACTGCGCGGCGGCGGTCAGGTCACGGTTGAGCAGGGCCAGCGCCAGGGCGGCCCGCTCGCGATACTGGTCGGGCAGGAACTCCAGCCCGTGCACCGTCTCCCCCGTGGGCAGCGTGCGGGTGGAACGCACCGCCGCATCGAGCGTGAGCGTAAGGTTGTCTACAACGAGACTTAGGCGGCAGACCGCGTGCGTCAGCGGATGACCGGCGAGCACCACACGCGCGCCGGTCACGGAGAGGTCGTCAACGGCGCACGGCATGCCGTCCACCGTGCCGGTCAGGCGGGTCTTGAAGCGCACGGAGGCGCGCCGCTCGGCGGCGAAGCGTGGCGAGCGGATGCGGCGCATGGCGGCCACGAGCAGGGCAGAGTTCAGCCCCAGCCATACGGCCGACGTGTAGGCGGCCCACGGCTCCGCGTAGTGCAGGGGCGTCCACCCGGCGACGGTGGCGATGAACCACACCGCCGCGACGCCGCTCAGCCCGAGGAGCGCGTACAGCAGGGTGGGCGCCTGCACGCGCACGCGGCTGTCGCTGACCCGGCCCTTGGGCGTGACCCGGAACCTCACCGGCCGACGGCGTACCAGGGAGAGCGTGGCCAGCAGGCTCGGCGTCATCCGGATGATGTCGAACACGAGGGCAAGGCGCGGCGGCGCGTGGCCGCGGGCAAGCAGGTACATGCTCGCGGCCAGCAAGGCGAACGTGGTGAGGAAGCCGCCGGCGAAGATGAGCGGGTTGCCGCGGATGGGCACCGCGCCCGTGAGCAGCACCGCCGGCGGCAGCAGCAGGTAGAACATGGTGCGCCAGCCGTCGAACCAGGCTGCCAGCGTGGCCAGGTAGGCGATGCGCTGGCTCAGGGTGAGGCCACGTACCACGAGCGGGTTCTCGACGCGGATGAGTTGCATGGCGCCCGTGCCCCAGCGGAAGCGCTGGAGCTGGTACTGCTCGGCCGTGGCCGCGGCCACCCCGCGCGCCAGCACCTCGTTGTGGTACACCGTGCGCCAGCCGCGGCGGTGCAGGCGCACGGTGGTGTGGATATCCTCCGTGATGGTCTCGGTGGCCACCCCGCCCACGTCGCGCAGGGCGGCCACGCGCAACACCGCGCCGGTGCCGCACCAGAAGGCGGCGTTCCAGCGGTTCTTCCCCGGTGCGATCACGCGGTAGAACAGCGTCTGCTCGCTGAAGCGAGTCCGTTCCTCGTCGTCCAGGGCGCCGTCCAGGGTGGCGGTCACATCCGCGTCCTCGTGCTCGAAGGAATCGAGGTTGAAGAAGTCTTGCGGCGTCTGTACCAGCGCCACGCGCGGGTCGTCAAAGTAACCGAGCGTGTTGCGGAACAGGTTCGGCAGGGGCACGTGGTCCGCGTCCAGGACGGCGATGAAGTCGGCGTCGATCACCTGCAGGGTGTGGTTGAGGTTGCCGGCCTTGGCGTGGGTGTTCCGCGGGCGGGAGAGATACCGAGCGCCGAGCGCGGTGGCCAGCTCCTCCACCCAGGGCCGGCGGCCGTCGTCCAGCACCCACGTCTCGTGCGGCAGGCGCACGGCCACGGCGGCGGCGATGGTGGGAAGCAAGATCTCCATGCCCTCGTTGTATGTGGGGATGAGGACGGCCAGTCTGGCCGTGGTCTCATCCACGGGTGGTGGTGGGGGAATGGTGTCTACCTCCCAGAGCGAGAAGGTGAATAGCGCCAACCCTAGCGTGGAATGTACCTCCAGGAGATACAGCGGCACGGCCACCCACCAGTGGGCGAGATTAACCGAGGCAACCGCCCGCCAGGTGAGGTAGAGCGCGCTGGCGGTCAGCGCCAGCAGCGCCACCGCACGGATGAACGCCTTACGCGCCGTGCTTTCGGGGGGAGGCAGCGCCCCGCCGGGGAACATCGGGAGGACCGGTTCGGTGGGCGGCGCGCCGTCTCGGCGGGAGGATCGGGACGACTTGGGCGAGGAAGCGGGTCCGGACGGCGATCTGCGCGGAGTATCAGCCTGCTGGGCCATCGCACCTCACTACCGGGCGAAGGTCTCTGTCTGGTGAACGAGGGCACCTCCTCTCTGGTTATCGCCTGGGCGCGGGCACGCATGAGGGGTGAGCGCTCGCCCACGGGCGACCTGACCCCCGCCCGCTCCCCCAGCCACGCCGGGGTATGCCGCGGCGGGGAGGAGCTCTGTTGAGGTGCGCACGGCCAACCGCGCGCATCGACTTCCCGGGTAGAACCAGGGGAGGAGGCTCGCCTATGGGGCATAGGGCGGGCTCAACCCTCGGATCAAGGGGCGGGGTTGGTCCCGCCTGGCATCGGCGATGCCAGAACGCCGTCGAGCGATCCCCGCTCGCGCTGCCTGCCTCCGGCATCGGGTTGTGACTGGGAGCGGCGACGCGCACGGGGTATACTGTGCGAACTCGCGCCCTCGGTCCTTCGCGAGCGTTCCACCGGGGGCCGGAGCATGGGCCGCCGCGCCAGGCGGTGTAGGGGTGCACGGCGATCTAATACCGGTGGCGGCCTTCCCCGTCGAGCAGAGGCTCGATGTAGGCTCGTCGCGGCCTTTGTCGAAGAGGTCGGGTTCTCCCGTGAGACGTGCCTGCCCGTGCCGCCGGATCGTCGGGCAACCACGGCAGGGACAGGTCATCCATGGCTGTTCGCTACACTCCCGGACCGGTGCGCCTAGCGTACGAGCTGAGCGGCGCCGGGGAGCCGGTGCTGGCCGTCACCCCGGGCTGGGTGAGCCACCTCACGTTTGACTGGCAGTGGCCGGAGATCCGCGCCTATTACCGGCGGCTGGCGACGGGACGCACGCTCTTGCGCTGGGACAAGCGTGGCACCGGTCTGTCCGATCGGCCGCACGGCACGGATCCGTATGTCCTGGAGACGCGCGTGTGCGACATGGAAGCGGTGTTGAACGCGGCCGGGGTGCGCCGCGCGGTTCTCTTTGGCTGGTCAGACGGCGGGCTGATGGCGATCGCCTTCGCCGCCCGCTACCCGGAGCGGGTCTCGCACCTTATCCTGTACGGGGCCTACGCCCGTCTGGCGCGGGCGTCGGACTACCCGCATGGCCTGGACGATCGCCAGCGCGCGGCGATCGTCGCCATTGTGGGCGCCGAGTGGGGATTGGGCTCGCGCCTGCTGGCCGATCTCGTGATCCCGGAAGCGGATGCGCTTATGGTAGCGCGGTTTGCAGCGTATCAGCGCGTTGCCACCTCGCCGCAGGCGGCGGTGGACATCCTGCTCGCCAACTGGCAGGCGGATGTACGCCCGTTGCTGCCGCACATCACCGTGCCCACCCTGGTGCTGCACCGCCGCCACGACCCGCACATCCCCTTTCCGCTCGGTTGCTACCTCGCCGAGCACCTGCCCAACGCCCGCTTCGTCGCCTTAGAGGGTGAGCACCACGTGCCGTTTCTGGGCGACGCCGAGGCTGTAGTTACCGCCGTGAATGGCTTCCTGGCCACGGCGCCGCGCCCGTCTGTCTCGGACCTCACCCCGCGCGAGCGGGAGGTGCTGCGCCTGCTGGCGGAGGGGCTTTCCAACCGCGCCATCGCGGCGCGGCTGGTGGTGAGCGAGAAGACGGTGGGCACGCACCTGGCGCATATCTACGCCAAGCTCGGCGTTACGACGCGCGCAGCGGCGGTTGCCTTCGCCTATCGCCACGGCCTGGTCGAATAGCGGCCGGGGCATGTGTCGGTGCTCAGGCGAACACCTGAGCGCCGGCCGCGGAAGATGCAGTGTTCGCCGGATGCCGCGCGGCTCAAGCTCGGGTAGGCTCTACCTCGACACCGTGCAGTGGAGGCGCATATGGCCATCGGCATCCTGTTCACCATCGATTGCACGCAGGAACAATACGACACCGTGATGCGCCGGCTGGGGGAGGCCGGGGCCGCGGCGCCGCGCGGGCGGCGCTATCACGTGGCCGGTCCGACGGGCGGGGCCTGGCGGGTGGTGGACGTGTGGGATTCGCAGACCGAGTTTGAGGCCTTTGCCCAGACGTTGCTGCCGATTATGCAGGAGGTGGGTATCCCGCCCATACAGCCGGAGGTGTTCCCGGTGCACACCATCGTCGTCGGCCGGGCGGTGAGCTCCGCCTGACGGCGGGCGCCCGAACAAGACGTCTCAATCGCCGAAGTGCTCGGCGAAGGCCGCCAGCACCGCCTCCGGCTCCTCCATAGGAATGAAATGGCTGGCGGCCACGGGCACCTCCCGGCACCGGGCGATGCGCCGGCAGGCGTCGGGCGGTGACGGCGAGGGGAGGTCGCCGGTGGCGGTGGCGCGCAGCAGCAGGACCGGGATGGTCAGCCGCGCTAGGTCCGGCCATGGATCGAAGCGGGTGCCGCTCTCGAACACGGCGGCCTCCACCTCCGGCCGGCATTTCAGCTCGTAGTGTCCGTCCGGTCGGCGACGGAGGCCGTGCTGCGCGTAGGCGTGCAGGAACTCCGGCCGCCAGCGGGCAAAGGCGGCCCGCCCGCGCATCGTCTCCTCGAACTGGTGTGGGCTGTCCCACACCGCGCGACGTTTTCGTGCCCCCTCGGCCAGACGGTTGGGCGCGTTGGCCGCGCCCTCATGGGGCCCGCCGCGCAGGACCGGGTCGATCAGCACCGCCCGACGGATGCTGCCCGGGTGGCGGGCGGCGCACACCGCTACGGAGGTGCCGCCGAACGAGTGGCCGGCGGCGAAGCAGCCCGCTACCCCAAGCGCCGTGATCACCTGGAACAGGTCCTCGGCGAACCGGCTCCAGCCGAAATCCGTGCTGGGCAGCCAGGAATCACCGTGGCCGCGCTGGTCCAGGGCGATCACACGAAAGCGGTCGCGCAGGTGCGGCACGAGTGGATCCCACACGCGGGCGTGAAAGCCGTTGGCATGCAGAAGCAGGAGTGGCGGGCCGTCGCCGCCCCAATCGACATAATGCAGCCGGACCTCCGGCGTCTCGACGTAACCGTGCGCGGGTTCCATGATTGCTCCTGTGTTGCCCACATCAACCCCTCTCCCGCACGTGGGAGAGGGGCGCAAGGAGATGAGGGCCGGTCACCCTATCCTGAGCGTGGCCGACGGTGTCCCACAGCGCAAGAGCGGCGGCGCCGCGCTCAGCAGCCGCGGAACCGGGGCGGACGCTTCTCCAGGAAGGCACGCTGGCCCTCGGCGCGGTCCTCCGTGCGGCCGGACCGGTAGACGGCGTAGCCCTGGAAGGCATAGGCGCGCGCCGGTGGCTGGTGCCACCCCTCGTACAGGGCGGCTTTGGTGAAGCCGAGCGCGGCGGTGGCGGCCTGCGCCAGCTCCATCGCGAAGGCGCGGGTGGCCTCGACCAGCTCGTCGTCAGGTACCACGCGCGTGACGAGCCCCCACCGCTCCGCCTCGTGCGCCGTCATCGGCTCGCCGGTCAGCACCAGCCGCGCCGCCACGCCGACGCCGACGTACTCGTGGAGCAGGTTGGTGCCGGTTGCCATCCCCCGCTTGACGAACGGGGCAGCCAGGGTGGCTGAGGTGGCGGCGATGCGGAAGTCACAGGCCAGCGCCAGGTTGAGACCGGCACCGAAGGCGTAGCCGTTGAGCGCGGCCACCACCGGCTTGGGCAACGCGCGGATGGCCAGCACGATCTGCGGCCACCGCCCCTCGCCCGCCACATAGCGCCGCTCGACCTCCTCGCGGGGTGAGTCCGCCCCTTGCTCGGAGAACGCCGTGCCCTCCTTGAGGTCGTCCCCGGCGCAGAACGCACGGCCGGTGCCGGTGAGCACCACGCAGCGCACCGCCGTGTCGGCGGCGCAGCGCGCCAGCGCGTCCAGCAGCTCCAGGCCGAGACGCCGGTTGAGCGCGTTCAGCCGCTCCGGTCGGTTGAGGGTGACGGTCGCGACACCGTTCGTGCAGGCGAAGAGCAGATGGTCGTATGTCACCGGGCCCGCTCCGCCTCTGCCGTCAACCTACTCGTTGCAAACCGCGCGGCGCTGCGCCGCCAGGTGCTCCAGCAGTTTCTGATACTCCGGGTCGTCCAGCGGTGGCGTGGTCATGATCAGGGCATCCTCGCCGTTGTCCGTGTAGTAGCGCGGACGCAGGCCGACGCGACGAAAACCGTACTTCTCGTACAAGCGCTGCGCGGGCTCGTTGGATACACGCACCTCCAGCGTGACGGTCTTGATATCCCGCTCCCGCGCCAGCTCCAGCGCGCGCGCCAGCAACCGCTCGCCGATCCCCCGTCGTCGGTAGGCGGGGTGGGTGGCGATGGCCACGATGTGGGCCTCGTCGACCATGTACCAGAGACCGAGATACCCCACGATGTGGTCGGCGCCGGCGTGCTCCGGCTCGGCGGGCCGATGCCGCCACCGCCGGAACGGGGCACGGTCTAGGAGCAGCGCCAGCCGCGTGCGCGGGCCCGACTGCTCGTCCCTTCGTTCATGCTCAGACCATCCGTTGGGGCGCTCGACGGCCACGATGTACTGGGCCAGCCGGTTCTCTTCCAGCTCACGCCGGTAGGCGGACTCCGGCCAGGTGGTTGGAAACGAGGCACGCTCAATGGCCGTGACCTGGGGGATGTCGGCCGCGGTCATGGGCCGCAGGACGATACGGGCGCAGCGCGTTGGAGAGATCGATGACATGGCAGATGGCCGCAGGCCGATTGTAGCACCGCCGGCGCCCGACCGGGGGCGCCGGCGGACCGTCCCGCTGTGCCCCGTTCGGATGATGTACCGGGAGTCGCCTTGCCGCTATCATCGGCCTACAGTGCCGCGCAATAAGGATGACGCAACAATGCAGACCGACAAGGTTCCCCTGACGCGCGAGGCGTACGAGAGGCTGCGGCGTGAGCTCGAATACCTGCGCACGGTGCGCCGGCGCGAGATCGCGGAGGAGATCCGTGACGCCTGGGAGTCCGAGCTGGATAAAGA
>JBHOQW010000308.1:0-12726 GCA_042408665.1 Dehalococcoidia bacterium
CGGCTGACGCGACTGACGCGACTGACGGCATTTCTGGAGCCGTCACCGCTTCTGCGAACGCCGGTCGCACCTCCGGCCCGCCGCGCCGCTCGCACCTGGTGGACGAAGCCGGGCGGCTGGGGCTGGAGCGCTTTGATGGGCAGCCAGGCGCCGAGCGAGACGGGGAGGGCGCCGGGGCCGACGACCTCCCGTTCGAAGGGGCGCGGGGCGCGGGCCTGGCCGCGGCGGCGGTGGCAGCGATCGTGCTGGACACCGCGGAGCGGTGGGAGTGGCCGCGCCGCGCCGTGGCCGGGCGGGTGGTGGCCGGACCGGAGGGGTGGCGGGCGTTCGTGAGCGTCGCGACCGAAGACGAACTGTGGGAGGCGCTGGCGGTGCTGGAATGAGCGCTGTGCGAAGAGCGGGAACGGGAGCGGACGGAGTCCCCGTGCCGCCCCGGCTAACCGGGGCCCCGTGCCAGTGGCCGGGGCAGGCCGGGGGAGGAGGCGCCGTGATGGACGTGGGGCAACCGGAAGGCCGGCGGGTGGTGGTCACCGGGCCGCGGGGCGGCGAGTACGAGATTGATCTGCTGCCCGATGGCCGGTGGGCGATCCCGGCCGGGCGGGAGAGCTGGGAGAAGTTCGCCTACAACGCGCCGGAAGAGCTGTTGTGGCTGGTCCTGCGCGAGCTGCTCGCCGAAGAAGCGCAGCTCCGGGCCGCCGGCGAGAAGGCCGGGGGGAGACGCCGACACGGGCGCCAGCGGTCAGAGATCGCTGGCCTCTCCCGGCCTTGGGCACGGGATCTCCGAAGGCCGGGAGAGGAAACGAGATGAACCGGACCCAGCGACGGGCGATGCAGCGGTGCCACAACCGGCGGCGCGGCCTGCCCCGGCCTGCCGGTGGTGCCGGTGGAGGGGAAGCGGCGATGTGGCGCCGGGCGGTGCAGCTCGGCCGCACCCTGCTGGCGGCGCGTGGGCCGGGGCTGTACCTGGCTGCTGAGGCGCGCCATGAGCCGGGATGCCGCCGGCCTACCGGTGCGGCGCCGTGCACCTGCCCCAGGGGGCCGGAGCTGGTGATCGTCTGGACGCCGGGGACGCTGAACTGAGCCTGCCCCGGGGGCATGCACTGATGACGGGAACCCCGGAAGGGACACGCGGAACAGACTCAACACAGAAAGGAGCGAACCACGATGACCGTCCCGACCTACACGAACCCTCAGCCGGGTGACCGGCCCACCATCGCCGAAGCGCTGATGCGCTCGCCTGAGGTGGAACGCTGGTGGAATTCGGTGCGTCCCATTGTTGAGCGGCTGCGCGCCGTGCCGGAGCAGGCGGCGAGCATCGCTATCACCGTCCGCCAGCAGGTGGCGCAGATTAGCCTCGACGACCGGTTGAGCCCCGCCGGCAAGAAGGACGCGGAGAATGCGGCGCGCAACAAGGGGCTGCAGCAGCTCGACCAGCTCGCCCAGTCGGCCCAGGAGGACGTGGGCATGCTGCAGGCGATGCTCGACAAGGCGCTGGCCGACAAGCCGACCGACCCGCAGGCACAGCTCCTGCGGGAGCTGCAGGTGCAGCGCGCCTGGCAGCGGGCCGTGCGGCTGCTGGACGTGATGGAGGACAGCGGCGCCGTGGCGCGGCGGGTGGACGAGATTATCCGGGAGGCGGCGGCGGCCGGCGACCTCGCCACCCTGCAGGCGCTGGAGGAGGAGCTGCCGGCCTACCTCAAGGCGCGCTACATCTTCCTCCCGGACGTGCTGGACCGCATCGCCGATGCCCAGGCGCCGCATCGGCCACCCGTGACCCGGGCGGCGCTGCAGGTGCTCAAACAGGCGCGCGAGGGGTGGCCGCGCGTGCAGGAGGCCATCCGGATGGCGCGCAGCAACGTGCAAGGCGTAGCCGGCCTCTACGCGCTGCCCGGCTGGGCGCCGACCGAGCAGCTCAACATCACCGCGTGAGGCACGCCATCGCTCCCATACCCCTCCCGGCTGAAGCACGGGACAGGCCGTCGGGGGAGTGTTCCACGACGATGCGTTCCATTCCCGGCCGGGGTAGGGAATAGGCGAGGAAGGGCGGAAGGTCGGATGGGACTGGCACGGGTGACGCGGCGGGAACTGCGGCGGTTGCGGGCGGCGGAGCTTTTGGCCGCCAACCCTGGGCTCTCGGTGCGGCGCCTGGCGGCGGAGCTGGGCTGCGGCGTGGCCACGGCGCATCGGGACCTTGTGGCCGTCTACCAGGCGTGGGCGGAGCGCCGGCGGGAGCTGGTGGAGCAGATAGTGGCGGAGGATTTGGCCCGCAGTGATGCCGCCATCGCCGCCATCTGGCCGCAGGTGATGGCCGGGAGGGATTGGGCTGTGGACCGGTTGGTGGCGCTGCTCACGTACCGGATGCGGGTGCTGGGGCTTGAGCGGGCACGCCACGAGCTGGACGTGGGTAACGTCCTCGCCGGCTACCTTTCACGGCTGGCACGGGGCTCCGGCTAGCCGGGGAGCGTGCGCCGCCACAGCCGAGCATGAATGAGGGAGGCCGCGAGTGCTCAGATGTCACCCGCGGCCTCCCTCGTACCTCGGCATGCCGGGGGCACGGCGGGGGGCTCATGCCCCCGTCACCTGCTCCGTCTCAGTGCTCGCTCCCGGCCGCTCGGAGTCCACCCCCGGCATACCGGGCGGGACCTCCCCGGCTGTAGCCGGGGCATCGTCGTCATCGTCCGGCGGCAAGAAGGGGCGGACCTCGTACTCCATGCCGGTGGCCAGCACCTCGAGCATGCCGGCGGCCCTGGCCACATGGTCGTGGATGTACTCGGCGATGGCCCTGAGCGAGGCGCCGTTGTCATCTGGGCTCACGCCGTCCGGCAACAGCGCCCACGACTCCGGCAGGTCGTCGAGGTACTGGCGCACAAGGATCGCCAGCTCGAAGGTGAGCTGGGCGGTATGCTCCAGGTTCTTCTCCGCCCAGCGGAGCTCGCTCATCAGTCTCTTGGCCTCGAGTGGCGTGAGGCCGCGCCGGCGGCGGCGCGTTTCCTGCGTGCGGGTGGTCATGGCAGTTCTCCTTGCTGATGGTGTCCATTGGTGTCCGATGGCGTCCGATGGCGTCTGTTGGTGGCCGTGCTCGGCGGGCCGCGCAGGTTGGTACCGGAGCGGCCGTCCACGTGGCAGCTCATCGCGTCAACCTCCGGTGTGATTTCGGCATGCACTACACTAACTGTTATTGTGGCGCACGTCAAGCTGGCGCGTTGCAAATGTGTAACAGTTTCGGCTTGCGTGGCGCTGCGGGGGCAGCGTACCCTCAAGCGGGGAGTAGGACGATGAACCAGCGTCCGGATGACCTTGGGAGGACAGAGGCGCCCCGGGCTGCCGGGGAGGACGACGCCGATGTGCTCCGCCGAGCGGCGGCAATTATGGCGCGCCGGCGGCGAGTTGAGACGAAGGCCTGCCTATGGTGCGGTGCCGCCATCACCGGCGTTCGCACCCGTCGCTACTGTTCGGTCCGCTGCCGCTCGGCCGCCTATCGTGCGCGCAATGCGGAAGCCTACCGGGCCCGCCGGCGGAAGGGCCAGCGCCGCCAGGCGGACGATTCCCCACCGGCCGGGCTCTCTTCCGGCTGACACCCCTGCGCCCCGGCATGCCGGGGCGCCGAGAAGGAATGACGGCCGCGGTGCCTCCACACCCGGCCGTCCGGCACATCACGGTAGGAGCGTGACATGCAGCCTCAGTCTAGCACCCGCACGACCCAACGCGCCGCCATCTACCTGCGTGTCAGCACCCTGGAACAGGGCGAGCACGGCCACAGCCTGGACGTGCAGCGCCTGGAATGCCGGCGCCTGGCCGAACAGCTCGGCGTCACCGTGGTGGCCGAGTTCGAAGACCGCGACTCCGGCGCCGACTGGGCCCTGCCCGGGCTCACCGCGCTGCTGGACGGCGCCGCCCGGGGCGACTTCGACCTCGTCCTCTGCCAGGACCCAGACCGCCTCAGCCGCCGTCTGGCCCGCTACGTCATCATCGAGCAGGAGCTGCGCAGGCGCGGGGTCGGCCTGCGCTTCGTCACCGTGCGCGCCGGCGACACGCCGGAAGACCGCGCCCTCCAGAACATGAAGGCCGTGTTCGCCGAGCTGGACTACGAGCGCATCATCCTGCGCCTCACGCGCGGCCGCCGCGCCAAGGCCGAGAAGGGCCAGTACGTCGGTCTGGGCATCCCACCCTACGGCTACCGCCCCGTGCGCGACGGCCGCGGCCGCACCATTGGCCTGGCCCCCGACCCCGCCACCGCGCCGGTGGTGCAGCGCATCTTCCGCGCCGTGCAGTCCCACTCCCTGCGCGCGGTGTGCGCGGCCCTGGACCAGGACGGCGTCCCCACCTACCGCGGCGCCCCCCGCTGGGAGGCGGCCACCCTGCGCCAGATTCTCAACAACCCGGTGTACCTCGGCACCGCCGCCTACGGCCGGCGCGACGGCGCCCAGCGCCCCCGCGCGCCGGAGCACTGGGTGCTCGTGCCGGTGCCGCCGCTCATCGACCGCGCCACGTGGGATGCGGCCCACGCCGCCCTGGCCGAGCGGCGTATCTTCCAGCGCCGCGCGCCGCGCACGCTCGCCGACGCCTTCCTCTTGCGCGGCCGGCTGCGCTGCGGCCACTGCGGCGGCGCCCTGCAGACGGACACCAACCGCTCCTACACCTACTACGTCTGCGGCCGCCACCGGCGCAAAGGTGGGCGGCCCCGGGAGCCCGGCACGCCGGGATGCCCGCTGCCCCAGGTGCCGGCCCCGGACCTGGACGCGCTGGCCTGGCAGGTGATCGCCGATACGCTGCTCAACCCCGACCATCTGCGCGCGGGGCTCGCTGCCGCCCGCGCGGAGTGGGCAGCGGAGGAAGAGCGGCGCGTGGCGCTCTTCCGCGCCATCCAGGAACAGCGCGAGACGCTCAGCCGGCGGATTGCGCGCCTGCTCGACGAGCTGGTGGACGCCCCCGCCGGCAGCGAGACGGCGCAGCTCATCCGTCAGAGGGCGGATGAGCTTTCGCGACAGATCGCCGCCCTGGACGCCGAGGCGGTGCGGCTCGATGCCACCCCCAGGGAGGGCCTTTCGCCGCGTGAGCTGGACACCCTGGAGGCGTTCGCCGCCGAGATGCAGGCCGGCATCGCGCACGCCGACCCGGCCGACCGGCGCCGCCTGGTGGACACGCTGCGGCTCACCGCCACCCTCACCCGCGTGCCGCCGGAGACACCCGGCGCGGTGCGGCTGGGACGTTTCCGCTACCCCATCGCCATCACGTGGCAAGCCGTGGTGCCGCTGCCGCCGGCCGGGGCGGCCGGCAAGAAGGCCGGGGTAGACGTCCCCGGCATACCAGGGTCCCGTGCCTGCGGCCGGGACGGCACGGGAACCCGACAGGCCGGCCCGGAGCCGGGCGCGGCTCGGCTGGCGCCACTGGTGCCCGAACTACGGGATAGTGAGGAAGGCTCCACGAACTCGAAGACGCCGTCCTCCGCCAGTTGCTCGGTGACGATCGACTCACCGATGCGGATGCCGTACCGCATGAACAGCACCTGGTGGCAGGGGAAGGCGTTGCCCCCCGTCACGGCCGGGTCCAGCACCTCCAGACCCCAGGTGTCGCTGCCGATGAGCGCCGGGCGGAATTGGGCCAGATAGCGCGCCTCGCGCAGGTAGATGCCCGGCTCTTGGGCCAGGAAGCGCTCCGGATCGGTGCGCACCAGGTGCGTCCAGCCCTCGCGCAGCAGGACCACATCACCCGGCGTGATCTCACGGATCCCGGCGCGTCGCATCGCCGCCTCGATGTCCTCCACGGTGATGCGGTAATTATCGCGCAGCACGGGCCGGCCGTTGGCGGCGGTGAAGTAGTCACCCGTGGCGCCCTGGGAGATTTTCAGGTCCAGGATGTCCAGCAGGATGCCGCGCGTGACGATGGGACCCATGTGCTCCGCGCCGAGCGAGGCCGTGCCCCAGGTACGGGCGATCTCCGGCCCGCGGAAGCCGTTGTAGAACATTGCCCCCACACCGACGTGGTTGAGGTTGTCGAGCTGGGTGGCGATTTGATACGTGCCGCTGTTGGGGAAGCGCTCCTCGTGCACGCTGATCCGGTTCGGACCGAGCGGCTCGGGGTTCTGCAGGATCACCTCCTCGCCCTCTGGCGGCCGGTAGCCGAGCACCGTCAGGCGCTGGTCGTAGACGCGCGGTGGGGTGGTGCGGTAGGCGGGGAAGCCGTTGAACATCAGCTCGCCCAGGTTGTACGTCACCACCGGTCGGCCGCTGTCCAGCAGGCGCAGCGCCGCGGCCGTCTTTTCCGGCGTGATCTCGTTGAACGTGCCGCGCTGGTCGCCGGGGCCGTAGGGGCCGGGCACCCAGGCACCAGCCTCCACCGCCGCCACGTCAAACATCTCGTCGCTGATCGGCTCCGGCGGCAGGGCTTGCGCGTGGTACGGGCGGTGCGTGAGGGTGCGTACGTCACGCTGCGCGGCGGCGATGACCTCCTCGTGCAACGCCGAGGCGCCGAGCGTCAACATCACGCCGGCAGCGCCGCCCAGCTTGGCCGCCCGGCGCAGCGCCTGGCGACGGTTCATCCGGGAGCCGTACAGGTGCAGCAGGTAGTAGTCCAGCTTCACGGACCAACCCCTCCTGTGGTGTGCGGTTTGGGGGCTGTGAGGACGAGGCGGCGCCCGAGGTCGAGGAACTGGCCGGTGGCGCGCGGGGGGCCGGGCATGGGGTGCGGTCCTGGCCCACGGTCGTGCCTCCGCTGGCAGAGCGAGGCCACTATACCCATGGACCAGTGGGCCGTCAACGATGCACAGGTTAATCAATACATACGACGGCAAGCCGATATCGGATTTCGCGATGTGCGGTGTGAGCGGACCGATCGCGGGACGAGGGGATGGGGCTACGGGTAGATGGGCAGTCGCTCCAGGCCCATCGTCTCGGGGAAGCCGTACATGATATTGATATTCTGCAGGGCCACGCCGGCCTGGCCTTTAAGCAGGTTGTCGATGCTGGCCGCCACCACCAACCGGCCGTTGTCCTCGTCTACCACCAGCGAGAGGTCGCACAGGTTGCTGCCCAGGACGCCTTTCAGGCCCGGGGCCACGCCGGCCGGCAGCACACGCACGAACGGCTCGTCCCGGTACATGTCCTCGTACAGGTCCTGTACCTCCGCCTGGCCGACATCCTGGCGCAGGGTGGCATAGGCGGTGACGAGGATGCCGCGCGTGATCGGTACCAGGTGCGGCACGAAGGTGATGTTCACCTCTTCGCCGCTCAGCTCCTCCAGCGTGACCGTTACCTCCACCTCGTGCTGGTGGTTGGCGATGCGGTACGGGGTGACGTTCTCGTTGCGCTCCGGGAAGTGGTGGGTGGGCGAGGGCTTCTTGCCCGCCCCGGAGATGCCGGTCTTGCCGTCGCAGATGATCGAGCGCGGGTCGATGAGGCCGGCGCGCACGGCGGGGACCAGCGCCAGGATCATGGCCACGGCGAAGCAGCCGGGGTTGCCCACCAGCCGCGCCGCGGCGATGTCCTCCCGGTACAGCTCCGGCACACCGAACACGCTCTGGGAAAGCAGCTCCGGCGCAGCGTGCGGCCGCCCTCTGACTGAGGGATGGCGACGGGCGTAGCGGGCGTACTGCTCCGCCGAGCGGAAGCGGAAGTCGCCGCTGTAATCGATCACCCGCAGGCCGGCCGCCAGCAGGCCGCGAGCGTACTCCTGGCTGACGCCATCTGGGGTGGCGAAGATGACCAGGTCCGCGTCCTGTCCCACGGTGTCCGGGTTGGCGTCCTGCACCGTCAGGTCGCAAAAGCCGCGCAGGTGCGGGTAGACGTCGGAGATCGGGCGGCCGGTGTCCTGCTTGGCAAGCAAGGAGGTGATGGTGATCTCGGGGTGACGGAGCAAGAGCTCGGTCATGCCCAGCCCGCCGTAGCCCGTCGCCCCCACGATCTGCGCCCGGATCACGTTCCCCCGCCTCCCGGTGTGCGTGTGACGCTACCGAGCGTAGCGCCCGCAGCGGGCGCCGACAAGCGTGAGCTCTCCCGCCCGCGATGGGGCTCGTGTAGGGTGAGGGGTGAAGAACAGCGCGAGCCGGCCGCATGTCCGCTCCCCGGTTGTCCCTGGTGGTGCCCACGCGCAACGAGCGCGAGAACATCGAGCCGCTGGTGGCAGAGATCCGCGCCGCCCTGGTTGGTATCCCCTGGGAGCTGGTGGTGGTGGACGACAGCACCGACGGCACCGACGCCCTGGTGGCGCAACTGGCGGCCGCGGACCCGGCCGTGCGCCTCTTGCACCGGACGGAGAATGCGGGCGGCCTCGCGGGGGCGGTGGTGGCCGGCTTTGCGCTGGCGCGCGGCGACTACATCTGCGTGCTGGACGGGGACTTGCAGCATCCCCCGGCGCGCATCCCCGCCCTCCTGGCCGAGGCGGAGCGCACTGGGGCGGACGTGGTCATTGCCAGCCGCTACCGGCCGGGCGGCAGCGCCGGCGGGCTGGCCGGCCCGCTGCGCCGCTTCTACTCCTGGGGGCTCAAAGTGATGACAAAGGCGTGCTTTCCCCGCCGTCTGGCCGGCATCACCGACCCGCTGGGCGGCTTCTTTCTGGTGCGGCGCGCGGTGCTCCAGGGGGTGACGCTGCGCCCGGTGGGCTACAAGATCCTGCTGGAGGTCCTCATCCGTTGTCCATGGCGGCGGGTGGCGGAGGCGCCGTACCGCTTTCGTCCCCGCCGCGCCGGCAGCACCAAGGCCGACCTGCGCCAGGGCCTGCGCTTTCTGCGCCACCTCGGCATCCTGGTGTGGGACTGCTCGCCCGCGCTGGCGCCCCTGCGCACCCTCATCCGCCGCCCGCGGTAGGGTAGCGACCGGCCACCGGCCCTACGCCGCGCCTAGCACCTGGGCCGGGTTGTGGCGCACCATCTGCTCGATGTCCGTGGCGCTGATGCCCGCGTCCAGCAGCCGCTCGATGAACATCGCCAGGCCCTCGTCCACGTAGGGGTTGGTGGTTTGGCCCAGGTCCGTAGAGAGGATCGTGCTGGAGGCGCCCACGCGGCGGATGTTCTCCACCACCTGCTCCCACGACACCTTGTTGGTGTACGGCGTGGTGAAGCAGCGCTCGAAGAAGACGCCGTAGGGTAGCAGCTCGCGGTGCTGCTCGATCGTCAAATAAGTGGTGGGGAACTCGGGATGGGTGACAACGATCCGCTGTACCCCCGCCTCCCGCGCCGCCTTGACCACCGCCACCAGCTCCTGCGGGCTCACGTGCCCGGTGGCCAGCACCATGTCGTGGCGGGCGATGAGCTCCAGGCACTGGCGGGTGGCCGGTGTCACCTTGCCGTCGTCATCGGTGACGCGGATCCAGTCCTGAGCGATGCCCAGGGCGCGCAGCTCACGGGCGATCGGCATCCAGTAGGGCAGCTTGCTTTCGTCGAGCTGGCCGGCCACGTTGGCCAGCTCGTTGGCGGAGTCCACCGTGGGCAGCCACACCACTTTGTTGCCCAGCCGGCCGGCGATGTCCACAGCGATGGGGTTCAGCCCGCCCACCGAGTTGTTCAGCGTCAGGCCACCGAAGGCCTGCACCTCCGGGAAGAGGGAGCGGATGAGCGTGGCGCGGTCGGCCGTGCAGATGTAGTGCGACTTGAGCACGAAACCGGCCATGCCCGCGGCGATGGTGCGCCGCGCCAGCTCCACGTCGTTGAACTTGCGCGGCAGCACGTCCGGGGCGCTGTGCACGTGCATGTCAAACGCGCCGCGGAGCAACCCGCGCACCGTCTCCTGGTCGGCCATGAACAGCCCTCCTTCCTCTGAGTGAGCCCGCTGGGTAGACTGCCAGGTATCCGGTTCTGCTCGGTCGCCGCCGCCGGGCCCCGGCGGTCCAGGGCAGCCGGGACCGATTGTACGGGGCGATCGCCCGCAAGGGCAGCGGGCGGGGCGTGCGGTCTTTCACAATGCCGGGAGGCGAAGGGGTCTGTCAACGGGGAGAACACCCAAAGTAGGGGCATGGGCGGTTGTAGCCGGCGCACAACGAGTTCCGGGATAAGTTCGTAGCCCGCCCCTGATGACCCGGCGCCGGCAACCGGGCAGCATGGGTGCCACGGCTCCCTGGATCCGCGCCCGCGGCCGGGCAGGAGCGGCACACCGGAGCGGTCCGTCCCTGTCGGTCTGGTTCCCGGCCCATGCACCAGGGTGACCGAGTGATGGAGGAGGTGGAATTCCGTGACCGCACCGTATCGCGCCGACCATGTGGGCAGCCTCCTGCGCCCGCCGGAGGTGCTGGAGGCGCATGAGGCCTACCAGGCCGGCCGCATGAGCCTTGAGCAGATGCGGGAGGTGGAAGACCGGGCGATTCTGGCTGCCCTCGACCTGCAGAAGCAGGTGGGGCTGGATGTGTTCACTGACGGCGAGTACCGTCGTCGCGCTTGGGCCAGCGAGTTCGCCGAGTCGGTGGAGGGCTACGTGGAGGGCCCTCCGCCCATCGCCCTGCGGTGGAGCGGCCCGGGCCGGGCGGCGGGCGCGGCCACGGGCGTACGGCCGGTCAGCCGCGTGATCGGCGAGCGGTTGCGCCAGAAGCGTCGCCTGGCCGCCCACGAGTCCGGCTTCCTGCTGCGCCACGCCCCGGGGCCGGTGAAGATCACGCTCCCTGCGGCCTCCTATATCGTGGCGCGCGGTTACAACCCGAGCATCAGCGGCAAGGCTTACCCGCGCCGGGCTGACCTCCTGGCCGATGTGGCCGCCATCATCCGCAACGAGGTGCAGGCCCTTGTTGCGGAGGGCGTGTCCTACATCCAGATCGACAACCCGCACTACCCGGACTACATCGACGAGGAGCGGCGCGCGCAGTGGAAGGCCATCGGTATCGACCCCGACCAGGCGCTGGCGGAGGACATCGCCGCCGATAACGCCTCGCTGGAAGGGATCGACCGCAGCCGGGTGACCATTGGCATGCATATCTGTCGGGGCAACAGTCGCAGCGCCTGGCACACCCAGGGCGGCTACGAGCGCATCGCCGAGCCGGTGTTCGGCTCCTTGAACGTGGACCGCTTCTTGCTGGAGTACGACAGCGAGCGGGCCGGCGGCTTCGAGCCGCTGCGCTTCGTCCCGCGCGGCAAGACGGTGGTACTGGGCCTCATCACCACCAAAGAAGGCCGGCTCGAATCCCAGGATGATCTACTGCGCCGCATCGAGGAGGCGTCCAAGTATGTGCCCCTGGAGCATCTGGCGCTGAGCCCCCAGTGCGGCTTCGCCTCCGTGGAGGAGGGCAACCTGATCACGTGGGACGAACAGCGCCGCAAGCTGGAACTGGTGGTGGAGACGGCGCGCAAGGTGTGGGGCTAAGCCATGGCCCTGCCGGAGGTGAGCAGACGAGGGGGCCGGCCGGGCGGTTGAGGACGGTTCAGTGAGGAGGGAGAGCATGCGGAACAGGTTACGGGTTGGCGTGAGCGGCCGGGGTGGCCTGGCGATCGTGCTGGCCGCCCTGCTCGCGCTGGTGCTGGGCTGCGGTGGCGGCGGTTCCAAGGAGGCGCAGTCCACCACGGCCACCCCAAGCGGACAGGCGGCCGCCACCGGCACCCAGGCGGCCACCCTGTCGCCGATCAAGATCGGTATCATGGCCGACCTGGCCAGCACGACGGCGATTGAGGGCGCCGAGATGCGCATCGCCAGCGAGCTGGCGATCCAGACGATCAACGCCGCGGGTGGCATCAACGGTCATCCGCTGCAGGCGATCTACGTGGACACCAAGGCCGACCCGGCGGAGGCGGTGCGGGCGGCGCAGCAGCTCGTGCAGCAGGACCGGGTGGACGTGCTGGTGGGCGCCGTGCTCAGCTCGGAGTGCCTGGCGGTGCAGGAGCTGGCGCCCAAGCTGGGGGTGGTGTACATGGCCTCCACCGGCTGCGCCACCAACGATTTCAGCGGCAAGAGCTGTAACCGCTTTAGCTTCCGGGTGCAGTCCGTGGGTTCGATGACGGCCGGGGCGCTGGCCAAGTACCTGGTGCAGACCTACGGCAAGCGCTGGGCGATCATCTACCCCGATTACGCCTTCGGCCAGTCGCAGCTTGCCGCCTACACGGCCGCGCTGGAGCAGCAGGGCGGCAGCATCGTCACCAAGATCGCCGTGCCGCTGGGCGAGGCGAACATGACGCCCTACGTCTCCAAGATCCCGTTGGACGGCTCCGTGGACGGCCTGATCAACTCGCTGGTAGGCACGGACCTGGCCCGCGCCACGGCTGTGATGGAGCAGTTCGGCGTGAACAAGAAGCTGCCCATCGTGGGCGCGGGCGGCAAGGAGCGTTTCGGCGGCGTCTACCCGGAGGCGCTCACCGGGTCCATCTTCATCCAGGGCACCCCGTCAGACCCGCTGCCCAATAACCCGGCCCACCAGAACTTCATCAAGGCCTTCAAGGAACAGGCCGCCAAGATGGGCAACCTGGCGGACGTGCTGGGTGGGCCGGAGAAGGCGGTGCCGGGTGAGCTCGGTTACCAGGGATGGGCCGCGATCATGGCCCTCAAGAACGCCATGATCGCCGCCAAGTTCACCGGCCGGGCCGACACGGAGAAGCTGATCGCCGCCCTGGAGACGCTCAACATCCCGCAAGGCCCGGACTTCCCGGCCGGCCCCTTCATGATGAACAAGAGCGACCACCAGGGTCGCTGGCAGCTCTACATCATGCGCATCAACGGCCAGACGGAGGAGATCCTGCAGACGATCCCGCCGGACCAGGTGCCGCTGATCGGCAACTGTAAGGTCTAGCACCACGGCCGGCCCCTAGCAGATGAGGACGCC
>JBHOQW010000004.1:0-21744 GCA_042408665.1 Dehalococcoidia bacterium
CGGCTCTACCGGACCAACGCCGAGCGGTTGGCCGCCCTGCCGGGTTGGCTTGCATTCTATAATCACCGCAGATCCCACACCGCCCTCGGGGGGCGTCCACCCATCACCGTTGTCAACAAGGTCCATGGGAACTACAGCTAGGCCAGCGAAGGACCGGCCGCCGCGGTCCCCGCCAGCCAGTCCTGGAGCCCGCGCACATCGTCCGTCGTGGTCACCACGGTAATGATGTCACTCGGCCGGATGTGCGTATCGCCACGCGGCACAAACACCTCTCCCTGGCGGCGGACGCTCACGATCAGCGCCTCGCGCGGGAGCGGCACCGCACGCAGCGGCGCTGCCGTGAGCGGTGAGCGGGCAGTGACAACGATCTCAAAGACCGTGGCCCCGACGACCGCCGGGCCTCCGGGGCGGAGACGGCGGGCAGCGGCCCGGCGATACGTGCGCGCTAGGGACAAGGCGCTCAGCACCCCGGCCACGCGCCCTCGCTCATCCACCACGGGCAGCCAGCCCAGACCGCGCTCGGCGAAGACGTCCAGCGCGGCGTCCAGCGGCAGGTCCGGCCAGAGCGGGTGCGGCGGTGGTGCCATGACCTGCGCCAGCGGTGTCTCCTCCCGCCGCGCCTCGGGCACGGCCAGCAGGCGGTTCCGGCTCACGCTGCCGACCAGCCTGCCCTGCTCGGCCACGGGCAGACCCGGCACGGCGAGGTCGGCCAGCATAGCCAACGCCTCCTGCACAGTGGTGGACGGGGTAGGAAGGGCCGGAAGCGGCAGCATGGCATCGCGCACCGGCAGCGAGGCGAGCAGCGGGAAGCTGTAGCGGAAGCGGTGGGCGGGCGAGTCGGCACGGCTGGGAAGTTGGCCGCGGTAGATGGTCTCATCGCCGACGACCAGCGTGGCCAGGCCGACGGCAACCATCGCGGGAGCAAGCAGCGCCAGGTTACCCGTCATCTCCGCCACCATCAGCATCACCGCCAGCGGCGCGTGCGCCACGCTGCCGAACAAAGCCATCATGCCCACGATCACAAACGGCGCCGGGCTGTCCGGCAGCCAGGGCAGGCCCACATCGTGACCCACCCGCCAGTAGGCGGCGCCCAGCATGCCGCCGATCACCATGCCCGGGCCGAAGATGCCGCCGGAACCACCTGACCCGATGCTGAGAGACGTTGCCAGGATCTTGGCAAAGGGCAGGAGCAGCACCACCCACAGGGCCAGCCGATCCAGCTCCGGGCCCATTCCTACCTGCACCCACCCATAGCCGGTATGCAGCACCCCCGGAATAGCCAGCCCCAGCAGCCCGACCAGCAACCCGCCCAGCGCCGGCCGTAGCACCCAGGGGCCGGGCAGCCGGTGAAACAGGTGGGTGACCGTGTAGAACGTACGCGCGTACAGGATGCCGACCAAGCCGCAGAGCACGCCCAGGGCGGCAAACGCGATCAGATGGAACGGGTCGTGGAAGCCGTAGCGGGCCTGCTCACCGAAGATCGGGGTCCAGCCGGTGGCCGCCCCGTACAGGGAGTAGCCGATGATGGCGGCGATCAGCGCCGGGATGATCGCCTCCGCTTCCAGGTCATGCGTGTAGAGGATTTCGGCGGCCATCATCGCCCCGCCCAGGGGCGCGCGGAAGATGGCGCCGATGCCGGCGCCCATGCCGGTGGCGAGGGCGATGCGCCGGTCATGCGCGCTCAGGCCCAGCCAGTCGGCGAGGGCAGAGCCGAAGCCGGCGCTCATCTGCGCGGTGGGTCCCTCGCGACCGCCGGAGCCGCCGCTACCGATGGTGAGCGCGGAGGCGATCAGCTTCACCGGCGGCACCCGCCGCCGCACCCGCCCGCCTTTGAAGTGGTAGGCCTCGATGGCGGCATCCGTGCCATGGCCCTCGGCCTCAGGCGCCAACCAGCGCACCATGACACCGCCCAGGAAGGCGCCACCCGTCACCACCAGGGGCAACAGCCAGGGGCGACCGATCGGTGCGATGGGGTAGTTGCCCTCGCCCAGCGGCGCCGGCGGCCGGTACGCCGCGATACGGCCGAGGGCAACGGCGGTGACGCCATCGATGGCGGCTTTGAAGAGCACGGCGCCCGCACCGGCCACCACGCCGATCAGTAGTCCCAGGAACACCCATTTGCCGAGCAGTCGCGTGGTCTCAGCACCGGCGCCACCGCCGGTGGCGTCGCGCAGCCATTGGCGCAGGCGCGTGCGGTAAGGCTTGAACATCGGGGTAGGACGCACGAGGCCCTGAGCCCAGTATCGCCGGCCGGCGGCTACGATGCCAGCCCGCTATGCCGCGCGTTCCAGGGCGCCACAGCGGGCCGATGCGATGCCTGAACCAAGCCCAATGGGCAGGAAGCGGGCCGCCGAGTGCCGGCAGGGGGCGAGGCGAACGGCCCCGTTTTTGTTATCATGAAAACGATCCGACGCTGTCACGCGCCCCTGGGTGTCTGCCGCATGAGTGCCGTGCTTGTGCTCAACCAGAACTACGAGCCCTTACACGTCTGCCACGTCCGCCGCGCCTTCGTCCTGGTCGACCGGGGCAAGGCCGAGATCGTGGAGCAGGGAGACGGGGCGCTGCATAGCGCCTCGCGTTCTTTTCCGATGCCCTCCGTGATCCGGCTGGTGTACCTTATCCGCCGCCCCCGGCCGCAGGTGCGGCTCACGCGCAAGGAGGTCTTCCAGCGCGACCGCTACACCTGCCAGTACTGCGGTGCCCAGGGCCGCGACCTCACCCTCGACCACGTCATCCCCCGGCACCGTGGCGGCAAGCACACCTGGGAAAACCTGGTGACGGCCTGCAAGGCCTGCAACCACCGCAAGGCCGGCCGCACCCCGGCGGAGGCGCGCATGAAGCTCCTCAACGAGCCGCGCGCGCCACGCGTGAGCCAGTACTACGTCTTCTACCCCTACCTGGCCTCCCGGCACGGCTGGCGCAAGTTCATCCCCGGCTGGGACCAGGAGATGGACGGCTTCTCCTAAACCGCCTCCACTCACTCCAGCCGGCACGGCGCGTCTGCTCCAGGGCGCGCGGAGCTGGCCCAGGGCGTCCGTGACGTAGGGCCTAACGACGCGCCCGGCCTCACCCGCGGTGATGGCGGCCATTCATGACACGATTAGGCTCGGGGCACAGGGGCGGCTCGTGGTGCCGGCGACCCCGCGCAGGGCTCTCGGGCTGCACGTGGGCAAGACGCCGGTCACACGCGCCGAGAACATCGGTGACCGGGCATGCCTGGCCACCGCCGTCCGGCTCAACCTCCCGGCCCTAACCACAGTTCGGTCTCCTGGGCAACGCTTGATCTCGGAATCCCGATCCGGGTGATCCGTTGACGTCACCCCCGTAGAGGGCCCGGATCCGAACATCCGGTTGAGCGTCACCGAGGTCGGCCCGCCGTCGGTCGCTCCCCATAACGGTGGGAGCGCCCGGCTGGCGAGCGCTCCCACCGATCCGACGCCAGATAGCAATGCAGATTTAGCCCTGCTTGATCGTGGCGTTGTTGCCCGCCACCTGGGCCAGCGTCTGGGCGCCGACCAGGCTCCCCAGCGCCATGTTGGCCCCGAACTGCTGGTTGCTCTGGGACAGCACGGCGATGTTGGTGGGTGCGTAGAACAGGTACGGCATGGGAGACCTCCTCGGTGATGTCGGCGGCTCGGTGGCGCCGGGCCGTCCGCTGTGCTTGCAATATCGCCCGGCGACACAGGGATCGCTGTTGCCCCGCCGACAGTGGGGCGGTGATCCGCGTAACACCCCGTACGCCCGCCGTCACCCTTCCGCCTGATGCCGTGGGCCGCCATTATGGAGGTGCTATGACCGCGCACACCGCCCCGGTCCCGGAGGGCATCGACCTAGCCGGCGTCAGCCGCTTCATGGAGGAGCGGGTGCCGGGCGCGCGCGGCCCGTTCACCGTGGAGCTCATCTCCGGCGGGCGCTCCAACCTCACCTATGCCGTGACGGGCGCCACCGGCTCCTGGGTGCTGCGCCGGCCGCCGCTGGGGCACGTGCTGCCCACCGCCCACGACATGGCGCGCGAGTACCGCGTGCTCGCCGCCCTGGCGGACACCGCCGTGCCCGTGCCGCGCCCGTTTGCCCTCTGTGAGGACCCGGCGGTCACCGGTGCGCCCTTCTACGTCATGGAGCGCCGCTCCGGCGTGGTGGTGCACGACGCGCTCCCGCCCGGCTACGCCCCCACACCGGAGGACCGGCGGCGCATCTCCGCGGCGCTGATCGACACCATGGCCGCGCTGCACGCCGTGGACTGGCGGGCGGTGGGCCTGGAGGGCTTCGGACGCCCGGAGGGGTTCATGGCACGGCAGGTACGACGCTGGGCGGAGCAGTGGGAGCGCTCCAAAACGCGCGAGTTGCCGGCCATCGAGCGGGTGCGGGACTGGCTGGCGGCGCGCGTGCCCCCCTCGCCGCCGCCCACCATCGTGCACGGCGACATGCGCCTGGGCAACATCATGCTGGCCGCCGACGACCCCGGCCGTGTGGTGGCCGTGCTCGATTGGGAGATGTCCACCATCGGCGACCCCTTCGCCGACCTGGGCTGGCTGCTGGCCTGCTGGGCCGAGCCGGACGACCCGCCCATGTGGATCGAGGGTCTCTCCCCCAACCTGCCTATGCTGGCCCCCGGCTTCCTCACCCGCCAGGCCATGCTGGAGCGGTACGTGCAGCGCAGCGGGCGGGACGCCGCCTACCTGGACTGGTACCTGGTGTTCGGGTTGTACAAGCTGGCCGTGATCGTGGAGGGCATCCACGCCCGCTACCTGAAGGGCCAGACGGTGGGTGAGGGGTTCGAGGTGTACGGCGCGCGGGTGCCGCTGCTGGCGGAGACGGCGTGGACGCTGGCGCAGCGCGCCGGCGCCTGAACCCCGCACCACCTCGCCCCGACGGCGTGCCCGCTAGATGCTGGAGTTGATCGGGTACTCCACCCCTTCGAGCTGGCGGCGGCGCCACTCCTGGTGCTCGGCGTGCCGCTCCTTGAACTCCGGCATCACCTTGGTGGCGAACAGCTCCAGCGAGCGCATGATGTCGCTGTGGGTGCGGTTGCCGGCCTGCATGACGAAGATCATCACATCCAGGTGGTTGCGCTCGTACTGGAGCAAGGTTTCGCGGATGAACCGGGGCGTGCCGATGCAGCCGCCGCGCTGGGCCGCCCGCCATAGGGCGCGCGCCACCTCGTCCTGCGGCTCCACCGGGCTGGTGCCGCCCTGGTAGCCGGCAAAACCAAGCCGCCGGCCCACCGTCTGCTGCATCTCCGGCGGGAAGTCGCGGAAGGCGCGGTTGAGGTTGACGCGGCCGGGGTTGTGCGGCGGGCCGCCGTAGTAGTAACCGAGCGAGAAGCCGAAGAAGGCGCCGCAGTCGTCCACGCCGCGAATGGCCTCCTCGTCCGTCTCCGCGCAGCCCATCACGGAGAGCACGGCCAGGGCGGGGTTGATGGCGAGGCCGATGGGGAAGCACTCCTCCCGGATCAGTTCGTAATACTCCTGCACGCGCTGGCCCAGCTCCTCCGGCGTCTCAAAGCCGAAGCCGAGCGAGCCCATGCCCAGCCGCGCCGCCACCATCACCGTCTCCTTGCGCGAGGCGGCCACCCACAGCGGCGGGTGCGGCTTCTGCAGCGGTTTGGGCACCACGTTGCGCGGCGGCATGCCGAAGTACTGCCCCTCGTACCCGGGATACGGGGTCATGGTCATCATCTTGACGCACTCGCGCGTCGCCTCCTCCCACATCGCCTTTTTCTCTTCGCGCGGCACACCGAACCCGCCCAGCTCCATGTCGGAGGCGGATTCGCCCGTGCCGAACTCCACCCGCCCCCCGGAGACCAGGTCCAGGGTGGCAATGCGCTCGGCGACGCGCGCCGGGTGGTTGTAGCGCGGCGGCATGAGCACGATGCCGTGCCCCAGGCGGATATGCTTGGTGCGCTGGCTGGCGGCGGCCAGGAAGACTTCCGGCGCCGCGGAGTGGCTGTACTCCTCCAGGAAGTGGTGCTCGACCTCGAAGACGTAGTCGAACCCGAGCTGGTCCGCGAACTCGATCTGCTCCAGCGCCTCCTGGATGAGGCGGTATTCGGCGTCCTCATCCCACTGGTCCTTGTCGTACGGCTTGGGCAGTTGCAGCTCGTAGAACAGACCGAACTTCATGGCCGAGCCCCCTCGTGCCGCGCGGTGCGCGCTGATGACGCTCTGTGTGTACCGGACCTTGACGTATGCGTCAATGTCGGGGGAGGGAGGAGGGGGAGGGAACGGGCTGGTCGGCGCCCGCACGCCGCCAGACGGGGGCGAACGGCGTACGGGCGCCGGCGCGGTCAGCCCTGCAGCACGGCGCGCAGGGCGAGGACAAAGGCGATCACCAGGGCGCTGACGAGCCCGCCGCCGACGGCGCCGAGCGCCAGCCCCTGCACGAGCCACCAGGTAACCGAGAGGACGGGCACCACCGCCACGGGCGCTGCCGGCACGGGCCGCGCGGCCGGGAGCGGCAGGACATCGAGGGATACCACAAGGCACCTCCGACGCGGAGGGACGGACGACGGCAGGGGCGGGGCCCGCACGTCAGCCCTGTCCGCGAATTCTAGTGATTGTGCTCACAATCACTATAAGCGGCCGGCGGCACTGGGGCAAGCCCCGATCGGGTGGTTGACGCGCGGTTGGGGGAGGCGGCTGTGGGCACTAGCCGGAGACGGCACGCGGCAACTCCGCGGGTGGGTGCGCCGGCGGTGGGGTGCCGACCAGGCGCAGGCGCCGGCGCGGTGGCGCGGCCGCGCCGGCGAGGCGGGGGGCCAACAGATCGGCCGGCACCGGCTCGCTGAAGTAGAAGCCCTGCCCGCGCCGACAGCCGAGCGCCCGTGCGCGCGTCACCTGCTCGGCCGATTCGATCCCCTCGGCCGTGACGGTGATGCCTAGCGCCCGCGCCGAGGCGCACACCGCCCGGACCACCGCCGCCGCGCCGGCGTCGCTCTCCAGCCGCTGCACGAGGGAACGGTCGACTTTCAGCACCTGGATGGGCAGCCGCAGCAGGTCGCTGAGCGAGCTGTAGCCGGTGCCGAAGTCGTCCAGCGCCACCGCCACACCCAGTGCCCGGCAGGCGACCAGGTTGGCCGTCGCGCGCTCGCCGCCGGCCAGCAGGGCGCCCTCCGTGACCTCCAGGCACAACGCCGCGCCGGGGAGCCCCGCCGCGCGCAACGCCGCCTCCACCCGTGCCGGCAGGTCCGACTGGCTGAGCTGGCGCACGGCCAGGTTGACGCTCACCGTGGGCCGCCGTCCCGTCCGGCAAGACCGTCCCCACAGCGCCGCCTGGCGGCAGGCCTCCTCCAGCACCCACTGGCCCAACGGCAGGATCAGGCCACTCTCCTCGGCCAGCGGCAGAAACGCGCCCGGGAGGAGCACGCCGCGCCGCGGGTGGCGCCAGCGCAGGAGCGCCTCCACGCACACCGTTCGGCCGCTAGACAGGTCTACCTCAGGCTGGTAATACAGCGCGAATTCCCCTCGCTCCAGCGCCCCGCGCAGGTCGGCGGCCAGCTCCAGACGGTCGGTGAGGCCGGTGTGCATGGCCGACTCGAACATCACGGCCTGGCCCTTGCCGGCCCCCTTGGCCCGGTAGAGGGCGGTGTCCGCCTGGCGCAAAAGCTCATCCGGACCGGTGTGGCCGGGGACACCGCAGGCGATGCCGATGCTGGCCCCTACCGCCACCTCGCGACCGGCGACGGTGCAAGGGGCACGCAGGGCGGACAGGATACGCTCGGCCGTGCGCCGCGCGCTCGCCGCCGATACGGGGCCGTCGAGCAGCACGGCGAACTCGTCGCCGCCGAAGCGCGCCACGGTGTCGCTCGGCCGCACGGCGGCGGTCAGGCGCGCCGCCACCTGCACCAGCAGCTCGTCGCCGGCCTGGTGGCCCAGCGTATCGTTCACCACCTTGAAATCGTCCAGGTCCACGAACAGCAGGGCGACGCCCGTCTCATCGCCCGTCGCCCCGGTCGGCCGGGACAGCGCCGCCTGGAGGCGCTCGCGCAGCACCGAGCGGTTGACGAGGTTGGTGAGCGCGTCATGGGCGGCCAGGTGCGCCAGGCGGGCGTTGGCGCGGCGCAGCTCCTCGTGCAGGCGTAGCCCGCCGATGCCGGTCGCCGCTTGCGCCACCAGAGCGCTCAAGAACTCCACCTCATCTCGGTCGAACAACCGGCGCTGCGACGACGAGAACACCGCGGTGCCGACGAACCGGCCCTGAAACCAGATCGGGAAGACGGCGGTGGACAGAATGTGTGCCCGTTCGTAATTGCGCCGCAAGACGTCGCCGTAGCGACGGCGGGCCTCATGGACCTCCGTGTCGGGGTCTGACTGGAACACATCGGGGATCACCAGCGGCTTGCCGGTCTCCTGCACGTGGCGGGCGTCGGCCAGCAGAACGGCGTGCGCCCCGTCCCAGTCCCAAAACCGCGCGGCGACGCTGGTGCTCGCATACAGGGCCAGGTTGCGGGCCAGCGCCGTGACGCGCTCCAGGGCGTCGTCGAAGAGCACGATCGTCGTCCAATCGAAGCCGGAGGCCTTGGCCACGGCGGTGGCGATGGCGGTGAGGATGCGCTCGCTGGTCCGCCCCTGTTCGGACTGGCTGAAGGCCCCGGCCACCTCCGCCAGCAGGCCGAGCTGCCGGCGCTGGCGCGCCTGCCGCTCGGCGTCCAGCACGTTGCTCACCAGGACTGCCACCAGCGGTCGCGCCACGGTGAAAAAGCGCACCTGCGCGGCGGTGAGCCCCCGCGGCCACGGCCCGCGCACGATCAGCATGTCCGAGTTGCTCTCGTAGCCGGGTAGGATGCAGGCCAGATGGGTGGGCTGCACACCGGGGCGCAGCGGCAGCGGCCGCTCTACCAGCCGCTCGCGCACGCAGACGCCGGCGCCTACGAGCTGGGGGTGGGACGCCAGCTCGCGCCAGATGAGGTAGTAGCCTTTCTGCTTGATCTCGTAGTCCTTCGGATCGGCATCCGAACCCAGGCGGATGAAATAGGGATCGCCGGCGCGGATGACGTAGGCGTCCGCGCCGGCCAGCGCCTCGCGCACGATGGCGCAGGCGCGCAGGGCGTCGGCCAGGGTGACCGCCGAGGACGGCACGGTAGCCAGGCGGGCGAGCGCGACGAGGGCAGCGCGGGGCGGCATCGGCAGCTCCCCTGCATCGGGCGGCCACCGCTCCCCGCCCCCGTCCAGGGGCACGGGGTGCTCCGCTGCGGCCACGGCGCTCCTCCTCCGGAACCGGACCGACACCCCGCGGGCCGGGGGCATGCCCGCGTCTCTTATCACATCCAGTATCGACGGCTCCGGCCAGAGCTTTAGGGTGAGAACTGCGGCCGCCGGGACGTCATTCCCACTTGAACAGGCGCACGGCCAGCAGCAACGCGATCGCCCCCCAGACAGCAAGGGCGAGCAGGTTCAGCCATTGCGGGTAGAGGGCGAAGCCGCCCGCCATCGCCTGGCGCAGGCCGTCGGCCAGGAAGGTGAGCGGCAGCACGCGCGCCAGCAGCTGAATGAAGGGGGGAAAGTTCTCCACCGGCCAGAAGACGCCGGACAGAAACATCATGGGGAAGCTCACCGCCTGGACCAAAGCCGGCGTGGCCTCCTCGGTGCGCGCCAGGCCCGAAACGGCGAAGCCGAGGGCAAGGAACACGGCGCTGCCCAGCGGCACGAACACGATCATCGCCGGCCAGCTGGCACCCACGTGCACGCCGAAGAGCAGCCGTCCCACGGCCAACAGCACCACGGTTTGTGCGACGGCCAGTACGAGGCGGGCCACACCCTGGCTGACCAGCACCGCGGCGCGAGAGACGGGGGTGGCGCCGAAGCGCTTCAGCACCCGCGTGACGCGCAGTTGCACGAGTGGCATGGCGGCGAACATGCCGCTCTGCATGAGCGAGAAGCCAAGCACGCCCGGCAGGAAGAAATCGATAAAGCGCAAGCCGGAGGAACGCACGCTCCGCTCCTCCAGCGCCAGCACCGGCGCCCGCCCGGAGAGCTGCCGGTCCACCGCGTCCACCACCTGCTGGATGATCGGGCGCACGATCTGCTCGGCGGCGCCGCGCGAGGGGTCGAGATAAACCACCACGGTACCGGCGGCCGGGTTAGGCACCGCCGACGCCGCCGGGGCCGGCACCAACGTCACCACCGCGTGGCGATCGCCGTCTTTGAGCCTCTTGAGCTCCTCCGCCTCATCGCCGATGTGCACGCGAAAGGCCTTCACCCCGCGCAGCGCCTCGACGAGCGCGGCACCGGCGGGCAGGGACGTGTCCACCGCCACGCCCACGTCGTAGGTGCCGACGTCGCCGCGGCCGAACACCAGCCCGAAGATCACCACGAAGAGCACCGGGAAGGCGAAGAACCAGAACAGCGTGGAGCGCTCGCGCACCATGCCGCGCAGCCACGCCAGGGTGAGAAGCCAGAAGCTGCGCATCGCCCTACTCCCGCAGGTGCCGACCGGTGAGCTTGAGAAACACGTCCTCCAGGGTGGCACCGCGCACGTACAGCCCCTCTAGGGGGGCGTTGTGCGTGCGCACCAACGTCAGCAGCGCGGCCATGGTGGCCGGCACGTCGGTGGTGTAGAGGGTGACCTCGCCGTTCTCGGTATGCACCTGGCGCACCCCGCTCAGACCGGCCAGCTCCGCCGGCGTCACGCCCGCCAGACGGAAGGTGATCGCCGTCTCCTGGAAGTGGGCGGCGATCAGGGCACGGGGCGCGTCCAGGGCCACAATGCGCCCGCGGTCCACGATCGCCACCCGATCGCACAACCGCTCAGCCTCTTCCATGTAGTGGGTGGTGAGCATCACCGTGGTGCCCTCGGCGCGCACCCGCTCGATCAGGTCCCACAGGCTGACGCGCGCCTGCGGGTCCAGGCCGGTGGTGGGCTCATCCAGGAACACGACCTCCGGCCGGTTCACTAGCGCCAGGGCGATGGACAGCCGCTGCGTCTGGCCGCCAGAGAGCGTACCGGCCAGGCGGTCGCGGCTTTCCTCCAGGCCAACGAGGGCGATCACCTCGTCCGGCGAGCGGGCCGTGCGGTAGAACGAGGCGAAGAGGGCCACCAGCTCGACCACGGTGAGACGCGGCAATAAGGCAGGGGTCTGGAGCTGGACGCCGATCCGCTCCTTGACGGCGCGCGGCTGGCGGGCCACGTCGTGGCCGAGTACGATCACCCGGCCGCCGTCGGCCGGGCGCAGGCCCTCAATGATCTCCACCGTGGTAGTCTTGCCGGCGCCGTTGGGCCCCAGCATGCCGAACACCTCGCCGCGCCGCACGGTGAAGCTGATGCCGTCCACGGCCTGCACGGCGCCGTACCGCTTGCGCAGGTCGACCACCTCGATGGCGGGCGAAGCGTCCGAGGTCACGTCTCCGTTCCGGCGCTCACGGCCTGCCGGCCGTCCGCCTCTGTTCACTATATCACAAGCCGCGGCCGCTCTTGCCGGAGGGCACCGCAGCGCCGAGGATGAGGCGCGAGCGAAAACGACCGGTGGAGGGATCCATGGCGGCCAAGCGCGCCGTCTCCGGCGCCGGGGATGAGGACCGCGGATCGGGTTGGGCGGGACCCCCCCGATGGACGCGCGCCGCGGTGGAGGAACGGGTGGCAACCGGCGCCTGGCGGATGCTGGCGGCGCTGGTGGCGGTGCAAGTGGCCGTGTCCTACCTCCAGTACGGGGTGCCAGTGCTGCTGCCGTTCCTGCGCCCGGCGCTGGGGCTGGACGGACCGCGCAGCGGCGCCGTCGCCGTGGCCACGCAGGCGGGGAGCGCGCTGGCCCTGATCGCGGCCGGGCGCGCGGCTGAGCGCTGGGGCGAACGGCGGATGCTGACGGTTGGCCTGATGGCGGCGGCCGGTTGCACGCTGCTGGCGGCGCGCGGCGGCGCGTTCCTGCCGGTGTTCCTGGCCCTGGGCGGGGCCGGGGTGGGGGTGGCCGTCTCACACCCGGCGGGCACCCGCGCCGTGCTGCGCGCCTTCCCCGCTCGGCGGCGGGCGCTGGCGATGGGCCTGCGCCAGACGGCGGTGACGGCCGGCGCCATGCTGGCCGCCCTCATCGCACCGCGCCTGGCGCAGGCCGTGGGCTGGCGCGCCGCGCTGTCCGTCTCAGCCGTGGTGGTGCTGCTGGCCGCTGCGCTGGCGCTGACGGCCTTGCGCGGCTTGGAGGAGGCGCCGGCGGGCGGTACGACGGCCGTGCCGCTGCGCGCCCTCCTGCGCCGGCGCGGCATCGTGGTGGCCAGCCTCTTGTCCGCACTGCTGGCCACGGCGCAGTTCTGCCTCACGGCCTACCTGGTGCTGGACGCGCGCGAGCGCTTCCGCCTGACGGTGACCGCAGCGGCGGCCTTGCTCGCCCTGGCCAACCTGACCAGCATTCCGGCTCGGATCGTCTTAGGCGCTGTGAGCGACCGCCGCGGACGCGGGCGCGCGCCGCTCATCGGTCTGCTGGGGCTCCTCTCCGGTGTGGCCCTTGCCCTGCTGGCGCTGCTGCCCGCCACCGTGCCCCTCGTCCTTCTGTTGGCGGTGGCGATGGCGCTGGGCGCCACCGTGCTGGGCTGGACGGGGCTGATGGCCACCCTCATCGCCGAGCAGGCCGGCCCGGAGGCCGCGGCCACGGCCACCGGCCTGCAACTCACCGTGTTGTTCGGCACCGTGTCGCTGGCGCCGCCGCTGTTCGGCGCGGTGGCCGACGCCGCCGGCTACCGCATCGCCTGGCTGGGCCTGGCCGCCCTCATGCTGCCCGCGCCGCTCCTGGCGCGGCTGGTGGAGGAGCGTTAAGGAACCCTTCCGCGTGCCCACGGCGCTAGGCAGAATGGTGCGAGCGCTGCGCCGGGCAGAGGCTAAGGGGGGTCGGCCGCATCAGGCGCGGGCCGCGCCGCGCAGCGTTCAGAACACCGGGTGAGGTGGCGCATGAAGTACTTCCGTATCTACGCTGGGCCGGATGGCGAGTCGCACTTTGAGGATATCGAGGTGCCGCTGCCGAACCGCATGCGCTCCTCCGAGCTGTCCGACCTCATCCCCGCCACTGGCGTCATCTTCCGGCGCAGCCCGCCGGACGAGTTCATCGACTGGCACCCGGCGCCTCGCCGCCAGTTCGTGGTCACGCTGGCCGGTGAGGCGGAGATCGTGGCCAGCGACGGTGAGGTGCGCCGCGTCGGCCCGGGCAGCGTCATGCTGGCCGAGGACACCACCGGCAAGGGGCACATCACGCGCACCGTCGGCGGCCGCGAGCGGCTGTCCATCTTCATCCCGCTGGAGCAGTAAGGACCAGGAGGGAGCGCATGGCGGGCAAGCCACGGCTTGAGGGCAAGGTGGCGATCGTCACCGGCGCCGGCTCGCGCGCGCCGGGGATCGGCAACGGCCGCGCCACCGCCGTGCTGTTCGCGCGGGAGGGGGCGCGCGTGCTGCTGGTCGACCAGAACCGCGAGGCGGCGGAGGAGACGCTGGCCATGATCCGCGCCGAGGGCGGCGAGGCGGCCGTATGGGTGGCCGATGTGACGCGGGCGGCGGACTGCCGCGCCATGGTCGAGGAGGCGGTGCGGCGTTGGGGCAAGCTGGACGTGCTGGACAACAACGTCGGCATCGGCATGGGCGGCAGCGTGGTGGAGGTCTCGGAAGAGGACTGGGACCGGGTGATGGCCGTCAACGTGAAGAGCATGATGCTGGCCAGCAAGTACGCGGTGCCGGCGATGGCGGCCGGGGGCGGCGGCGCCATTATCAATATCTCGTCCATCTCCGCCCTGCGCCCGCGCGGGCTCACGCCCTACTCCGCCTCCAAGGGTGCCGTCATCGCTCTCACCCGCGCCATGGCCATCGACCACGCGCCGCAGGGCATCCGCGTGAACTGCATCGCGCCGGGGCCGGTGTACACACCGATGGTGTACGCCGGTGGCATGAGCGAGGAGCTGCGGGAGCGTCGGCGACGCGCCTCGCCTCTGGGCATCGAGGGCACGGGCTGGGACGTGGGCTACGCCGCCCTGTTCCTCGCCTCAGATGAGGCGCGCTACATCACCGGCCAGGTGCTGGTGGTGGACGGCGGCGTGACGCTCACCAGCGCCGCGCGCTGAGCTGCCGGCTTCTCTTGCTCAGTAGGCGCTGCCGCCGGCGGCCGCGGGTTGTCCCGTCCCCGCGCCCTCACCCGCGGTAAGCCTGGCCTGCTCGCGCAGGATGGTCTGCACCCCGCGCGTCAGGGCCACGCCATCCGAGGTGACCGTCACCATCTGGAAGCCCTCCTTCACCTTCTCAGCCGAGAAAGGCGGGCCGCCGGTGTGGATGCCGGCCACCTTGCCGTGCCGCTTGCACGCCTCCAGGATGCGCGCCACCGTCTGCACGTGCAGCGGCACGTCTGAGTCCATTTTGGGGAAGAGGCCGAGGGCGAACGACAGGTCCGAGGGGCCGATGTACACGCCGTCCAGGCCGGGCACGGAGAGGATGTCGTCCAGGTTCTCGAGCCCCTGCTTGGTCTCGATCATCACGATACAGGCGATCTCCTGGTTGGCCTTGGCCACGTACTCGGCGTTGGGCACGCCGGCGTACAGAATGGCTCGGTTGGCGCCGTGCGAGCGGATGCCCTCAGGCGGGTAGCGGCAGGCGGCCACCGCCAGCTCGGCCTCGGCGCGGGTGTTGATCAGCGGCACGATCACCCCGTAGGCGCCGGCGTCCAGCACCTTCATGATGATCGCGGGATCGTTCCAGGGCACACGCACGAAGGGGATGGTGTTCGTGGTGCTGATGGCGGTGAGCATCTGCACAGCGTCTGGGTAGTCGATCATGCCGTGCTGCATATCGATGCACAGCCAGTCGAACCCCTGGTGCGCCATGATCTCGGCCGAGTAGCTGCAGGGCAGGGAGAGCCAGCCGCCGAGCGTGGCCTTGCCCTCGTGCCACTTCGCCTTGACGGTGTTGACACGCACGACATCCCTCCGCGGCAGCCCATATGGGCCTGGTCTCGGCAGGGAGTGTACCGCGGCCAGACGGCAACGGTAAGGCAGCCGGCGCCCTCGCAGGAGGCGGCGGGTCGATCGCCCCCAGTCTGGTAGAGTAGGGAAGCACAGTGTGCTGAGCGGCGAGGGCGGGGACGAGCCCCACGCACCACACGCCACCCAGCACCCAGCACGCGGCGCGCAGCCCTTGAGGCCGAACGATGACCGCGACCGCGCACGAGCGCGCGCCCGATAGGGTGGACGTTGAGGGGCCCGTCATCACCGTGACGGGGCTCACCAAGCGCTACGGCCCGGTGACGGCGCTGGACGGGGTGAGTTGCACGGTGGCGGGCGGCATCACCGGCCTGCTAGGTGCCAACGGCGCCGGCAAGAGCACGTTGATCAAGATCCTGCTCGGCCTGGTGGAGCCGGACGCCGGCGTCGCCACCGTGCTGGGGTACGACGTGGTCCGCCACGGCCGGCAGGCGCGGGAACGCATCGGCTACATGCCCGAACATGACTGTTTGCCCGCCGACGTCTCCGCGGCGGAGTTCGTGGCGCACATGGCCCAGCTCAGCGGCCTGCCTCCGCGCCCGGCCTGGACCCGCGCGGCCGATACCCTGCGCTACGTGGGCCTGGACGAGGAGCGGTACCGGCCCATCGGCGGCTACTCCACCGGCATGAAGCAGCGGGTGAAGTTCGCCGTGGCCCTGGTGCACGACCCCCGCCTGTTGCTCCTGGACGAGCCCACCAACGGGTTGGACCCGGCCGGCCGCGAGCAGATGCTGGATCTCATCCGCCGCACCGGTCGCACCCAGGGCATGGCCATCCTGATGGCCACGCACCTGCTGGCCGATGTGGAGCGGGTGTGCGACCACGTGCTGGTGCTGGACGGCGGGCGCTTAGCGCGCGCCGGCCCGCTGGCTTCGTTCCGGTCGGCGCAGCCGCTCCTGCGCGTGGCGGTGGGGCAGGCCGACGCCCCCCGCCTGGCCGCAGCCTTGGCCGGACAGGGTGAGGAAGTGCGCGTGCACGGCGACGAGGTGCTGGTGGCGCTGCGCAACTACGCCGTCTACGACCGCATCCGCGATACCGTGGCCGCTCTGGACCTACCGCTACTCCGCCTCAGCCAGGTGACCGGCACGTTGGCGGACATCTTCGTCGGAGAGGCGTGAGGCCGACGGCATGGAAACGGGACAGGTGGGCGAGGGCGCGACCCGCCCCGGTGCGCCAGGCGCGCCGGTGCCGGCCCCGGTCGAAGCAGAGGGGCGCATCTTCGACCTGGGCTACCAGCCCTACCGCGGCCCACGGGAGGGCCGGCGGCGGGCGGTGACGACGCTGTTCTGGAGCGGGCTGCGGCGGGTGTGGGGAGTAGGCCGGCCGTTTCGCGCTAAGCTGGCGCCGTGGGGGTTGCTCGCCCTGGCGCTCATCCCGGCGCTGATCGGCCTCGGCATCGCCGTGCTGGTGGGGCAGGTCTTCTCCCCCTTCCGGTACGACAACTACTACCAGCATATCGCGCGTGTCATCCTGCTGTTCTGCACCGTGGCGGCGCCGGAGCTGCTCTGCCCGGATCGCCAGCAGCGCGTGCTCAGCCTGTACTTCTCGCGCGCCCTGTCGCGCGGGGACTACGTGCTGGCGCGCCTGGCGGCGCTGCTGGCGGCGATGCTCATCCTCTGCCTGGCGCCGCAGGCGCTGCTGTACCTGGGCTCGACCTTTGCCGCACCGGACACGCTCGGCTACGTGCGCGACAACCTGGACGTCATCCCGCGGGTTCTGGGCGCGGCGCTGCTCATCGGCCTGTACTTCAGCGTCACGGCCCTGGCCGTGGCCGCATACACGCCACGACGCATCTACGCCGCTGCGGCGTTTTTTGCCCTGATGGTGGTGAGCACGTTAGTGGTCACCTCCATCCACGCCACGCTCAACAGCGATCTGAGCCGGTATCTGGCGCTGCTCGCCCTGAGCGAGGCGCCGGTGATCGCCGCCGGCCGCTTCTTCCACGCCACGCCGCAGGGTGGGCTGGCAGGGGCGGTGGACGTGCCGCTCGCGCTATGGCTGCTGGTCACGCTGATCTACACGGCCGTGGCGCTCCTGCTACTCGTGTCCCGCTACACGCGGGTGGAGGCATAAGGACAGCGCGATGGACACGGCGGGCGCGGGCGAGCCGACGGTCGAAATGCGCGCGGTGTCGCGCTGGTTCGGACCGGTGGTGGCGGTGAGCGAGGTGTCGTTCAGCCTGGGGCCGGGGATCACCGGTCTTCTGGGGCCCAACGGCGCCGGCAAGACCACGCTCCTGCGCCTGCTGGCCGGGTTGCTGGCACCCTCGCGCGGTGAGGTGCGCGTGCTGGGCCAGCCGGCGCGCGGCAACCCGACCCTCTACCGCCATCTCACCCTGATCATGGACGCAGACGCCGTCTACCCCTTCCTCACCGCGCGGGAGTTCGTGCGCCTCAACGCCCGCCTGCACGGCATCCGCGATGAGGCGGCCGTGAACGCCGCCCTGGCGCTGGTGGAGCTGACCGACGCAGCGGACCGGCGACTGGGCGGCCTGTCCAAGGGGATGCGGCAGCGGGCGCGGCTGGCGGCTGGCCTCGTGCACGGGCCGACGGTGCTGCTCCTGGATGAGCCCTTTTCCGGCGCCGACCCGCGCCAGCGGCAGCACTTGATGGGCATCGTGCGGCGGCTGGCCGAGGAGGGCCGCACCGTGCTCTTCTCCTCGCACATCCTGGAAGAAGTAGACCAGCTCGCGCACGAGGTGCTGGTGCTGGTGCAGGGCAAGCTGGCGGCGGCGGGCACGGTTGGCGCCATCCGCCGCGCCATGATGGACCGGCCGCACCGCGTGCGCGTGCACGCCTCCGACCCGCGGGCGCTGGCCGCCGGTCTCGTGCGCGAGCCGGTGGTGACGGGCGTGGAGCTGGCGCCGGAGGACGGGCGGCTGGTGGTGGCGGCGCGGGAGCTGGGGGCCTGCGCGCGCGCCATCCCGCGGGTGGCCAAGGAAACGGGCGTGCGCCTGTTTGCGGTGATGCCGGAGGACGAGTCGCTGGAGAAGGTGTTTGCATACCTGGTGGGGCGGTGAGCGCGGGCAGGGCAATCGTGGCGGCGACACGCGGGCGCATCTACTACGGCTGGGTGCTGGTAGTGGCGCTGGCCCTCACCGAGACCACCTCGTGGGGGGTGTTGTACTACGCCTTCACCGTGTTCCTGCGCCCCATGCAGGCGGAGTTGGGCTGGTCGCGTGGGGCGATGACGGGCGCCTTCTCCCTGGCGCTCCTGCTCTCCGGCCTGGCGGCCGTGCCGGTCGGGCGCTGGCTGGACCGGCATGGCCCGCGCCTGCTTATGACCGTGGGCTCGGTGTGCGCCGCGGTGCTCGTGCTGGCGTGGGCCGGGGTGCGCGACCTGTGGGCCTTCTACCTGGTGTGGGCCGGCATCGGCGTGGCGATGGCGGCGGTGCTGTACGAGCCGGCCTTCGTGGTGGTGGCGAACTGGTTCGCACGCCGGCGCGGGCGGGCGCTGACGGTGCTGACCTTCATCGCCGGGTTTGCCAGCGTGATCTACATCCCGCTGGCGGGGCGCCTGGTGGCGGCGCTGGGCTGGCGGCAGGCGCTGGTGGTACTGGCCGCGCTTCTGGCGGCGGGCACGATCCTGCCGCATGCCCTCCTGCTGCGTCGCCGGCCGCAGGACCTGGGCCTCCTGCCGGACGGGGCGGCGAACGCCCCCCAGCAGATCGGCCCGGCCACAGGCGCGGGCCCCGTGCGCTGCCGAGGGGCGAGCCCGGTCGCGGGAGCGCCGGCGCGGCTGGCGTTGCGCAGCGCCGCCTTCTGGTGGCTGACGGCCGCCTTCTGCTTGAACGCGGTGGGCGTCCTGGCCGTGAACGTGCACCTGGTGCCCTTCCTCATTGACCGCGGCCACGCGCCGGCATTTGCGGCGAACATGGCCGGCCTCATCGGGGTGATGGCCCTGCCCGGCCGGCTGGTGCTGACGCCGCTAGGCGACCGGCTGCCGCGCGGTGCGGTGACGGCGTCGCTGTTTCTGTCGCAGGCCGTAGCGCTGGTGGTGCTGGTGCTGGGGCGGGACACGGCGGGGGTGCTGGTGTTTGTGATCCTGTTCGGCGCCGGGTTTGGGGCCATCACCCCGGCACGGGCGGCGCTGGTGGCCGAGTACTACGGGGCGGCGGCCTTCGGCAGCATCAACGGGGCGGTGGCGCTGTTTGTGACCGCGGCGCGGGCGGTGGGTCCGGTGGGCGCCGGCACGGTGTACGACCTCGTGGGCAGCTATACGCCGCTGTGGTGGGCGCTGGCGGCGGTGTCCGTGCTCTCGGGCGGGGCCATTCTCATGGCGGAGCGGGCCGCGCGGCGGCTGGCGTGGCGTGCCCATGCCGAAGCTGGCGAGGAAAGGGCGGCGTGGTGAGCGGGATGGTGGGCCGGTTGTCGAGGTGGGCCGACCCCGTGGCGTCGGTCGGGTGGCTGACGGTGCGGCAGCTTCTCACGCGGGGGCGGCTGCTGGCGCTGGGCGGGTTCCTGCTCCTGCCCGCGTTCGTTTCCTTCCTGTATGCGGCCAGCGATGCGTCGGTGGCGCCAGAGCGGTTTCTGGCGCGGCTGTGCGACGGGCTGGTGCTGACCACGGTGTTGCCGCTGGTGGCGCTGGTGTTCGGTGGCGCGGCCTTCGGCAACGAGGTGGAGGACGGCACACTGTTCTATCTGGTGATGAAGCCCGTGCCCCGGGGGGCGCTGGTGGCCGCCAAGTACGCGGCCACGGCGGCGGTCTCGGCCGGTCTGGTGGCGGTAAGTGTGCTGGCAGCCACCGTGATCGCCGGCCAGGATGCGACCACCCTACGCACCGGCGCGGCGTTTGCCGTGGCCAGCGCGGCCGCGGCGGCGGCCTACAGCGGTCTCTTCCTGGCGCTGGGGCTGGTCACCACCCGCACCTTGGTGGTTGGCCTGGCCTACATCTTCCTGTGGGAGGGGGTGCTGAGCGCGCTGTTCGAGGGTCTGCGCACGCTCAGCGTTCGCGAGTACACGCGCACCGTGGCCGTCGCGCTGGCAGACCTACCGGCGAACGTGCTCCGCGCCGACCTGACACCAGGCGGGGCGCTGCTGGGCATCGTCCTGGTGGCCGGTGTCAGCGTCGTTCTCGCCACCCATCGTCTAGCCACCATGGACGTGGGATAACTGGCGATGTCCCTTTTGCCTTCACGCTCATGCCTTCGCTACCGTGGAGGTGATGGGTGCCACGGTGCTTTTGGTCGAGGATGACGCCACGCTGGCGGCGGCGGTGCGCTACAACCTGGAGCGTGAGGGCTACGCCTGCCTGCTCGCCGCCGACGGCGCTCGCGCCCTGGAGCTGGCCCGCCGCGAGCGCCCCGCCCTCATCCTGCTCGACCTCATGCTCCCCGGCATCGACGGGCTCGAGGTCTGCCGCCGTATCCGTGCCGAGTCCACCGTGCCGATCATCATGCTCACCGCCCGCGTCGAGGAGACGGACCGCGTGGTCGGCCTGGAGGTGGGCGCCGACGACTACGTCACCAAGCCGTTCAGCATGCGCGAGCTCCTGGCCCGCGTGCGCGCCGCCCTCCGCCGCGCCCGCATGCGTCCCGACGCCGAGGATGACGCCCGCCCCATCACTTTCGGCCGCCTGCGCCTCGACCCCGCCCGCCGCGAGCTCACCCGCGACGGCCGTCCGATCCCCCTCAAACCCAAGGAGTACGAGCTGCTCTGGTTCTTCGTGCGCCACCCCGGCCGCGTCTTCACCCGCGAGCAACTGCTGGAACGCGTCTGGGGCTACGACTTCCCCGGCGGCAGCCGCACGGTCGACGTCCATGTGCGCTGGCTGCGCGGCAAGATCGAGGACGACCCCGCCAATCCCCGCTTCCTGCGCACCTCACGCGGCGCCGGCTACCGCTTTGAGCTGAGCGGTACCGCCCCCGCTGAGCCCGGCGAACCCTGACCATGCGCTCACTGCGTGCCCGCATCGCCCTCACCTACGCCGCCCTGATCGTGCTCACCATGGCGGTGCTGGGCGCCGTGCTGTTGCATGCGGAGGCGCAACGCTACCGCCGCCTGTTGGACGAGCGCCTCCAGGCCGAAGCCCTGCTCGCCGCCGACGCCGTGCGCCCCCTCCTGCGCGCGAACGCCGATGCCGCCACGGTGGACGGCTTCGCCAAGCGCCTGGGCCAGGAGAGCGCCGCCCGTGTGACCGTCATCGCGCCGGACGGCACCGTGCTGGGCGACTCGGAGAACGACCCCACCCGCCTGGACAACCACGCCGGCCGCCCGGAGGTGCGCGCGGCGCTCGCCGGGACGATCGGTCGCGCCGCCCGCCATAGCGATACCGAACAGCGCGATTTTCTCTACCTGGCCGTGCCCGTGCAGGAGGACGGCCGCCTGCTGGGGGTGACGCGCGTCGCCACCCCCATGAGCGCGGTCAACGCCGGCCTGCGCGAGCTGGCGCTTACCGTGCTGGCCACGGCCGCCGCGGGCGCCCTGGCCGCGGGCGCCCTAGCCGCCATCGTCGCCGGCGCGGTGACCCGCCCCCTGCAACGGCTCCGCCGCGCCGTCCGGGAGCTGGCCGCCGCCGACTTCCGCCGCACGCCCCCTTGGCCCGGCCGGGTGACGGGCCCCGGCAGCGCCGGGGCGGGCGGCGTGGAGGTGGCGGAGCTGGCCGGCGCCTTCCATGAGATGGCGGAGCGGCTGCGCCAGACGGTGGAGCGTCTGAACCAGGAGCGCTCACGGTTGGACGCGCTTCTGGCCGCCAGTGCCGACGGGCTGCTCGCGCTCGACGCCGCCGGCGTGGTGCGCTACCAGAACCCCGCCGCCATCGCCCTGATCGGCAGGGCCGAGGGACGGCCGCTGGTGGAGGTGGCACGCAG
>JBHOQW010000005.1:0-10726 GCA_042408665.1 Dehalococcoidia bacterium
GAATACATCGCCCGTGGACTGGTCGAGGACCCCAGCCAGGTGCGCGTGGTGGAGCACCGGCGGGGCGACCGCGTGACCATCCGGCTGACGGTCGCGGACAGCGACATGGGCAAGGTGATCGGCAAGCAGGGCCGCATCGCCCGCGCTCTCCGTGAGCTGGTCAAGGTAGCCGCCGTCCAGGAGGGGGTACGCGTCGACCTGGAGATCGGTTAGCGCTCGCCGTTAGAGAGCGCCGCCCACCGCTCGCGTGACCTCACTGCTCAGAACGCCGTGAAGGGTGCAGTCGTGATGCCACGCCGACCGCGAGAACCCCGCCAGGGCTACATCGCCGTAGGGCGTGTGTTGCGGCCGTGGGGACTGCGCGGGGACGTCAAGGTGGAATCGCTGACCGATTTCCCGGAGCGGTTCGCGCCCGGCAGCACCGTATGGGTGGACGGGGAGCAGCGCACGGTGGAGGGCAGCCGCTGGCGCGGCGACACCGTGTACCTCAAGCTGTCCGGCGTGAACAGCCCCGAGGAGGCCGAGCGGGTACGCGGGGCGCTACTTGAGGTGCCGGAGAGCGAGCGTCGGACATTGCCAGAAGGAGAGTTTTACGAGGATGAACTGCTCGGGCTCACCGTGCGCACGACGGACGGTGAGCCGCTGGGCAAAGTGGTCGAGCTGCTCAACCCCGGCCCGAACAGTGTGCTGGTGGTGCGGGGCGAGCGGGGCGAGATCCTCATCCCCTTCATCGAGGACGTGATCCGGCGCGTAGACCCGGCCCAAGGGGTGATCGAGATCGACCTCGTGGAGGGGCTGGTGGTGGAGCCACGGCCGGCACGGGCGCGCTTCCGTCGGCACCGCACGCGGCGCCAGCGGCGGGCGAGGCAGGGAGCGGTTTGACGGGCGGCGGCGTGGGCGGCTACACTAGAAATGCCGTTGGATGCGGGGATGTAGCTCAATTGGGAGAGCGCTGCGTTCGCATCGCAGAGGTCAGGGGTTCGAATCCCCTCATCTCCACCACCCATGTGCAATGCCTGGGCCCCGGTCGCCGGGGCCTTTTTCCCTTACCGGGGTTCCGAATCTGTCCCCGTAGCTCAGACGGATAGAGCAGCCGCCTCCTAAGCGGCAGGTCGGCCGTTCGAATCGGCCCGGGGACGCCGCGCCGTCCGCCCCTCCGGCTAAAGCCGGAGTACCGGCAACGCCCCCCGGCTTTAGCCGGGGTGCCGGGGTCCATGAAACCGGCCGGGCCTCCGGCCCCGCCGCATCTCGGCACCGCATCCCTCCGCGACCCCGCCCCCGGCCTGCCGGGGGCGAGACCCCGGCAGGCGGGACCCCGGCGAGAGCCGGGGGGACGGGACCGGTACGCCGGGGGCAGGCCACCCTCCCTGGCCACTCCGCCCGCGATGACGTTCCAGTGCCCTTGCTGGCCTATCTAGCTCCCTCGTTGCCACGCCGAACCCGCGACTGAAAACGGTCATCACGAGTTTGGTCCGCCACCTGCACGCCTTCATCCGCGAGGTGAAGCCCACTGAGGCGGAGTGGTTGCAGGCCATCCAGTTCCTCACACGCGTCGGCCAGATGTGCGACGACCGCCGCCAGGAGTTCATCCTGCTGTCCGACGCGCTCGGGGTCAGCATCCTGGTGGACGCCATCAATCACCGCGCCGACGATGGCGCTACCGAGTCCACCTTGCTGGCCCCCTTCTATCGCCCCGGCGCACCAGAGCTGCCCGCCAGCGCCTCCATCAGCCGCGACGGCCGCGGCGAGCCCGTCGTCATGTCGGGCCGGGTCCTGTCCACCGAGGGCTCGCCTATTGCCGGCGCCGTACTGGACGTGTGGCAGGCCAACGCTCACGGCCTCTACGAACAACAGGACCCCACCCAGCCCGACATGAACCTGCGCGGCCGCTTCCGCACCGACGCCGACGGCCGCTACACGTTCGTGACGGTCAAGCCGGCCAGCTACCCGATTCCGGACGACGGCCCCGTGGGCGAGCTGCTCCGCGCCCTCGGCCGCCATCCGTATCGACCGGCGCACGTCCACTTCATCATCACGGCCGCGGGCTACGCACCGCTCACCACCCACCCGTTCGTGGCGGGCGCGACCCCTACCTGGACTCGGACGCCGTGTTCGGCACCAAGGACGCGCTGGTGGTCGAGTTCGTGCGCAACGACTCGGCCGCGGAGGCGGCCCGGTACGGCGTGCGCGTGCCGTTCTACACCGCGCACTACGATTTTGTCCTGCAGCGCGCGGCCACGCCGAACGCGGTGTCCACCGGCTAAGCAAACGATGGAACCTCACGAGGCGGATGGTGGCGCCCAGCGCACCGGCATCTCCCGCTGTCCCGCCGACAGTACTCGCGCCTCCGTGCGCACCTTGCGCCGGTCGCGCACGCCCCACACGGTGCCACATATTGGGCAGCGGGCCGATTCAGCGCGCGGGCCGAACGCGATGTCCTCCTGCCACTCGATCGGCCGCGTCGTCCGGCAGTGGCCGCACCAGCGCTCACCCATCACGCACCTCCCACTGCCAGCCCCGGCTGCGCCCGCCGCACCCGTACGAGGAGGCCAGACGGCTGCACCGCCGGCGCGGACGCGGCCGACCGCCGCGCGATCTCCGCGCCGCTCGGCCCGAACACGCGCAGCTCTTCATCCGGATAACGCGCCTGCCAGGCGCGCATCGCGGCCAGCACGGCGCGCGCGTCCCCGAAATCGGCGATGGCTCGCACGTCCTCCACATCCCCGCCAATGGCAATGAGCGTGTACCGCATGGGCTCCTCCTCGCGCCGCCGAGCCGCCGACGCCCACGCGGCCGCGCTGCGACCATCCCTGCCCTGGGTCAGTGCGTCCCCCGGCTCCCCCCGCCCGGTACGCGCGAACGCCGCCACGCCGATCAGGAAGGCCACGGTGCCCCCGGCAAACGACGCCGCTCGCGCCCACGCGAGCAGACCGGCAAGGGGGACACCCGTCGCCGCGGTCGGCGGCTGGAGGGCAATCGAGAGCGCCACAAGGAGGAAGAGGGTTGCCGCCGCAAGCACGGCCAGCACGGGGAAGAACGCGGCAAGACGGGGCCGCATGAGCACCGGTCACCTCCGGGCTAGCCACCCCGCCGGCGCCCATCCTACGACAGCCGCCCGGCCCCGGTCCAGCCGTTCCGGTTCGCCGCCAGCCGCCCCGCGCCGCCCCTGCTGCACTTGCCCCGCCGTTCCGCCTACAATGCCACCAGTATCGCCACGGATCGTGCCATGCCCGGCCTGCCGCTGGTGATCGCCCACGCCGCCTGCAAGGGCCACGCCCCGGAAAACACCCTGGCCGGGGTCCGCGCCGCCCTGGCCCTGGGAGCGGACGCCATCGAGGTCGACGTGCACGGCACGGCCGACCGCGTGCCGGTGCTCCTCCACGACGCAACGGTAGACCGCACCACCGACGGCAGCGGCGCGGTGAGCTCGCTCACCCTGGCCCAGCTCCGCCGCCTGGACGCGGGCGTCCGCGCCTTCGACGGCCGCTTCGCGGGTGAGCGCATCCCCACCCTAGCGGAGGCGCTGGACCTCACCCGCGGCCGCTGCCTGCTCGTGGCTGAGATCAAGCCCCGTGGCATCGAGCGCGAGGTGCTGTCCGTGCTGCGGCCGGCCGCCGACGACGTGATGGTATGGTCGTTCCTGCCCGATGTGGTGGCGCGCGTGCGCGAGCTGGCGCCCGCCGTCCCCTGCGCCCTGCTCGCGCCCGCCCTGGGCGGCCGCCCACCGGAAGAGGTGTTCCGCGCCGCCTTGCAAGCCCACCAGCAGGCGGTAGCCGTCCATCACAGCAGCGTGGACCAGGAGCTGGTGCGCCGCGCCGCCCGGCGCGGCCTCACGGTGTTCGCCTGGACGGCCGATGAGCCCGCGGAGCACCGGCGCCTGCTGGCGACCGGCGCCGCCGGCATCGTCACGAACTACCCCGACCGCCTCCGCACCGCGCTGCACGGCCACGCCGCCACCCGCCAGTGACGTGCCGGCACTACCGCCACGATGGTCCCAAAGCCCGCTCGCGCGGATGTACAATGAAGGTGACGCGCCCTACAGGTCCGCCGCGGTCGGGACGGCCCGCCGTGCGACGGGATGGGCGAGGGAGCCACGGTGGAGCGGTACGACGTCGTCGTGATCGGCGGCGGGTGGGGCGGCTACACGGCCGCGGTCCGTGCCGCCCAACACGGCCTGCGCGTGGCCCTCGTCGAGCGCGATCGGCTCGGCGGCACCTGCCTGCACCGCGGCTGCATCCCCACCAAGGTTCTCCTCCAGACGGCCGACGTGCTCGCCCTGGCAGCACGGGCGCAGGAGTTCGGCGTCCGCCTGCCGCCCCCAGAGCTAGACTACGCGCGGGTACGCACCCGCATGGACGAGGTCGTCGGCCGCCTGTACCGCGGTCTGCACTCGCTGGTCAGCGGCAACCGCGTGACGCTGATCGCGGGGCACGCCCGCTTGCGTGCGCCCGGTCGGTTGGCCGTCGAGGGGCACGGTGAGGTGGAGGCCACCAGCACGGTGATCGCCACCGGCTCCCGCCCACGCCCCCTACCCGGGCTGGTATTTGACGGGCACCTTATTCTCAGCAGCGATGACCTGCTCACGATGGAGCGCGTGCCGCGCTCCATCGTTATTGTGGGGGCCGGCGCGGTGGGCGTGGAGTTTGCCTCCTGCTACGCCGACTTCGGCTGTCAGGTGACGCTGGTCGAGGTCGCGCCCCGCATCCTGCCCCAGGAAGACGCCGAGGTCTCCGCCGCCCTGCACCGCAGCCTCGCCACCCGCGGCGTGCGCATCCTCACCAACACCACCGTTGTGCCCGAGCGCATGGCGGCCGGTGAAGGCGGCGTGCGCCTCACCACCCGCGGGCCGGAAGGGGACGTGGCACTGGCCGCCGAGGCCGTGTTGGTGGCGGTGGGGCGGGAACCGGTAACCGACGGGCTCGGCCTGGAGGAGGCCGGCGTGCGCCTGGAGGGAGGGTTCGTGGCGGTGGACGCGGACATGCGCACCGACGTGCCCGGCATCTACGCCGTCGGCGACGTCACCGGCGGCCTGCTGCTCGCCCACGTGGCGGCGGCCGAGGGCGCCCTGGCGGCCGACCGCATCGCCGGCCGACCGACGGTGGCGCCGGACCATCGGCGGCTGCCGCGCGCCATCTACTGTCGGCCGCAGGTGGCGAGCATCGGCCTGACGGAAGAGGAGGCGAAGGCCCAGGGATATGCGGTGGTGACGGGCCGGGCACCCCTGCGCGCCAACGGCAAGGCGCTGATCGCGGGTGAGCCGGAAGGCTTCGTCAAGCTGGTGGCGGACGCCCGCACCGGCGACGTGCTCGGGGTGCACATCCTGGGCGCGCAGAGCACCGAGCTGATCGCCGAGCTGGCCCTAGGTCAGTTGCTCGACGTGGCGGTGTGGGAGATCGGCGCCGCGGTCCACCCGCATCCAACGCTATCCGAAGCGATTGGGGAAGCGGCGCTGACGGCGCAGCGGCGCATCAACGCGGCAGCGGGGGCGGAGCGCTGAGCCACGGCACGCACCGCAGACGCTCCGCTCTGGGAGGGAGTAGCATGGCAACCACCCATGAGATCGCAAAGCGCACCGGTACCAAACGGGGGGCGGCCCCCCACTACGGGCTGAGCCGGGAGCAGCTCCTGCGCATGTACCGAGACATGGTCCTCACCCGCAAGGTGACGGACCGGATGGTGGCGTTGCAGCGCCAGGGTCGGGTGGCGTTCTTCATCTCCGGTCAGGGACAGGAGGCCACCCAAGTCGGCGTGGCGCACGCCATCAAGAAGGGCGTGGACTGGGTCTTCCCGTACTACCGCGACCAGGGCATCTGTATCGCCGTGGGCATGACGGCGCGGGACCTGATGCTGGACCTCTACGCCAAAGAAGAAGGCCCATGCAGCCACGGTCGGCAGATGCCGTCGCATTTCGGCCACCCGGGCCTGCGCATCGTCTCCGGTTCCAGCCCGGTGGCCACGCAAACCCTGCACGCCGTCGGCTGCGCGCTGGCGGCGGTGCGGCGCGGGCTGAAGGAGGTCTGCATCACCACGTTGGGTGAGGGCTCCACCAGCCAGGGCGACTTCCACGAGGCGATGAACTTCGCCGGCGTGCACAAGCTGCCGGTGGTGTTCGTGGTGGAGAACAACGGCTACGCCATCTCCGAGCCGCAGTGGAAGGAGATGGCGATCGAAAACGTGGCCGACCGCGCCCAGGGCTACGGCTTCCGCGGCGCGGTGGTGGACGGCAACGATATCCTCGCCGTCTACCAGACGGCCAAATGGGCCATCGAGGAGGCGCGCCGCGGCCACGGCCCCTCGCTCATCGAGTGCAAGACCTACCGCATCGTGCCCCATTCCTCCTCGGACGACGACCGCCGCTACCGCACCCGCAAGGAGGTCGAGGAGTGGGCCAAGAAGGACCCCATCGACCGCTTCCGCAAGTACCTGCTCGACGAGCACCTCCTCACCGAGGAGGAGGACGAGCGGCTGCGCCTTGAGCTGGATGAGGAGGTCAATGAGGCCGTCCGCTACGCGGAGCACGCCGCCGACCCGAAGGTCGAGGACGCCATGAAGCACGTGTACGCCGACCAGCCCAAAGGGTTTCCCTGATACCAGGGTGGCGGGCGGAGGGTCGCCCAGGGGCGTGCCATCGCTGCCGAACCGTTTGCGAAGTGTGGGTCAACCGGAGCGAGTGCCATGCCAGTTCGCACCGTGCTACAAGCGATCAACGAGGCGTTGCACGAGGAGATGGCGGAGGACGAGCGCGTGTTCGTCCTCGGCGAAGACGTGGAGGAGGGCGGCGTCTTCCGCGCCACCGAGGGCCTGCTGGAGAAGTTCGGGCGCGAGCGGGTGATGGACACGCCCCTGGCCGAGTCCAGCATCGTGGGCGTGGCCATCGGCGCCGCCCTTAATGGCCTGTTGCCGGTGGCCGAGATCCAGTTCGCCGACTTTATCCTGCCGGCGATGAACCAGATCATCAGCGAGGCGGCCAAGCTGCGCTACCGCTCCGCCGGCGACTTCCACTGCCCGATCGTCATCCGCGCCCCCTACGGCGGCGGCATCCGCGGCGGCCTCTACCACTCGCAGTGCATGGAGGCCCTCTTCGCTCATGTGCCCGGCCTCAAGGTTGTCTGCCCCTACACGCCCTACGACTACAAGGGCTTGCTCAAGGCCGCCATCCGCGACCCCGACCCGGTGATCTTCTTCGAGCATAAGAAGACCTACCACCTGGTGAAGGGCGAGGTGCCGGAGCGGAGCTACACCGTGCCCATCGGAACGGCGGAGGTGCGCCGCCGCGGCGACGACCTCACCGTCTTCTCCTACGGCCTGGCCCTGCATTACTGCCTGGAGGCGGCCGAGCGCCTGGCGCGAGACGAGGGCATCCAGGCCACGGTGGTGGATATCCGCACCATCCTGCCGCTGGACCGGGAGACCATCCTGGCGGAGGCCAAGGCCACCGGCAAGATCCTGATCGTGCACGAGGACAACCTGACGGCGGGCGTGGGCGCCGAGATCGCCGCGACGATCGCCCAAGCGGCGTTCGAGTACCTGGACGCGCCGATCATGCGCCTCTGCGGCCCGGACGTCCCCGCCGTGCCCTACGCCCAGAACTTGGAAGACTGGTACATGGTCAACCCGGACAAGATCGCGGCCGCCATGCGCCAGCTCGCCGCCTACTGACGCGCCGGGCGACGGCGCCCTCCCCGCTGGTGCCTGCCGCCCGCCATCGCCCCTCTGGTGAGGAGGAACCACCATGCCGACCTTCGTGATGCCCCAACTCGGCGAAAGCGACGTCGAGGGAACGGTGGTGCGCTGGCTCAAGCAGCCCGGCGAGCAGGTGCGCGCGGACGAGCCGCTGGTCGAGGTGGAGACAGAGAAGGTCAACGTCGAGATCCCATCTCCGTTTGAGGGCACGCTCACCGAGATCCTGGTGCCGGAGGGCCAGACGGTGCCGGTGGGCACGCCGCTGGCCGTGATCGGCGAGGCGGTGCCGGCCGCGGCGCCGGCATCCCCTACCCGAAGCGCAGAGATGGCGGCCACACCGGCGGTATCGGCGGCGCCGCCTCCCGGGGGTGATGGGCGCCAGCCGGTGAGCGCGGCGCCGCCGGCGCGCGGCGAGGGCCGCTACTCGCCGGCGGTGTTGCGCCTGGCGCAGGAGCACGGCCTCGACCTGCGCGCCATCCCCGGCACGGGCCTGGGCGGGCGCGTCACCCGCAAGGACGTGCTCCGCTTTCTCGAGCAGCGCGCCGCCCAGCCGGCCCTGACGCCAACCGTCACACCCGCACCGGCGGAGCCCGCCCCAAGCCCGCCGCCGGCCGCGGCCCCGACCGCCGGGCCACGGCCACCCGTCCCACCCTCGGCATCCGTGGCGGCCGAGGACGAGGAGGTGATCACACCCAGCCCCACGCGCCTCACCATCGCCCGCAACATGCTGCGCGCGGCGCAAACCATCCCCGCCGCCTGGATGGCCGTGGAGGTGGACGTGACGCGCCTGGTGCGGCTGCGCGCCGCCATCCGCGATGAGTTCCGCCGCCGCGAAGGGGTGGACCTCACCTACCTGCCGTTTGTGATCCAGGCCACGGCCCAGGCCCTCAAGGCTCACCCCCTGCTCAACAGCCAGTGGCGCGACGACTACATCGTGCTCAAGAAGCGCATCAACATCGGCGTGGCCGTGGCCACCGACGAAGGCCTGATCGTGCCCGTCATCCACGACGCCGACCGCCTGTCCATCGCCGGCTTGGCGCACGCCCTGGCCGACCTGGCGCAACGCGCGCGAGCCCGCCGCCTGCGCCTCGAGGACGTGCAGGGCGGTACCTTCACCATCGACAACACCGGTGTGTTCGGCTCCCTCGTCAGCTGCCCGATCATCAACCCGCCGCAATGCGCCATCCTCACCACCGAGGCCATCGTGCCGCGCCCGGTGGTGGTGGAGGACGCCATCGCCATCCGTTCGCTCATGAACCTGTGCATCGCCTTTGACCACCGCATCGTGGACGGCAGCCACGTGGGGCCGTTCATGCAGCGCATCAAGCAGAGCCTGGAGGCCTACGGGCCAGACACCCCCGTGTACTGAGCGGGCAGCAGATCAAGGCGGCGGTTACAATAGGGACCAAGCCGGCGCCGCCACCGGAGGCCCGACCCAAATCGGCCTGCGGCGTGCGGTGCTGGCCCCGTACAGCCCCACGCCGGCCTGCCGCCCACAATCCGCCGGCCAAGGAGGCAAGCCGTGACCATCCTGGAGACCTACCAGCGCCTGCACCCCCGCTCCGCCGAGCTGCACCGCCGCGCCCTGGACCTCTTTCCCGACGGCGTCACGCACGACACCCGTCGCTTCACGCCCTTCCCGATTTATGTCGAGCGGGCGCAGGGGGCGCGCAAGTGGGACGTGGACGGCAACGAGCTGATCGATTACGTCTCCGGTCACGGCGCGCTCCTGCTCGGCCACGGCCGCCCGGAGGTGGTGGAGGCCGTGCGGCGGCAGGTCGAGCGCGGCACGCACTACGGCGCCTCGCACGAGCTGGAGATCGAGTGGGGGCGCTGGGTGCAGCGGCTGGTGCCCTCGGCAGAGCGGGTGCGGTTCACCTCCTCCGGCACCGAGGCGGTGCAGATGGCCGTACGCCTGGCGCGCACCTTCACCAAGCGCGACCTGCTCGTCAAGTTCGAGCACCACTTCCACGGCTGGAGCGACACCGTCTCCGCCCAGCTCGCCGGCCACGAGGGACCGCCCTTCGCGGTGGGCGTGCCGCGGGGCGTGCTGGACTACCAGCTCATCCTCCCGGTCAACGACGTCGCCGCCCTGGAGCGGGCGCTAGACGAGCACCGCGGCCGGATCGCCGCCGTGATCATCGAGCCCACCGGCGCCGCCATGGGCGCCACACCGGTGGAGCCGGAGTTCCTGCACGAGCTGCGCCGCCTTACCCAACGCGAGGGGATCGTGCTCATCTTCGACGAGGTGGTGACCGGCTTCCGGGTGGCCCCCGGCGGCGCCCAGGCCTTCTACGGCATCACGCCGGACCTCACCACCATGGCCAAGATCCTGGCCGGTGGTCTGCCCGGCGGCGCGGTCGCCGGCCGCGCCGAGTTGCTCAACGAGATCAGCTTCACGGATGAGCGCGGTATGCCCCGCGCTGAGCGCGTCGCCCACCCCGGGACGTTCAACGCCAACCCGCTGTCCGCTGCGGCGGGCGTGGCGGCGCTGAGCATCGTCGCCACCGGCGAGCCGCACCGGCTGGCCAACGCGGCCGCCCTGCGTCTGGCGCAGGGAATGAACGCCGTGATGCGCCGCCGAGAGGTGGCCGGCTGCGTGTACGGCCACGGCTCGATCCTGCACGTGCTGCTGGGCAAGGAGGCGCCACCGCCCGCAGACGGCATCACCTGGCAATGGCCGGACGGCGACCACCGCCGCGTGCCACACACCGAGCCCCACGTCACCGTCGCCTTTCGCCGGGCGATGATCAACGAGGGGGTGGACCCGATGGGCGCGCGGCTCATCGTGGGCGCGGCCCACGGCGAGCGCGAGGTGGAGCAGACCATCACCGCCTTCGACCGCGCCCTGGCGGCGATGCAAGAGGAAGGCATCCTCTGATCGAGGCGGCCGCCGCGCGGGCTAGCTGTAGTTCCCATGGACCTTGTTGACAACGGTGATGGGTGGACGCCCCCCGAGGGCGGTGTGGGATCTGCGGTGATTATAGAATGCAAGCCAACCCGGCAGGGCGGCCAACCGCTCGGCGTTGGTCCGGTAGAGCCG
>JBHOQW010000007.1:0-1990 GCA_042408665.1 Dehalococcoidia bacterium
ACTCTGGAGCCCGCGACAGCGCGCGTTACGAGCCCGCATCGGCGCGTATGCCCTGCACGCCAAATACGATCGCCGGGAGCTGACGGCCCCGGCGCGGGACCGGTTCCTGGCCCGATTTCTCGATGAGGTCGATCCCGACCGAACGCTGCCCGAGCCGGAGCGCCTTCGTCGCGCCCGCCAGGCGCTGCGTGCGCACATGGCTCGACTGGCGCTGCGGAGCGCTCAGTCCCGGCAGGCGCGAGCTGCCCGGCGCCGCCGGCCAGAGGGGAGTCGCACCGCGACTGAGAGTAGGCGAGTGGAGGGGTTCGATGATGAGTAACCAGCTCTCGCGCACCCCCCACACCAACCCCACGGTTGGCCCTGTTCCCGCGGGCGACGCCGCCAGCACGGGTCCCGACGGTGTGACCATGGCGCCCTCCGCAGGTGTCCCTGGTCCGCTCACCCTTGCCGCCCTTGCCCGCGCCCGGGGGCTTTCCCCCGACACCCTGCGCAGCTTGGGCTGGCAGGAGCGGACCGACGGGATTGTCATCCCCTGGCCGCTTGCCGGTGGCGGCGTCGCCCTCCACATCCGTCACACGCTGGAGAAGGCTAAAGGGCAACGTCGATGGAGTTGGGAACACTTCAACCGCTCACGTCTCCTGCCCTATGGCCACGACCGCCTGGCACGGATGCGGGAGCAGGCGCCCGAGACGCTGGTGATCGTCGAGTCCGAGGTGGACGCCGTGTGCCTGTGGACGGCCGGGCTGGCCGCCCTGGCCACCGCCGGCGCCGACATGTGGCGCAGCGAGTGGTGGGTGCTCGCCCAGGGGTTCAGCAAGGTCGTGCTGTGGCTGGAGGACGGCGGCACGCTGGCCCTGCTCCGCAAGCTGGCCGAGACGCAGCCCGACGAGGCGCCCCCGTTGTCTGTCTGTCACGCCCTGAGCCAGCCCGGCAAGGACCCCGGCCGCTTGCTCGCCGCCTTGAACGGCACCGGCCGGGAGGCGCTGCGCCGCATCGTGGCGCAGGCGGTGCCGGTGACGCGGGTGGTGCAGGACGAGAATGAGCTGCGTGAGCTGGCGGCCGAGCGCCTGGGTGCCCGGCGCACCGGCGCCGGCTACGAAGCCCGCTGCCCGTTCCATGACGACCGCGATCCATCGCTGAGCCTTTTCCGGGGGGAAGATGGCTGGGCATTTCGCTGCCACGGCGGCAGCTGCGGTGCCCGCGGGCCGCTCGGGCTCCTGGCGGGAGCACTGGGCATCGTACCCCCCACCCCCGACCGGGGCGCCCGGCGCGGGAGGACCGACTCTACCGGCGAGCCGCTTGATGCTACCGATTCTACCGCCGTAGGGCCTGGCCCGGCGGTAGAATCGAACAACCCGTCAAGAGCGGCTCCGGTTCCTCTCTTCAGGTTCTGGTCCCCTGGCTTGCTGCTCGCCGTGACGCCAGAGCAGACGCCCTGGTTGTGGCAAGGTTACCTGGCCCGAGGCGCCCTCACGGTCCTGGGCGCCCGAGAGAAGGCCGGAAAGAGCTCGCTCACGTGGGCGCTCATCGCCGCCCTGCTCAGCGGGCGCGACTTCTGCGGCAAGCCCACGTCTCCAACACCGGTGGTGGTGCTCACCGAAGAGCCCCCAACCTCGGTGGCGGAGAAGCTGGAGCGGTTCGGCATCGCCCCCGATGCGCCTTTGTCCATTCTCACTCGGGCCGACGTGCGGGGCCGGCCGCAGTGGGAGGCTGTGGTGGCCGCCGCCGGGGCGGAGGCGGAGCGCATCGGCGCGGGCATCATCGTCATCGACCCGCTTGCCTTCTGGGCGGCGCTGCCCCCGGATGCCGAAAACTCCGCCGGCGCCATGACCGAGGCGTTGCGGCCGCTCCTGGAGCTTGCCGGACGGGGGCTGGCGGTGCTGGCCCTCCATCACGTCGACAAAGCGCACGGCGAACTTCGGGGCTCCACTGCCATCGGCGCGGCGGCGGACATCATCGTGACGCTGACCCGGGAGCCGGAGGCGCCGAG
>JBHOQW010000010.1:0-1004 GCA_042408665.1 Dehalococcoidia bacterium
GCACCCGCTCCCCGCGCCTTCCGGGGAGGCGAACAGGTGCAAATGTGCAGGGCTCGCAAACTCGCGCAGCTCCTACGCGTTTCTGGCTACTTAGGCGCGGGCTGGTTTTCCGCAGCGATGTGCTGCGGCCCCATTGAAGCCGGCTTGAGCAAGGCGGGTTCCGGCTTGGCCAAGGCGGTTTTCCGCAGCGATGTGCTGCGGCCCCATTGAAGCCATGTTATGTTGCAATTTCAAGGATGTTGAATCCGTGTTTTCCGCAGCGATGTGCTGCGGCCCCATTGAAGCTCCATGATTCGCGGGCCGTTCGGAGTTGGCGACATGTTTTCCGCAGCGATGTGCTGCGGCCCCATTGAAGCTGCGATCATCTCTCACCTCCTTACGCGGCCTGCTTGGTTTTCCGCAGCGATGTGCTGCGGCCCCATTGAAGCGATATTCAGCAAGCATTGGACTCTGGGCCGGAGAGGTTTTCCGCAGCGATGTGCTGCGGCCCCATTGAAGCTCCAGCTTGCCGAACTCCAGTTGGCGAGTTCGGCGTTTTCCGCAGCGATGTGCTGCGGCCCCATTGAAGCTGTTGTCGGAACCGAAGAGGAACCGACACCGACACGTTTTCCGCAGCGATGTGCTGCGGCCCCATTGAAGCCCGGCATGACGGATCAGATGCGGCGCGTGGTGGGCGACGTTTTCCGCAGCGATGTGCTGCGGCCCCATTGAAGCCGGCCACGCGATATTGGAGGCACATCATGAGGCGGAGTTTTCCGCAGCGATGTGCTGCGGCCCCATTGAAGCCGGATTGTTGTCCCTGGGTACGACTACTATCTCGTGTTTTCCGCAGCGATGTGCTGCGGCCCCATTGAAGCTACACCCCGGAGGAGCTCCCCCGGCTCCTCCGGGATTGAGGTTTTCCGCAGCGATGTGCTGCGGCCCCATTGAAGCCCCGCTCCCCGAACCCGAAGGCTTCCCCGCTCCCCGTTTTCCGCAGCGATGTGCTGCGGCCCCATTGAAGC
>JBHOQW010000014.1:0-1054 GCA_042408665.1 Dehalococcoidia bacterium
GTTCGTTCGGGGCCAGCACACGGTAACGCGCGCCCGGCTCGAACAGGCCCGAGGCCACGAACGGCCGGTAGATATCGCGTGAGGTGCGCACGATGCCGGTGTAGCTCCCCTGGGCGAAGCCCAGGAAGCCGTTGGCGAACATGGTGTTCACCACCAGGCCCGCGGCGATCGTCGCCGCTAGCGGCCGCCACCAGCGCCGGATCTGCATCTGCCATGCCGCGAAGGCGAAGGGCGCTGCCAGGATTGTGCCCCGGCGTACCACCACGTCCGCCACGGACAGGACGATGGTTTTCAGGTCGTTTTCGCCCACGGCCGGCGTCTGGAGCGTCAGCCACAGCAACGGCAACAGCGCCACGCCGATCCCCACCGCCAGCGCTACGGCGATGCGGAGAGGTGTCCGCCGACGAAGCGTCGTCCAGCCCAGGTAGAGGGCCACGGGTGGCAGGCCCATGATCGGGTGCGTGCCGGCCGCCAACCAGCCCAGTACCGCCGCCCAGCCCCAGCGCCGCCGGTCCAGGGCCGCTACAAACAGGAAGAAGAACACCGCCGACCAGACGAAGGCGTACTGGAAGGAGAAGATGGCGTCGATGTAGAACGGGTTGATCAGGAATAGCAGGAGCAGCCACGGGTCGCGCAGGGCACGGCGGGCGACGCCGGCCGCCCACGGCAACAGCATCACCCCCAGCACGAACGTCCAGGTGACCGCCCACTCCTGCACGAAGGCGAACAACAGGGCGGCGATCACCCACACGGCGCCGCCATAGGGCAGCGCCACCGCCCGGCCACCGTCCAGCGGCGCCGCGCGCACCGGAAAGCGCAGGTGGTCGATGAGCTGGTCCTTCAGGTACCAGACGTGGAGGTAGACGTTGATCGAATCGGTGCCGAGGAAGATCCGCTTGCTCGCCAGGAGCATCAGCACCAGCGCCAGCGGCACCAGCGCCAGCAGCGGCAGCGTAATGGCGGTGCGCCGGCCGATGCCCGGCGGCGGCCGCCGCAGCCAGGTGACCCGCCACCAGGCGGCGGGCATGGACCACAGGTCCACCGCCACGTCGAA
>JBHOQW010000015.1:0-1343 GCA_042408665.1 Dehalococcoidia bacterium
GCTACGTACCACGTGCTGAGCTTCACGCCTCGCGCGTCGCGTGTGCCGTGTGGCCATGCCACAATGACCGACGATCCCAGCGTGAGGTGAAACGATGGCTTCCGGCACGATCGGTGTGCACGTGGTAGCCCCGGATGCGGCTAGGATCGTGGACGGCATCGTCCACGCGGAGGAGCTGGGCATCCCGGCGGTGTGGCTCACCACCGGCGGCACGGCGCCGGACGGGCTCACGGTGCTGGCGGCGGCGGCCATGCGCACCACGCGGGTGCTGCTGGGCACCTCCATCATCCCGACCTTCCCGCGCCACCCCATCGTCACCGCGCAGCAGTCGCTGGCCCTGGCCGCGCTGGCGCCGGGCCGCTTCCGGCTGGGCGTCGGCCCCTCGCACAAGCCCACGATTGAGGGTGTGTTCGGGATCCCCTTCCGACGGCCGCTGGCGCATCTGCGCGCCTACCTGCGCGTGCTCAAGGGTTTGCTCCAGGAGGGCGCGGCCGACGTGGACGAGGCCGGCATCGTGGCCCATGCCCGCCTGGCCGGCCCGCCGCCGGGGGTGCCGGTCATGGCTTCGGCCCTGCAACGTCGCTCGTTTGAGCTATGCGGTGAGCTGGCCGACGGCGCCATCACCTGGATCTGCCCGGCGACCTACGTGCGGGATGTGGCCCTGCCTGCGCTGCGCGCCGGTGCCGAGCGGGCAGGCCGGCCGGTACCGCCGCTGATCATGCACGTGCCGGTGTGCGTGTTGGAGGACGCCGCCGCCGTGCGTGAGGCCGTGCGCCGCACCTACGCCGGCTACCTGCGCACCATCTCCTACCCGGCCATGCTGGCCAGCGCCGGCTTCCCCGAAGCGCGCGAGGGACAGTGGTCCGACGCCATGATCGATGCCGTGGTCCTACATGGCGCAGAGGACGCCGTGGCGTCGCGCCTGCGCGCCCTGTTCGACCTGGGCGTGGCGGAGGTGATCGTTTCGCCGGTGGCGGCCGGACCGGAGCCCGCCGCCACGGTGGAGCGCACCTTGCGCTTCCTGGCGGAGGTGGCGCGGGTAACGCCCGCGGCCTGATACGGATGTCCCGCCGCGTTCGCGTTCGCGCATGGAACCGCTCGTGGCACGCCTACGCCGGTGTGGCCCCTCGCACCCCTCACGTGCGAGTGGCTACACCTTTTCCCCATCACTCCTCACACCGCGGGCCGGGGGTCAGGGTCCACTTGTGGCAACGATCACAATCTTGACTCTCACATCCGGAGTGTCAGAATACCGGCGCACCGGCCTCCCGGTACGCAGACCGGGGCGGCCGCCGGGGTTCGTGTCTCTGCCCCGGCTCGCCGGGGCGGGACCGGGGCAGAGG
>JBHOQW010000016.1:0-1449 GCA_042408665.1 Dehalococcoidia bacterium
TCTCTGCCATTCTGGTAGTGGCGTTAGCAGCCTACCAGTCGGGTGCGCCCGAGTTGCGGCTGTCACCCACCAGGGTGCTCGCTCATTACCTGCCGGTCCAGGACGCCCTGGAGGCCAGCCTATGATTTACGCAGCAGTCTCGATCAACCTCAAATCGGCCGAGCCCACCACCGGCTTCGACCCGCACGCCACGTTCAGCTTCCGCACGCACACCGCCCTCAGCTTCACGCATGACCGCGTGATGGAGTTCAAGGTCGGGCCAGATGCCGGCGAGGCGGACTACACGCCCGTGCCCGGCCTGGCCGAGAAGGTGGAGACGCCGGACAAGACCACGTTCGTCATCACCCTGCGCAAAGGGGTCAAGTTCCACAATAAGCCGCCCGTCAACGGGCGCGAGCTGGTGTCCGCCGACGTCAAGTACACCGTTGAGCGGATGATCGCCAAGAAATTTACCTATCGCGACCTGTTCGAAGGGCTGGTGGACAAGATCGAGACGCCAGACCCGTCCACGGTGCGGTTCACGCTGGTGCAGCCGCACGCCGACTTCCTCACCAACCTGGCCAACCACTACTCGTGGATCGTGGCCCGCGAGGTGGACGAACGGTTCGGCGACATGAAGGCGGTCGAGGCGGTGATCGGCACCGGTCCGTTCATGCTGGAGAGCTACCAGCCCAGCGTGCGCGCCGTGTGGGTGAAGAACCCGGACTTCTGGATCAAGGGGCTGCCCTACCTGGACCGCATCGAGGCCGTGTTCGTGGCGGATGAGGCCTCGAATGAGGCGATGGTGCGCCAGGGGCAGGTGGATATCTCCACCGCCATCCTCAACCCGTCGCTGGATGCCATGAAGGCCAGCGCGCCCAACCTCAAGTGGTGGCACTACATCAGCGCCGGCGGGCCGGTTTTCTACTACCGCAACGACAAAAAGCCGACCGACGACGTGCGCGTGCGGCGGGCCATCGCCCTCGGTTTCGACCGCCAGTCCTGGCTGAAGTCCTTCGAGCTGGGCCGCGGCGCCATCGATAACGGCCCGCCCATCCTGGCCGCCTTCAAGGAGTGGAAGCTGCCCACCGAGCAACTGGGCGAGGGGGCGCAGTGGTACAAGTACGATGTGGCGGCGGCCAAGCGGCTGTTGGCCGAGGCCGGCTACCCGAACGGCTTCAAGGCGGTGATGGACGCGCCCAACGCCGCCTCCTACGGCCAGCGCACCGTGGACGAGGAGGAGCTGACCAAGGACTTCATGTCCAAGATCGGCATCGACCTCACCATCAACCAGAAGGAATACGGCAACTGGCTGGCCACCGGACACGCCGGCATCTACGACGAGTTCGCCTACGGGCCGATGACGCCCTACGTCTCCATCGACGAGTGGGTGTACGGTATGCACCACTCCAAGGGCGGCGCCAACAAGGCCCACCTCAAAGACCCGAAACTGGACGAGCTGCTGGAGAA
>JBHOQW010000017.1:0-4015 GCA_042408665.1 Dehalococcoidia bacterium
CAGCCAGGCATCGACCACCGCCATGCCAAGGACGCCGCCGAAGATCCCATCCCCGATCCGGAGCAGATCACGGCTTGCCGCGAGCGCTGGAAGCCCGGCTCTTACTCCTGTACCCCCTGACCGACTGAACGCGCCCGGCGCGGCGCACCTCGCGCTGCAGCCGAGGGGCGGGGTGCCTTGGCCGGGGAGGCTGCCTACCCCTCTTCGAGGGCGTTGATGACCAACCCCGTGCCCAGCTTCGGGTAGAAGTACGTGCTCTTCTGCGGCATGCGGTCGCCGGCATCGGCGACGGCGATGATCTGCTCGGTGCGCGTGGCGTTGACGAGGAAGGCGAGCGGCACCCGCCCCGTCTGGACCGCCGCCAGCGCTTCCGCCGCGTCCTCCGTGAACTCCACGTGCTCGCCGGCGGTGAGCGCGGCGGCGTCGATGCCCAGGAGCGGCTCCAGCACGCCGTATTGCAACACGTTCACATCCAGCGCCTTCCAGGCGGGGCCGTGGCCGGCCGGCATGCGCGCCTCCACGGCGGCGCGGTCGCGCAGGGTGAGCAGGTGCAGACGACCGGGCTCCAGGCCGACAACGCCGAACACGCTCGTGCCGTGGCCGCGCCGCGCCATCGCCCGCAGCAGCGCGACGCAGGCGTCGCCGCGGTCCAGCGGGCCGGCGTCCTCCACCGTGAAGGCGTAGCCCAGGGCGGCCACCAGGTCCGCCGGATGGGCGCGCGGCCGCACCAGGCGGTGGATGGGCAGAATGAGCAGGCCGGGGTCCGTGGTGGCGGTAAGCGCCATGAGCACGAAGTTGGCCGGCTCCTCGCCGCTCCAGGTCGCCCCGGCCGCCTGCCGTAACTCCTCGCGGTAGGCGAGCGCCGTCTCGTAGCGGTGGTGGCCGTCGGCGATGTAGACCACCGCACCGGCCGCGGCGGCGGTGAGGCGGGCGATGGCCGCCGGGTCGTCGATCACGCTCAGGCGGTGGCCCTGTCCGGTGAAGTCCTGGGCATCCAGCACCGGCCGCGCCGCGACCTCGGCCAACGCCCGCGCGAAGGCGCCGGTGCGGTCGTCCACCAGGCCAAAGATGGGCGAGATGTTGGCCCGTGTGGCGCGCAGCAGGGCCAGGCGGTCTGCCTTGGGTTTGGCCAGCGTGTACTCGTGCGGGCGGATGACGCCGGTCTCGAACGGCTCCAGGCGCACGCGCCCCAGCACGGCGCGGCGGCGGTAGCTCTGCCCGCCGTGCGTGAACACCTGCTCGTACAGGTAGAGGGCCGGCCGCTCCTCCGGCGCCAGCACGCCCTCGCCGCGCCAGCGGGCCAGCGTCTCCGCCGCCGAGCGGTAGCGGGCCTCGCCCGTCTCGCGCGGATGCTCGAGGCGGATCACGTTGTACGGGCTGAGCTCGTACAGGGCCGCCTGCTGCCGGGGGGAGATAACGTCATAGGGCGGCGCGAGCACACGACCGGCGTCTGCGCCGCCAACCCGGTAGCGCAGGCCGCGAAACGGGCGGAGGTCGGCCATGGATGGCTCCTGTGGGTCCAGATCCGGCGTTGGTGGCGGGCCCCGGCCCGCTGAGAACATCGGTACCACCGGACTCAGCAGGCCGGGGCGGCGGGGCAGCGCGGGGATCCGTCACCGCGATCATAAAGAAGAGGCCGCGTGCGGTCAAAACGGGGTCGGGGGTGGCGTTTGACCGCCGGCCGGGGCGGTCCGTACAATCGGGGCGCCCGCGTTCCCGCGCCGGTTTTTTGGGTTTCAGTCCCCCTCTGCAGACCACGGTATGGACGGCTGCGTCTTCTGCGCCATCGCCGCGGGCACGGCGCCCGCCCAGGTGTTCTACGAGGACGACGAGTTCATCGTCTTCCGCAACGTGCTGCGCTGGCTGCCGGTGATGCTGCTGGTGGTACCGCGCCGCCACCGCACGCAGGAGGAGCTGTGGAGCGGGCTCGGCCGCGCCGGTCGGGTGGCGTTGGCGATGGGCCGACGCTTCTGTCCGAACGGCTTTCGCGTGGTGTCCAACTTCGGTTGGGACGCCCTCCAGAGCCAGCCGCACGCGCACATCCATGTGCTGGGCGGGGCCGGGATGGAGCCCGTCGCCGGTCGCGGGGGCGGCCGGGAGCCGGTGCTGGAGCGGGACGGATTCCGGGTGGAGCGGCGCCACGCGGGCTGGCCGCCGGTGGTGCTGGTGGCGGAGCCGGTGCGCGAGATGGAGCAGGACTCCCTGTGGGCCGATGTCGCGCTCCTGGGCGCCATCGGCGCGGAGCTGGTGCGGCTGGGCCGGGAGTGCTGCCCGTACGGCTTCCGCCTGGCGGCGGATTTCGGCTGGGACGCCCTCCAGTCGCAGGTGCAGGCGCACGTGTACCTGCTGGGCGGGGCGGAGCTGGGGCACTACGTGTGAGACAGGGCCGCGCCCCTCACGTGCCGAGCGCCGCGCGAATGGCCTGACGCTGGACCTCGAACAGGGAGCGGATGCCGCCGGCGGCCAGATCGAGGATGCGGTCCAGCACCCGGCGGTCAAACGGCTCGCGCTCGGCCGTGCCCTGCACCTCCACGAACCGCCCGTCCTCGGTCATAACGACGTTGAAGTCCACCTCGGCGCGCGCATCCTCGCTGTAGGCGAGGTCGAGCAGCGCCTCGCCGTCCACGATGCCGGCGCTGATGGCGGCCACCGCCTGGCGCAGCGGCCAGCGGAACTCGGACGGTGCCGCCACCGGCCCACCCTCACCCCGGCCTTCGGCCACCCCGCTCCCGCCTGCGGGAGAGGGGCTGGGGGTGAGGGCTTGACGCCGCAGGCGCTCACAGGCCAGCACCAGGGCCACGTAGGCGCCGGTGATGGCGGCGGTGCGGGTGCCGCCGTCGGCCTGGAGCACGTCGCAGTCCACGGTCAGCGTGCGTTCGCCCAGGGCGGTGAGGTCGGCGATGGCGCGCAGCGAGCGGCCGATGAGGCGCTGGATCTCATGCGTGCGGCCGCCGATGCGGCCGGTGGCGGCCTCGCGCGGGGTGCGCGTCTGGGTGGCGCGCGGCAACATGGCGTACTCGGCCGTGATCCAACCGCTGCCGGTGCCGCGCAGGAAGGGCGGCACGCGGTCCTCCACGCTTACGGCGCAGAGGACGCGGGTCTGGCCCAGCTCGATCAGCGCGGAGCCCTCGGCGAAGGCGAGCACATCGGGGGTGATGCGGCACGGGCGCAACTCGTCCGGGCGACGGCCATCGGCGCGGGGCACGGGCACGGGGTCCTCCTGCTGTGACAGCATGCACTGTTCTCCAGCATAGCGCGGCCGCCCCCTCGGTGGGGCGGGCAGGGCAGCATCGGGTCCTTGTCTCCCGGAAACGCTGAGCGATGCGTGCTGGGTGGGGGCGAGGGGGGTCTGACGTGAGCAAGGGGTTCACCAAGTGCAGAAACCCTCTCCCGACCGCGGGAGAGGGTGGTCCGGCGAAGCCGGACCGGGTGAGGGCGGCTCGGGTGAGGGCGGTTCAGACAGGCCCTCACCCCCCGGCCCCCCTCCTGGACGCGGGAGAGGGGGGCGAGCCGTAGGCGAGCGGGGTGAGGGCCACACCGCCCCGCTTCCCCAGCTCGCCCCGGCAAGGCCGGGGCTACAGCCGGGGGAGGGCCCCGCGCCGGAGCCTGCCCCGGTCATGCCGGGGGCCGGGGAGGCCGGCGCAGCGCTCGGTGGAACCCGGTTTCGGCTCAGTCGCCAGGCTGTGGCAGCGCACCGCCCCGCCCCGGCCGCACGGCGAGCGCGCGCCCATCCGTGCGCACCTCCACCGGACCCTGCCCGCGCAGCTCGTAGCGCAGGGCGGGAACAGCCGGGAGCGCAACGACCGAGGCTCCGGGAGTCGGGCCGCGCGCTACCCCGGCGTCGCCGGCCGCGCCCGGCGTCACGGCGATGCGCCGCCCGCCCCACACGGCGGTGACGACCAGCCGCCCCTCCTGCCCCGCCATCGGGCCAACCTCCAGCCGCGCACCGTCAGACAGCGTCAGCGCCAGGCCGCGGTCCACGCGCACCAGCGGCTGATCCCCAACCTCGACCGAT
>JBHOQW010000018.1:0-3735 GCA_042408665.1 Dehalococcoidia bacterium
CGGCTCCACGGCGATCGTATACCGCCGGCCGGTGCGATCCATACAGTCTACGCCCGTGGCCTGATACACTGCCCTGCCGATGGACCGCCACACCACCGGCATTGATATCGTGGAGATCGACCGGATCGCGCGGGTGCTGGCCCGCTTTGGCGAGCGCTTTCTGGCCCGCATCTACACCCCGGCCGAGATCGCCCTGTGCCGCGGCCGCGTCCCAGAGCTGGCCGCCCGCTTCGCGGCCAAGGAGGCGACGATGAAAGCGTTGGGCACGGGCGTGCGCGGCGTGGCCTGGCGCGACATCGAGGTGCTGCCCAACCGACGCGGCAAGCCGCTTCTCATCCTGCACGGCAGCGCCGCCGCCCGCGCGGCGCACATCGGCCTGAAGGATGTGGACGTCACCCTCACCCACGCCCGCGACTACGCAGCCGCCGTGGTGGTGGCGCACGTGACGCACTGGCCCGAAGAAGAGGCCACGCCGAAGCTACGCTGGGGACGGACGTCCGCGGAGCCGGAACCGCGTTGATCGCCGGTTCCGCTGTTCATGCCGCCTGGGAGTATCGCCATGAGATTGGTGACCACCGCTGAAATGCGTGCCCTGGAGGCCGCGGCCGAGGCCGCCGGCGTCTCCACCGCGCACCTGATGGAGAACGCCGGCCTGGGCGTGGCCCAGGAGGTGTGGATGCTGCTGGGAAGCCTGGAGGAGCGGCGCATTCTCGTCCTCGTCGGTCCCGGGAACAACGGCGGCGACGGTCTGGTGGCCGCCCGCCACCTGCACGACTGGGGCGCCGAGGTGGGCGTCTACCTGCTGCGCCGTCGCCCGGCCGACGACCCGCTGCTGGCAGCGCTGCGGGAGCGCAACGTGACCGTGGTGGCGGCCGACGATGACCCCACCTACGAGACCCTGGACGAGTTCCTGTCCGTGGCCGAGGTGATCGTCGACGCACTGCTCGGCACCGGGCTCAGCCGCCCGATCGCGGGCCCACTGGCAGAGATCCTGCAACGGGTAAAGCGCGCCCGCGAGCGGCCGGTGCACCCCCGCCTTGTGGCCGTGGACCTCCCCACCGGCGTGGACCCCGACACCGGACGCGCCGATCCGCTGGCCGTGGCCGCGGACCTGACCGTCGCCTTGGGTGAGGCCAAGGTCGGGCTGTACATCGGTCAAGGTGCAGCCCTAGCCGGACGGGTGCAGGTGGTGGAGATCGGCATTCCGGCCTCGGTGGAACGACCGGCCAGCATCGAACTGCTCGACCGCACCTGGGCAAAGCGGCACCTCCCCGCCCGCCCGGCGGACGCCAACAAGGGCACGTTTGGCCGGGTGCTGGTGCTGGCCGGGTCGCAGTTCTACGTCGGCGCCGCTGCCCTAGCCGCGGCCGCCGCCTACCGGGTCGGTGCCGGGCTGGTGACGCTGGCCGTGCCCCGCTCCATCCAACCGATGGTGGCGGCGCGCGTGGCCGAGGCCACCTACCTGCCGCTCGACGAGCAGGATGGCGCGCTGGCCGCCGCTGTCGCGCCGCGGGTACGCGATGCGCTGAAGAGATACGACGTGTTGTTGGCCGGCTGTGGCCTGAGCATGGCCGCGGCGGAGGCGGTGCGCGCCGTGCTCTTCGGCCTCGAGGGCATGGAGCTGCGTGGCGTGGTGATCGATGCCGACGGCCTCAACGCCCTGGCCGCCGTCGAGGGCTGGGCGCAGCGACTGCCGCCACGGGCGGTGCTCACGCCGCATCCGGGCGAGATGGCCCGGCTCACCGGCTGGACCGTGCCAGAGATTCAGGCAGACCGGCTGGCGACGGCCCGCACCTTCGCGCGGCAGTGGCGCGCCGTGGTGGTGCTTAAAGGCGCCAACACCGTGGTAGCGGCGCCGGACGGGCGGGTGTGGCTGTCGCCGTTCGCCAACCCGGCGCTGGCCACCGCCGGCACCGGCGATGTGCTGGCCGGCGCCGTGGCCGGGCTCATCGGCCAGGGGCTGGAGCCGGCCGAGGCGGCAGCGTGCGCCGTGTTCCTGCACGGGATGGCCGGCGACGCCGCGCGCGGCGACCTCGGCCCGGCCGGTGTCATGGCCTCGGACCTGTTGCCGGAGCTGCCCCGGGCGATCAAATCGCTGGTCGAGCCGGCACCGCTCACCGCGCCCGGTGGCCTGTTCGGGGCCGGGCTCGGCGGCCTGCCCGGCCTGGGCGGGCTCGGTGGTGCAGGGCTCGCTGGCCTGCCCGGCCTAGGCGCGCTCGGTGGCCCGCCTGCGACGGCACCCTGACAACGGTGCCGGGGCACGGAGCATTTGCGTAGAAAATGTTAGGGAAAGTCGCTGGTGACGGCCCGCGAGGCGATGGTATACTCGCGCCGAAGCGCGGCCCCTCCGGACGCGCTCTGGGCGGGGAGAAAACCGTGACCATCAGCGCAGCCGACCGCAACCAGGCCCAGGTCGACGTGCTCGTCAGCCTCGCCCAACTAGTGCACCGTAACCGGCTGGCGCTGGTGATGCTGGCCGCCAACGTTGGTCTGGTGGGGGCGCGGGCGCGCGAAGTGGCGGCGGGCTCCGCCCCAGCCCGCTGGCTGGCCCGCAACGCCCACGCCATCCGGTTGTTTCTGGCCTCCTTGCCCCTGCTCCTGCGCTGCGTGCCGCAGGCCGGGTACCGCGCCATTCGCGCCGAGTGCGGCCCCTTCCGGCGCCGGCACGCCCCCCGCCGCCTCCTCAGCCGCCTCAACCGGCGCGCTCTAGGGCGCCTCTGTCGCGGCGAACGTCTGGTACGGCGGAGACCGTCCACCGCTGGCGTGTGGTGACCGTCAGCGCGCCATGGAACGGGCCAATTGCCCCCTATCCAGACCTTCCGAGGAGACAACCGTGGCCAAGACAAAGCGCGTCATGTTGGTCCAGCCGCGCTCGACCGGCGGCAACTTCGAATACGTCGCCATCCCTCGCCAGGGCATGCTGTTTTTGTCCGCCGCCCTCCAGCAATGGAGCGAGCGAGCGGACGCCGAATACCGCTACGAGCGCACCATCTGGTTCGAGGATCGCTCGGGCAAGATCGACCCCGTCAAGGACCTTGAGGGCTACGACATCCTCATGGTCACCGCGCTGGTGAACGAGACGCCGCGCGCCTACGAGATCGCCAGCAAGGCCAAGCTCAACCGCCCGGACCTGATCGTGATCGGCGGCGGCCCGCAGATGGGACCGCTGCCGGAGGAGGCGATCCACCACGGCAAGATCGACGTCGTCGTGCAGCGCGAGGGCGAGGACATCATCGGCCCGCTGTGTGACCTGTTGCTCTCGACGCCGCGCTCCCTGTGGGCGAACGAGCTGCGCAAGCTGGACGGCATCGCTTTCAAAGACGACTTCGGTCAGGTGGTGCGCCGGCCGTTCCGGCGCATGATCCCGGCCGATTACGTCGAGCTGCCGGATTACCGCTCGATCAAAGACCTCACCCCGGCCAACCCCATGGCCGCAGGCGTGCTGGAGACCTCGCGCGGCTGCACAGAATCGTGCACCTACTGCGAGGTCATTCAGCAGTTCGTCGGCTACCGCATGGTCAAGCCGGAGACAGAGATCAAGCGGCTGCACCAACTGCAGGAGCTGGCCGACGATGGCCTGATCTACAAATCACCACACGACGGCCGCTTCGCCGTGTTCATCTCCGACGACCTGCACTCACCACCGCGGCGGGCGGTCAAATTCCGCAATTCGCGCCTGGAGCGGGCGCGCAACTGGAAGGGCCACACGGACAGGATGTTCTTCATCAGCCAGAA
>JBHOQW010000020.1:0-3793 GCA_042408665.1 Dehalococcoidia bacterium
TGGCCCATGACGAAGTTGGCCGGGCGAAAGGCCACCAGCCGGCCGTCCTCGTACGTCGCGCGGCCGGCCAGCACGCCGATCTCGCGGAAGGAACCGGGGTCCAGCAGCCGCTCGATGCGCTCGCGCACCGTCAGCTTGCCGCCTGCGTGCTGGCGAGCGACGTTCTCCGGCCCACCCATCTGTTTGGCCAGATCGATCCGCCGCTTCAGCTCCTCGATTTCCGGCTGCCACACCATCGCACACCGCTCCTTGCCAGCCCTCACCCCGGCCCTCATGAGTGCTGAGTGCTGGGTGTTGCGTGCTGCGCAGGGGGCACCCTCCGCGGCACGCGGCACGCAGTACTCAGCACTGGGGAGCGGCCGAGGGTAAGGGTGGGAACGAGAAACGAAAGGCGGGCTCGTGGCTCGTTCCCCTATGCTCGTTTGCCCGGTTGCTGTGCTCCCAGTGTATAGGCCCCGACCAGCGGTGGCGCAAACGGGGTGGCGGCTCAGGCCGCGGCCGGCCCTCACCGCCGGCCGAGCGGCCTTCACCCCCGGCAGGAGCGGGCCCTCACCCCCAGTCTCTCTCCCGCCTTGCGGGAGAGGGGAGCGTCATCGGCGAGGCCGTTTCGCGCACCCCAACCCCCTTGCCAGGCGAGAAGCCGAGCATTGTTGTGCATCATCTTCGCTCACGTCAGACCCCCTCGCCCTCGTCACGAGGGCGAGGGGGGTAGGGGGTGAGGGCCAGCAGCGGGTCGGGGGTCAGCCGCGATGGCGTGCTCATGGCCCGGTGATCATGGCCCGGCCTCGTGCGCCTCGGGGATGACGTGAAGGTGCCCGTGCCCGGCCGGAGTGTGCGGCCGCTCCGGCGGTAGGCCGAGGCGGGCGGCCTCCTCCTGTCGGCGCGCCTCCCGCTCCAGGTACTGCTCCTCGCGCCCCTCCGCTTTGGCGATCCAGCGTTCGGCCGCCTCGGGCTCCATGTGGCAGAGCAAGGGAATGTGCGGATACCGCCGGCAGAGGGGCGCAGGCCCCCTACCCCGCGCTTCGGGCACCTCGTTCATGCCGGGGCCGGCGGCACGGCCCAAGAGGGCGAAGGGCGTGATCGTCCGCGACGCGGGTGTACCGCACGCCGGGCAAGGCGCGGGTTCGGCCGCCGCGGCCAGCGGGCGCAGGCGGGCAAACGTCGTCGGGCAGCGGGGGCAGGCGTACTCGTACAGCGGCATGGCGAGGTCTCCAGGCCCGGCCCTCACCCCCCGCCCCTCTCCCGCACGCGAGAGAGGTGCCCGGAGGGCGGGGGTGAGGGCCGGACATCCAGGGATCAGCGCGTTACGGTGGGCTGCGCGGTGGGCGGCCGGTAGGCGGATTGGAGTTCCGCCGCCTTGCGCATCGCCTGCATGCCCTCCTCCACGGTCATGAGCGGCGTCGTCTGGATCGCCTTGACCGCCCCACCGGCCGTGACCGCCAGGGAGATGGCCGCGGCGCTGACGTTGTCCGGGGCGTCGTAGACCACGACGACGTCATGCTCGCCAAAGGCGTAGTAGAAGCACTCGATGCGACCGCCGATCCGGTCGAACAGCGGCTGGATCGCCTCCATGCGGTTCTGCGGGTTCTTGAGCTGGGCGGCCCACGCCTCCGGTGTATAGGCCACCTGCACCAGGTACCGTGGCATTGGATCCTCCTCGGCGGGGCCGCTAGGCGGGTTACCTGGACAACCGTTTGCCTGCCGTGCACCTCCCTTGCGGCATCGACCGAACGCTCGCGCTACGAGCCGGCGGCCGGCGCCCCGGCCGGCACCCGCTCCGGCACGAGCTGCACGGTGGACTCGGGCAAGGTCGGCCCGCCGCCGCACTCGCGGCGTAGCACGGGCATCACCTCGCTAGCGAAGATCGCCATCTGTTCCTCGATCTCCTCCGTGCGGTAGCCGCCCGCCTCGAACCAAGCGGTGAAGAAGAAGTCTTCGTAACCGCAAGTCTCTTTGATACGCAGGATCTTGCGGATGACTTCCTCGGCGGTACCGACGATGGCGATCTCCTTTTGCATGAGCAGGTCGGCGGTGACCTTCATGTTCAGGTCGTACATCGGCTCGCCCAAGTCGGAGAGGACGGCGGCGAAGCCGAAGGGGCCGTAGTAGTCCCACTGCAGCTCCAGGGCGTTGCGGTAGCGGGCCAGGTCCTCCTGCTCCTTACCGCGCTGGAGGATGTGCACGTACCGGCAGCAGCCGAAGCCGCGCTTCTTCTGCGAGTCCCAGCCGAACTTGAACCGGCCGCGGTTCAGGCGGTCCGGCCAGCCGTTCTTCTCCGCCTCCTCGTAATAGATCTCGATGTTGCGCTTGAGGCGCGAGGTGGGCTCTGGCACGGTGAAGGCGTTGACGGCGTTGCGCGCCGCCCAGCGGATGGAGCGCTCGCTGGTCACCGGCTCCCAGAACTGCGGGTAGGGCTTCTGGACCGGCTGCGGGAAGACGCTCAGCTCTTTGAGCGTGGTGGTGGCGGCCATGATCGGGCTGCCCATGGAGTACAGGTCGGGCGGGCCGATCTGAAGCACGTCCTCCACCTTGCGGCCCGCCTTGGGCAGGCTGAAGTAGGCCATGGTGGACTTGTGGTGCCACTTGGTGTGGCGGGGCGGGATGGACCAGTACTCGCCGTGGTGGGAGAAGGAGCCCTGCGTCCAGCACTTGAGGATGATCTCGTACGCCTCCTCAAAGTAGCGCCGGTTACGCTCCTGGTCCTGGATGGTGGAGCCGTAGCGCCAGCCCCACACCTCGGCCTCCCGCGGCTGGTAGCCGCGGCCGATGCCCATCTCCAGCCGCCCGCCGCTGATCACGTCCAGCATGGCCGCCTGCTCGGCCAGGCGCACCGGGTGCCACCAGGGCACGATATTGGCCATCTGGCCGAAACGGATGCGCCGGGTCTGGGCGGCGATGGCCGCCTCCACCAGCAACGGGTTGGGGCTGAACTCCGGCCCCTCCGGCATGAAGTGGTGCTCGGTCATGAACCAGTAATCAAACCCCAGCCGCTCGGCCAGGATCCCCTGGCGCACCTGCCCGATCAGCACCCGCTGGTAGCTCTCGTGCACCTCTTCCAGGCTGCCGTCGTTCACCACCACCCCGTCCGGCGTGGTGATGGCCTTGAGGTCCGATGCACCGTTATGGAACACACCCAGCTCGATGGTCACGGCACGTTCCTCCTCACGGGAGCATGGCGCCCCGGCGTGCCGGGGCGTGGTCCTAGTCGATGGCCTGCGGGGCGTGCGGGTTCTCGGCCCAGTCCTCCGGGTCGTGGCTGATCCAGATGCGTGCGCCGAGCGAGTCGCGCAGGGCGCGCAGCTTGTAGATCGAGAGCGCCGCCTGACGCGTGTCCACGTTGAACGGCATCGGGTTGACGACCTCGATCCCCTCGCGCAGGTGGGCGGCGTCCCCGGCCAGGATCACGATCTGGTTGCGCAATCGCACCAGCAGCGAGCAACCGCCCATGGTGTGGCCCGGTGTCTTGAGCAGGATGAGCGAGCCATCGCCGAACAGGTCATGGTCGTCCGGCAGCTCGAACCAGTCAAAGTTGCGGGTGGGCAGGTAGTCCTCCACCAGGAAGAAGCCGCGCGCGTTGGGCGGCGGCCAGTAGGCCCCCTGCAGCTCGCCGTGCATGGTGTAGAAGCGGGCGTGGGGGAAGAGGTAGAGCCCGCCGGCGTGGTCGAAGTGCAGGTGCGAGGGGATGACGATCTTCACGTCCTCCAGCCGGTAGCCCAGGGCGCGGATCTGGGCGTCCACGGTGTGCTCTGGCGCCATTTTGAAGTTGGTGGCCGCGGCCAGCGGCCCGTACACG
>JBHOQW010000042.1:0-1490 GCA_042408665.1 Dehalococcoidia bacterium
GGTGCTGAGCGACTACTGGCTGAACAACCTCAACCTGGTCTGGATCTCGGTCATCGCGGCCGTGGGCCTGAACATCCTGGTGGGCTACACGGGCCAAATCTCGCTGGGCCACGGGGCCCTGGCGATGGCCGGAGCCTTCACTGTAGGCATGCTCTACAACCGCATCCCGGATTTGAAGGGCAGCCCGGTGGAGTTGCTGGTGACCGTCCCGGCGGCGGGCGTGGTGGCGGCCCTGGTGGGCATTGCCTTCGGCGTGCCCTCGTTGCGGGTGAAGGGCCTGTACCTGGCGATCGCCACCCTGGCGGCGCACCCCGTGCTGGAGTGGCTGGTGCTGCACGTGGTGCCCAAGCTGACCAGGGAAGGGCGGATCACGGCGGCCCTGCAGGTGCCGCGTCCGGAGATCGCGCTGCCGTTCTGGCATCACGTGATCCGCACGGACACGGACCGGTTCCACCTGTTCGGCGGTATCGCCGTGCTCGGCATCGTCTTTGCCGAGAACCTGTTCCGCACCCGCGTGGGCCGGGCCTGGGTGGCGATCCGGGATCGGGAGATCGCCGCCGAGTCGATCGGCATCAACCTGTACCGGTACAAGCTGATGGCCTTCGCGCTCAGCGCCTTCTACGCCGGCGTGGCCGGGGCGCTGCTTGGCTACTGGTACCGCTCGGTCAACCATGAGGCGTTCGGTCCCACCCTCTCGATCCAGTTCCTGGCCATGATCATCATCGGTGGGCTGGGCAGCGTGCCCGGGTCGCTCTTGGGCGCCGCTTTCATCACGCTGGTGCCCGTGATCGTGCGCGACGACGTCGTGGAGCCGCTGCAGGACGTGGTGCCACGCCTGCAGGAATACTACACCTTCGTGGAACAGATTATCTTTGGTGTGCTGATCATTCTCTTTATCATCTGGGAGCCGGACGGCCTCTACCGGCTGTGGAGCCGCTTCAAGCACGCGGTCCGGATGTGGCCGTTCACACGATGAGGCCGGACGGCCCGGGCCAGGGAGGTGCAGCGGCGGGGACGGGGAGAGAGACCGGTATGAAGCGCAACCTGCCAAGCGCATGCGGCTCACCGGTGCGGGCGAGTCCGCCGTACCGGCGAGCGGGGATGGTATCCGGACAGAGGAGGGAGAGACCGTGGTGAGGCACGACAGGGATTGGACACGGCGGGTGGCACGGCGCCGTTTCCTGGGGCTGCTGGGGGCCGGTGCCGCGGCGTTCGCGGCGGCGTGCGGCGGCGGGGGCGAGAAGGCGAAGGGCACCGCCGCGCCGGCCGGCGGCGCGGGGTCGCCCGCGGCCGGTCAGGCGACGGCACCCGCCCGCCAGCTTTCCGCCGTCAAGGTGGGCGGCTTCGTCGACCGCTCCGGCGCCACCGCCAACATCGGCAACGTGCTGGGCGACGGCGCCAAGGACTGGGTGGAGCTGGCCAACGCGCAGAACCTCGTCGGCCGTCGGGTGGAGTGGATCGAGTACGACCACAGCTACGAGGTGCCGAAG
>JBHOQW010000043.1:0-4446 GCA_042408665.1 Dehalococcoidia bacterium
CCTACCCTCGGATCGAACCATCTTCACCTGGGGGCCCGTGACGATCCACGCCATCAGCTAGATCTTTCAGTATCCTACCCTCGGATCGAACCATCTTCACAGCCATTGAGGGGATGGTATTGGCTGAAAACGGCCAATTGCTTTCAGTATCCTACCCTCGGATCGAACCATCTTCACAAACCTCGCCGAGTACCTGGAGCGGTACGCCCCGAACTTTCAGTATCCTACCCTCGGATCGAACCATCTTCACAGGCCAGCTTCTCTGGCGAGCGTTGCTTCAGGAACACTTTCAGTATCCTACCCTCGGATCGAACCATCTTCACCTAGGCTGGACAGGGCCTGCTGCGTCGTCTGCCACATTCTTTCAGTATCCTACCCTCGGATCGAACCATCTTCACAACGAATCACGCATTAGGACGATCTATCAGCTAGCCACTTTCAGTATCCTACCCTCGGATCGAACCATCTTCACCCAGGACCGCTGCCAGGGCCGGGGGGTGAAGCTCTGTCTTTCAGTATCCTACCCTCGGATCGAACCATCTTCACGCGCCCCGCCCGCTCTGCCGCCTGCCTGGCTGCCTGCCCTTTCAGTATCCTACCCTCGGATCGAACCATCTTCACTGCAAACCGCACGGCCTGGTTGGCCGTGCGGTCTGGGGGCTTTCAGTATCCTACCCTCGGATCGAACCATCTTCACTGCCTGCCTGCCTGCCTGGCTGCCTGCGGCCTGCTTTCAGTATCCTACCCTCGGATCGAACCATCTTCACCGGCGGCCGCACCGTGGCGACGTATGTCACTACCAACTTTCAGTATCCTACCCTCGGATCGAACCATCTTCACATCCACTATCCGTGAGTACGGATAGAGGATTTCAGACCCTTTCAGTATCCTACCCTCGGATCGAACCATCTTCACAATGATGACCTCCGCCCCTGGCTCCGGTGTGACCGTGACCTTTCAGTATCCTACCCTCGGATCGAACCATCTTCACAGCGGGGGACAGGGCAAAGCCTTATTCTTATGAATGCTTTCAGTATCCTACCCTCGGATCGAACCATCTTCACAGGACGACTGCCGCTGGCGCGAGGCGCTGGCGGCGGCTTTCAGTATCCTACCCTCGGATCGAACCATCTTCACAGTCATTGGCGCGGCGGATGGCGTCCGGATTCCCCGTACTTTCAGTATCCTACCCTCGGATCGAACCATCTTCACGGCGCTGGCCGAGTTCATGCAGTCTCGCCAGCCAGCAACTTTCAGTATCCTACCCTCGGATCGAACCATCTTCACCATGATTTCCACAAGTTCGTTGTGTCCCCACATTGAGCCTTTCAGTATCCTACCCTCGGATCGAACCATCTTCACCGATTTCGACGCCCACCCGGACTGGCTGGCGGGGACGGACTTTCAGTATCCTACCCTCGGATCGAACCATCTTCACGTAGACGATCACCGCTACGAAGGTGATCTCCAGAATGCTTTCAGTATCCTACCCTCGGATCGAACCATCTTCACATCGTCGCTTGCCCCACCCCCGCCAGGCTGGTCTTCAACTTTCAGTATCCTACCCTCGGATCGAACCATCTTCACCGGCGGCGGCGGCGGCGGCGGCGCCGGGCAGAACGCACTTTCAGTATCCTACCCTCGGATCGAACCATCTTCACCTCTACCCCCGCAGCCGCGCAGGCCGCATCATAGCTTTCAGTATCCTACCCTCGGATCGAACCATCTTCACACGACGACCTTGGACACGCCCAGGCGCTGGGCGGCCACTTTCAGTATCCTACCCTCGGATCGAACCATCTTCACCCCCCAGGCCGAACTGGACAGGCTGATGAGCGACTTGCGCCCTTTCAGTATCCTACCCTCGGATCGAACCATCTTCACGACGCTTTGTGCGCGAGTTGGACGACCTGGGGGGCGCTTTCAGTATCCTACCCTCGGATCGAACCATCTTCACTAAGCGCGAACAGGCCAAGCGCACAGCCGGCCTGCCTACTTTCAGTATCCTACCCTCGGATCGAACCATCTTCACACCACTTTGTCCTGCCCCACCCACCAGCGCGGCCTGCTTTCAGTATCCTACCCTCGGATCGAACCATCTTCACCTTTCGCGACCGTATTCCCAGGGATTGGTTCGACCAGCTTTCAGTATCCTACCCTCGGATCGAACCATCTTCACCAGACGTAGGCCACACGACCGGCCAATGCACTGGATCCTTTCAGTATCCTACCCTCGGATCGAACCATCTTCACGCTTTCCTCACCGTCTCTCTGGCTAGCGAACGTAATCTTTCAGTATCCTACCCTCGGATCGAACCATCTTCACTTAAGATCAACGAAAAACGCATCGATGAGCTATACCTTTCAGTATCCTACCCTCGGATCGAACCATCTTCACTGTCAAAGATGAGCGCCATCCGGATCGGAATGATGAATACCTTTCAGTATCCTACCCTCGGATCGAACCATCTTCACGGCAAGGTAGGGCTGGCCAGTTCTTGCAGCAGGTATATCCTTTCAGTATCCTACCCTCGGATCGAACCATCTTCACGCGGAGCGGCGGCAGCTTCACCGCTGGCTAGCTACCAACTTTCAGTATCCTACCCTCGGATCGAACCATCTTCACCGATGTCGGCCTTGATCGTCGGCAACAGCGGCACGACTTTCAGTATCCTACCCTCGGATCGAACCATCTTCACATTGTTATCGCTTTTCCACCAGTCTAACGCCGCTTGAGCCTTTCAGTATCCTACCCTCGGATCGAACCATCTTCACGCGTATGCTTCCGCGTTCTGGTAATCCTCGAGTGTCGCTTTCAGTATCCTACCCTCGGATCGAACCATCTTCACGCCCTCGATCCCGCCAAGACGGCGGGATACATGTATGACTTTCAGTATCCTACCCTCGGATCGAACCATCTTCACGGACTCGCAAGACCCGGCAGATAACTGCCGAGTACGACTTTCAGTATCCTACCCTCGGATCGAACCATCTTCACCGTGAAAGAGTATAAGACGGGTAGTTCGACCGCAACAAAGACACTTTCAGTATCCTACCCTCGGATCGAACCATCTTCACCCGGTCGAACACGTCACCTGTGCCGCTCATGGCCATCGCTTTCAGTATCCTACCCTCGGATCGAACCATCTTCACCCGCCGGACCGTTGGCTTTGTCTTCCACCAGTTTGGCGCTTTCAGTATCCTACCCTCGGATCGAACCATCTTCAAAGTGCGGCCGAGATGTGGTGGAAGGTCACGGACAGCCCTTTCAGTATCCTACCCTCGGATCGAACCATCTTCACCTTCTGGTGACCTCCAGGAAGGGGCCGCTGGTATCCCTTTCAGTATCCTACCCTCGGATCGAACCATCTTCACGCCCAAAATACTACCCCGGCATCATCCTGCCTAAGGCTTTCAGTATCCTACCCTCGGATCGAACCATCTTCACGGGTTGAACACCGTGCTGGTCCAGGCGGTGAGCACAACCACTTTCAGTATCCTACCCTCGGATCGAACCATCTTCACTGGAGAATTGCTCCCTCCAAATCGGCGCCACTAAATACTTTCAGTATCCTACCCTCGGATCGAACCATCTTCACCGACCCCCCGCCCCGCGAAGAGACGAAGAGCACCAATCTTTCAGTATCCTACCCTCGGATCGAACCATCTTCACACTTTGTACGCCTCTTCTACGTATCTCCCCAGCATGCTTTCAGTATCCTACCCTCGGATCGAACCATCTTCACACTGGTTGCGGCGCACTTTCATTGGCGATAACGAGGCTTTCAGTATCCTACCCTCGGATCGAACCATCTTCACGGCGTGCCTGCGGGCTTGGTGATTGTCGCGATCGTTGCTTTCAGTATCCTACCCTCGGATCGAACCATCTTCACGAGTTCGACCTCCGCGACGAAGACCGGCAAAATATCACTTTCAGTATCCTACCCTCGGATCGAACCATCTTCACTGTGAAGGATGACCCCGGCCAGACGCGTCGCATCCTTCCTTTCAGTATCCTACCCTCGGATCGAACCATCTTCACAGCGCAAGGCGGGGGACAGGGCGGCGGCGGCAGCGTGTCTTTCAGTATCCTACCCTCGGATCGAACCATCTTCACACGAATTGGCTCAGTATATCCAAGACATGAGAGCGGGCTTTCAGTATCCTACCCTCGGATCGAACCATCTTCACATCGTGGCGTCTCGGCATGGCGCGCGTGCATGGCGTCGCTTTCAGTATCCTACCCTCGGATCGAACCATCTTCACTGGATTGGACATACCAGCCCGGACCAGCGACGGATGGCACTTTCAGTATCCTACCCTCGGATCGAACCATCTTCACGCCTCGCGCCAGCGCCGGCCCTCCGCCTCGATTTCGGCTTTCAGTATCCTACCCTCGGATCGAACCATCTTCACTGGGTGGGGCAGGATAAGGTGGTCACGCCG
>JBHOQW010000047.1:0-6284 GCA_042408665.1 Dehalococcoidia bacterium
CCTCGTAACAGGCTCTCACAGCGGCGGTTCCTTCGCTCACACACCCTCCACCACGGCCGCAGCCCCTCACGCCAGCGGACCGTAACCACACCATCGGACTATTCGTGTACGAATGAATCGTCCTACAGGGCGGTGGTGTAGGCGTGTGACGGCCCCGCCTGCGCATGCGCACGTGCGCGCGGGGGCTCCAGGGGTACCCGGCCGGGGGTGGCCGCAAAGCTTGCGGTTAGGCCGTGTGCTGCTCTCTGGCCCGGCGGCGGGCGGCCCGGGCTCGGATACGGGCCGAGCAACGGGGCGAGCAGTACCGTGCCGGCCGGGCGGACTGGAACGTGGTGCCGCAGGCTGGACAGACGCCTGAGAACCGAACCGATGGACGGACTCCCTTTGGGCGCCCGGGGCGAGGACGAGGAAGTGCCCGGGCCCGCTCGACCTCACCCTCAGGAATGGCCATCGTGTGGCGCCCGACCCGTTGTCCTAGGAGCCGGCCGGCACGCACCCAGCGTAAGATGGTGCGCTCGGTGACACCGAGCCGCTCCGCCGCTTCGGCTGTCGAAAGCATCCGCTCCATGTCTGCAGCATACCAGACGATGTCGGGGCCACGCCAGATTGCAATGAATTTGTTATGCTACCCCTCTTGACAAACTAGTCTGTGCCAAGACACAATATGACCGTAATCACTGATAGGAGAGGACAACAATGACGGCGGTGACGGTGGAGCGGTGGGAAGTGGAGCAGGTGGCGCCCTGCCTGCGCTGCGGCGGCCCCACCACGGTGGCCCCGGTGGCGATGGGCACACTGGTCGGCGGCGGGGTGGTCTGCGACCCCTGCCGGTTCTACCTGAAGCGGGAAGGCGAGTGGGGCGCCTTCCTCGCCCACATCCTTCCGGACGGCCCGGACGGTAGCCCGGCCGCCCCGGCCGCACGGCCCGGTACCCTCACGCTGGTGGCCGCCGGCCGCGGGCCCGCAGGCTACGAGCTCTCGCCTGAGGAAGAGCGGGAACTCGACGAGTTCGAGCGGCTGGTCTCGGCCAGCGCGCCCGACCCTGCACCCTGCACCCGCTGCGGCCGCCCCGCCTCTCCCTCCGTGGAGACCGACGTCGGCCGGGTGTGTCTGGCCTGCGCCGACCGTGGCGCAGGCGGCCCCACCCTGCAACGCGCTGTGCGCCTGCGCCGGACGGTGTGCCGGCTGGCGGCCGCGCGCCTCCACCAGACCGTCGTCGAGGCCTCGACCACGGCCGTGCTGTGCTGAACGCCACCCCCATCGCCAGCGACGTGAGCAGGAGCACCGAGACAGGACGGAGACAGACAGGAGGCCACCATGACCACCGCCACCGACACCCTCACCCTCGACCCGCTCAGCGAAACCATGCAGACGCTCGACGCGCTGATTGACCGGCACGTCACCCTCTCCCTCGACATCGCCCGCCTGCGGCAGGAGCTGGCCGACGTGGCCGCCGAACTGAAGCTGCGGAAAGCGCAGGCGCTGCTCGCCGTCGAGGGGAAGAACGAAACGGAACGGAAGGCCTCGCTGACGCTCACGCTGCACGGCGACGCCGACTACCGGCGTCTGGTCGAGCAGGAGCGCACGCTGCGCCAGAAGCTGACCGAGCTGGAGGCCCGGCTGTGGGCCACCCGTCAGCGCGTCGCCGTGTGCCTCTCCCTGCTCAAGCTGGCCGCCGAGGCCGATGCCGGCGAAGGAGCCGCTGCCGGCGCCGGAGCGATGGAGATGGAGGCCGTGCCGTGAGCGAGCACCATCCCCACCCCCGCCACTACGCCCTGGACGTGGACGCCTTGCCGGTGCGGCTGGCCCTCTTGGAGTACTGCGGCGTGCTGGCCGAGACGCTCCGTCGTGTGGTGACGGCCCTCGACGAGGGCGAGCACGGCCGCGGGCGGGCCATCGAGGAACTGGCCGTGCTCGCGGTGCTCATCCATTACCTCAGGCGAAGGCTTGCCGAGCCGGCCGAGCTGGAGTCAGACGGAGAAACCACGTGATGTCGTCCCATCGGCCTACGCCACCCCCTCAGCCTGCGCCACCCCCTCAGCCTGCGCCAGCGGCCCCGGTCATCGTGGTGGCCGAACCGTCCGGACAGGTGACGGCGGTGCTGGTGCCCTCCCAAAGCTACCCCGGCGCCTACCACACCGTCGCCGTCTCGCCCGCTGGCCGCGTGACGTGCGACTGCCCGGCCGGCCGCGAAGGTTCCCGCTGCCGCCACCGGCGCCTGGCCGTGGAGGCGAGGCTCCTGGCCGGCCGGGCCCTGGTGGCGCGGCGTCTTGCCGAGCGGGCCCAGGCGCTGGGCGTCTCCCCGGCCACCTGCGACGACCTGTACCGGGACTAACGGCCGGCGTCAGGGCCGGGAGCACGCGACAGGGCGCCGTCACCGCAGTGGTCCGACCACTGCGCCGATGCCCTATCTGATGCCCTATCGCGCACACGGCCGTGCACGCGCGTGAACGCCTGGAACCACGAGCAGGAACGAACCCAGCGCCGCTGGACGCCTCTGAACGCCGGAGAACGCCTCTCCCTGACCTTCTAATCCGTGGGCCGCAGGTTCGAATCCTGCCGGGGGCGCCGAGCGAACGCCCTTGCGCGCGGTGGACGGCCTCAGAGCCATCCACCGCGCGCTTTTGCCGTCGCCTTCGGGTACAGTGAGGATCGTCATCGACCCTGGCCCACGGCCGACCGCGCACGGGTGACACGACGCCCAGGACGAGGACGCCCGGCCGCCGGGGCCAATACACCGCACTGCACGCCGGACCGCGCGAATGAGACGGCAGGGGAAGGTCTTCTACGGCTGGGTGATCGTGGCGGTGATGGCGGCCACTAGCGCCGCCAGCATGGCCATGGGCACCCTTAGCTTCGGCCTGTTCGTCAAACCGATGGGCGAGGACCTGGGCCTCGGCCGCGCCGTCTTCGGCTGGGCCCAGACCACCCGCCAGGTGACCAGCGCCCTCACCAGCCCGCTGGTGGGCGGCCTCATCGACCGCTTCGGCTCGCGCGTGCTGCTGGCCGTGGCCGCCCTCATCACCGGTTCCGCGCTGGCCGCGCTGGGGTTCATCTCCCACGGCTGGCAGCTTGTTGCCCTGTTCGCTGTGATGGGGCTGGTCGGGATGAGCGGTCCGGGGGCGCTCGTCACCACCGTGCCGGTGGCCAAATGGTTCGTGCGCCAGCGCGGCCGGGCCATGGCCTTCGCCTCGCTGGGCTTCCCGCTCGGCGCGGTGGTGTTTATCCCCCTCACCCAGGTGCTGATCGAGCGCTACGGCTGGCGCAGCGCTTGGATGCTGCTCGCCGCGGCCGGCACCGGCGTCATCGTGCCGCTCTCCCTGGTTTTCGTGCGGCGCGCCCCGGAGGACCTCGGGCTCATGCCCGACGGCGGGCCACCGGCCACAGCGGCCGTCACCGACGCCGACCCGCTCCCCGACCTCCACGCGCTGCCGGTGGAGCAGGTGTGGACGCCACGGGAGGCGCTGCGCACTGCCAGCTTCTGGCAGCTCACCGCCGCCTTCAGCATCGTGATGCTGGCGGTGAGCAGCGTCGGCATCCACCGCATCCCCCATTTCATGGACCGGGGCCTAGACCCGCGGCTGGTGTCCTACGCCACAGCGCTGGACGCGGTGGCCTCCGGTGTCAGCATGTTTGTCCTGGGGATGCTGGTGCAGCGGCTGCCCTCGCGCTTCCTTGGGGCGGTGGGCTTCGTGCTGCTGGCCGTGGCCACGGCCCTCACCACTCTGGCGCAGACCGCACCGGCCATGTTCCTGGCAATGGCGATGTTCGGCTCCGGCATCGGCGGGTTGTTCCTGTTGCAGAACTACGTGTGGGCCGATTACTTCGGCCGCGCCCACTTGGGACGCATCCGCGGGGTGGTGATGCCGATCACGCTCATCGCCAGCGGGGTCGGTGCCCCGCTGTCCGGATATGTCCGCGACGCCACCGGCACCTACACCGGTATGTGGCTGGCCGGTATCGTCCTGTGCCTCACCGGTGCTGGGCTGCTGGCGCTTACCCCGCCACCACGCCGTGTACCCGGCGAACCACACCCGCGCGAGGCGCTCGGCCGTCAGGCTTGACCACGCCCCGCAGGGCTGGCCCCATTACCACGCCCTCCCTGAGCCACCCATCCCCGCCGGTTATCGCCCGCTCTAACGCCGTTCTAGCGCGGCGCTAACGGCGCTCTGACTTCTCACCCCTAGAGTCAGACTGTGGGGTGGGTCGTCTCCCGACGCCAGGGCGGCCCCCGCCTGTGCCATCTCACTGAACACGAGACCTCGGTTGTGCAAGGAGCACGCCATGCAAGGTCAACCGTACACGCAGCGCTTATACGAGCTCGAGGAGTCCTTCGCCGCGCTGGCCCCGCAGTTGCCGGAGGGGCCGGAGAAGCAGGCGATCTCGCTGCTGCACGCCATGCTCCAGGAGACGTGGCGCCGCATCGGCGCGACGGGTGCTGAGCGACCGGCGGGCGAGCCGGCGCTCACGTTGGCCGATATCGCCAACCTGTACAAGAAGGCACCGCCGATGAACGGCAAGGCCGAGAACGAGCCCCTGCCAGTGGGATCCCCCGCCCCTGACTTTGCCCTGCGCGACGCAAACGGGCAATTGGTGTCGCTGAGGGATTTCCGCGGGGCGCCGCTGGTGATCGTGTTCTACCCGCTCGACTGGAGCCCAACGTGCAGCGACCAGCTCAGCCTCTACCAAAGCGAGATCGCGGAGTTCCAGCGCTTAGGAGCGCAGCTCGTCGGTATCTCCGTGGATAGCATCTACAGCCACGGGGCGTGGGCGGCCGTGCGTGGAATCACTTTCCCCCTGCTGGCGGATTTCCACCCCAAGGGTGAGGTCGCACGCCGCTACCACGTGTACCGCGAGAGCGACGGCTTCTCCGAGCGGGCCTTGTACGTCGTCGATGCGGAGGGCATCATCCGCTACGCCCACGTGTCGCCCCAGCTTGACCACGTGCCCGATATTTACGAGCTCTTCCACGTGCTGGAGTCGTTGCCAGCCACGTCGGCTGAGCGCGGCAGACCGGTGGCGACGCGCTAAGTTGGCCAGACCGGTCAACCCTGACGAGGAGGCAGAACCGATGGTGATGTCACAACCACGAGGCTACGCCCCGTACGGTGTGCTGGCGCCAGCCCGGGTGCCGATCGTGGTCTACGGCACGCGCTGGTGCGCTGCCACACAGATGGTGCGTCGCTACCTCGATCGACTGGGCATCCCCTACCGGTACGTAGACCTGGAGGCCGACCCGGTAGCCGCGGCACGGCTGCGCTGGCTGAGCGGCGGGTCCCTGCGTCACCCGACGGTGGCCATCGGCGGGGAGCTGCTGGTGCAGCCGACGCTGGAGGAGCTGCTATGGGCGTTGGCCCGCGCCGGGGTGCTCTGAGCATCGGTGCAGGAACCGCCGGAGGTGTCCCCGTCTCGACACCGTCCGGCGGTTCCTGCACGTCGCTACTGTGCCCGTGCGGCGCTCAGCCCAGTTGCCAGTAGGCAAAGGCGACGCCGATGGGCGAGGCGTACACCGGAATGTAGTCCACCACCGTCCCCGGCGTGCCGTCCACCACCGCCGCCGCCGCAATCCAGTTGCAGATCTCGCGCGTGCCCCCTTGCGGCCCGCCAAACCCCGGCATGCCGGTCGATTGCGGTCCTCGCTCCCGCACCACCTGGCTCTCATCCCCCTCCGGGATCTGGTAGGCGTCGAAATACGCCGCCGCCCCCCGCGCATCGCCCGCCTCCAGATGCCGCAGGATCGTGCGGTCAAACGTCTCGTCTAGATACGCGTTCTTGGCCCCCGGCGTGTGCCACAGCCCGCCGGAGCCCACCACCGCCACCCGCAGCTCCCCAGGATGCTCCTCGATCACCTCGCGCACCGCCCGCCCCAGCTGCCAGCATCGCTCCGCCGTCGGCTGCGGCGCGTAGTAGCAGTTGAGCAGCACCGGCAGCACCGGCGTCGTGAGGTCGGTGAGCGACTCCGCCGGCCGCATGAACGCATGCCCCATGCCATGCTCCGGATTGGGCAGGTCCATGCAGAACGCCGGGTCAAACCCCCGCCGCATCAGCCCCCGCAACAGGCTCACCCCCAGCTCCGGATGCCCCTTCAGCCGCGCCCGCGGCGCCGGGCTCGCCCCCGACGCCCCTTGCCCGAACGTCATGTCCCGGGCCGACAGCACCCCCTCGAACTCCTCCCCCACGTACACCGCAATCGCGGGGAAGTTGCGGAAGTCGAAGCATTCCTTCTGGTCGTCGCCGAAGATCACGATCACGTCCGGTGCCGCCGCCGCCAGCTTCTGCCGCAG
>JBHOQW010000054.1:0-19583 GCA_042408665.1 Dehalococcoidia bacterium
CGTAATCGGCGATGGCGCGGGTGATGGACTGCCGGATCCACCAGGTGGCGTAGGTGCTGAACTTGAAGCCGCGCCGGTACTCGAACTTCTGCACCGCGCGCATCAGGCCGAGGTTGCCCTCCTGGATGAGGTCCAGGAGCGGCATGCCGCGGCCCAAGTACTTCTTGGCCACGCTCACCACCAGGCGCAGGTTGGCCTGGATCAGCCGCTGCTCCGCCTCCTGCCCCGCCTTGCGCACCTGGCGCAGCCGCGCCTCCACCGCCGCCAGCGGCGCGTGTGCGTCGCGCAGCTCCGGCGGCAGAATGCGCGTCACCGTGGACAGGCGGATCACCTGCTGCGCCGCCTCCTCCGCGGTGAGCCCCTTGGCGGTCAGCTTCTGCACCAGCCGCTCGTCCGGGGCGGCGTCGATCAGGGCGCGCACGGCCGGGTCGTCGATGTGCTGCTCCGGCTTGCCGCTGAGGCCGGCCACCTTGGCGGCCGCGGCCAGCACCGGCCGCAGTTCCTTGAGATCGGCCAGCAGCGCCTCGTGCAGCTCGTGCGTGGTGGCCGGGCGACCCGTCCGCGCCTGGATGCGCGCATCCAGCGCCTTCAGGTAGTTGCCCTCCTCCATGGCGCGCGCCAGGCGCTGCTCGTCGGCAAAGGTGAGCAGCTTCACCTGCCCGATCTCGCGCAGGTAGGCGCGGACGTTGTCCGGCGCCTCCTCCTCGTCCTCCTCGGGGTGACGACCGGCCACCACACCGTCCTCGTCCGGCGCGAGGGCCTCGTCGTCCAGCTCAAACACCGGCACGGGCGACCGCAGCTCGTCCTCGTGCTCACCGTCCGACCCTGCCAGCGCGACCGCGCCCGCGTCGCGCAGGTCCGCGTCGTTGTCCATGCGCTTCTTGATCTTCATCATGCTCTCAACCCCCTGCTCCACACGCTCACACTCATTCGCTACCCGCCCGTCCGGTGTGGTCGAAACGCGCCTCCCCGTCGCCCGCGGCGACGGGCATGCGCAGCGTCGTACCGGCCAGACCGTCTGGGAATCCTACTCGAGGGGACAGCGGTGGCATAGTACATGCTATACCTTGCAACGGTGCAAGTCAAGACTTTTCTCGTGCGGTTCACAGGCCTTCCTTCCCTGCGCGGCCCGCCGGTAGCAAGGCGTCCGGCCACTCCGGTTATCGACGAAGCCTACCTATCGGTTAAACGATGGCCGGTCGGTGAGCGTTTCCTCACCTGCTCAGCCATGTCTTGACGCCCGCGCCGCGGTGTGGTTGTTAAGGGCGAACGTACGGAGATGACGATGGCACAACGGCGGGCTCAACCCACCATCTGGGTGACCTGGGTCAGCAAGCTCCTGGTCGGGGATGCCCAATGCCTGTGGGCGGCGTGGTTCAAAGCCCACCACACCTACGCGTGGCTCCCTTCGGGGTTCGACCTGGCCACCTGGCAGGCGCAGCACACCGCGCTGCTGACGACCGAGGCCGACCGTCTCACCGCCGACGGCTGGACGATCTTCCGAGAGGACCAAAACGCCTTCCGCCTGCAGGGCCGGTCGGGCATCGCGCTCGCCGGCCGGCCCGACCTGGTCTCGGTCAGGGACGGTGCGGCCCTGGTCATGGACTGCAAGACGGATATCCCTCGCCCCGCCCATCAGGTGCAGGTCATGATCTACCTTCATCTACCTTCTCTCTATTTCCTACGCGCGCAAGCCGTACAGCTCCCTCCCCCTGCACGGCCGCGTGGTGTACCGCAGCGAAGCGGTCGACGTGCCCGCCAACTGGGTAGACAACGGTTTCCGCGAGCACTTCCGCGCCGTGATGCGTATCATCGGCGGTCCGGCGCCGGCGGTGCGCGTGTTCAGCCCGCGTGAGCGCGGCTTCTGCGATATCAGCGCCGACGACTGCGCCGAGCGCGTGGACAGCGCGCCCGAGGAACCCCCAGACGCCTTCGACCTGCTCTGAGGGCCCGGCACCGCCCCATCGACGTAACCGGCGTCCCTCTCTAAGCTGAGCGCGGAACCCGACCGTGGCGATCCCCGGCACGCCGGGGCGCAGGAGGCTGTGGCGATGAGCGAACTCCCCCTCACCGGCCTGCGCGTGGTGGCGCTGGAACAGGCCGTGGCGGCGCCGTTATGCACCCGTCACCTTGCCGACCTGGGCGCCGACGTGGTGAAGGTGGAGCGACCGGACGGCGGTGACTTCGCCCGCGCCTACGATTCCGTTGTCAACGGTCTCTCCTCGTGGTGGGTGGTGCTTAACGGCGGCAAGCGCTCCCTGGCCGTGGATCTTAAGGACGCGCGCGGGCGGGAGATCGTGGAGCGGCTGGTGGCGCGGGCAGACGTGGTGGTGCAGAACTTCGCTCCCGGCGCCATGGAGCGGCTGGGCCTGGGCGTGGATCAGCTCCGCGCCCGCCACCCGCGCCTCATCGCCTGCGCCATCAGCGGTTACGGCGACGCCGGCCCCTACGCCGGGCGCAAGGCCTACGACGCCATCGTCCAGGGCGAGGCCGGGGTGATCGCCGTGACCGGCACGCCGGAGCAGCCGGCCAAGGCCGGCGTTTCCGTGGTGGACATGGCCACCGGCGTCTACGCCTTCGCTGCCATCATGACCGCCCTGTACCGGCGCACGCACACCGGCGAGGGCGCCACCATCCGCACCACCCTCTTCGACGCCATCGGCGAGTGGATGAACCCGGCCATCGTCGCCGCCCGCGCCGGTCGCCCGCCGGTGCGCGCCGGCGCCCGCCATCCTTCCATTGTGCCCTACGGCCCGTACCGCTGCGGCGGCGGGCGGCGCGTCTTCCTCGCCGTGCAGAACGAGCGCGAGTGGGTGCGCCTCTGTCACGAGGTGCTGTGCCGGCCCGATTTGGCCACCGACCCCCGGTTCGAGCGCAACGAGCTGCGCGTCGCCCACCGCGACGTGCTGGAGCCGCTCTTGGAAGAAATCCTGAGCGACATGACCCTGGAAGAGGTAGAAGCACGACTAGAGCGGGCGGATATCGCCTACGGCCGCGAGAACGAGCCGGCGGCCGTGCTCGACCACCCGGCCGTCACCGCCCGCGACCGGGTGCGGGTACTGCACACGGAAGCGGGCGATGTGGCCGCGCTCAAACCGCCCTTCAACGTGGACGGCTGGCCGGTGGCGGACGCGTGGGTGCCGCGCCTGGGCGAGCACACCGATCAGGTGCTGGCCGAGCTGGGCTATGCTTGGGAGACGATCGCCGAGCTGCGCGCCGCCGGCGTGGTGGCCTGATCCCGGTCACCCGTTCTCCACCGGTCGCACACACCGCTGAGCCTCGCGCTTAAGGTATGGTACGCTCCACCGTGCGGGGGACCGGTGCGCCATGGCACACGACGTGGATCGCGGCTACGACCTCCGGCCGCACCAGCGGCGGGTGGAAAAACCCTGGGGCTGGGAGATCCTGTGGGCAGAGACCCCGCACTACTGCGCCAAGATCCTGCACATCCACGCCGGCAAACGGCTCAGCCTCCAGTACCACGACGTCAAGCTGGAGACCCAGTGCCTGATCAGCGGCCGCGCCCTGCTCATCCTTGAGGACGAGCAGGGCGTGTTGCGTGAGATCGAGATGGAGCGGGGCAAGGGCTACACCATCCGCCCCTTCCAGAAGCACCGCCTGGTGGCCCTGGAAGACGCCGAGATCGTGGAGGCCTCCACCCCGGAGCTGGGCACCACCTACCGGCTAGAGGACGACTACGCCCGGCCGCACGAGACCGACGAGGTGCGGCGGCGGCCCGACCGTACCTGAACGTTCCCGGTGTGCGCGGTGCCTCGGGGCGTGCGATAGCGCGTCCGGATGCACACGCCGCACTTGGCAGCCCATGGGCTGGGGGCGTGCCGTGCACCGCGCGGGTTTACGGGATCCAGGGCGCGGTGTCCGGTATGATGGCACCGTGGCGCAGACCCGTGCCGCCGGCGAAGGAACGATCCCACCACGCGCCCGTCCCCGGCGCGCCGGGGCCACCGGGGTGTTCGCGGCGCTGGCCGTGCCCGGCTACGCCCGCCTGTGGGTGAGCGGCTGGCTGTGGAACCTCACCCGCTGGATGGCGGTCTTCCTTGGCAGCTACCTGGTCAACCGCCTGAGCGGTTCCCCCTTCCTGGTGCAACTGGTCGGCGCCGCCTTCTTCGCGCCCATGTTCTTCGGCGGCATCCTGGGCGGCGTCATCTCGGACCGCTTCGACCGTCGCCGCACGATCATGGCGCAACTGGCCGCCCTGGTGCCTGTGGCCCTGCTCATGGCCGGCCTGGTCATCCACGGCGCCGCCCGGGTGTGGATGGTCTACCCGTTCATGCTCGCCGTGGGCGTGGGCGGCGTGCTGGACATGACCAGCCGGCGGGCGCTGGTGTTCGACCTGGTCGGCGCCGAGCGGGTGACCAACGCCATGGCCCTAGAGGCCATGTCGCAGACCGGCGGCACCATGATCGGCACGCTGCTGGGCGGAGCGATCACCAACTTCGTGGGCATCGGCTACGCCTTTTTGCTCATCGCCCTCGCCTACGCCGCCGCCTGGCTGGCTCTGGTCGGCCTGCCCCGGCACGCCGGCGCGGCGCCACCCGGGCCGCGCCCCTCCCTGCGCCGCGACGTGGCCGCGGGGCTGGCCTACGTGCACCGCGAGCCGGCCATCGTCGGTATCCTCGGCGTGACCGTACTCATGAACCTGTGCTACTTCACCTACCTGCCGTTGGTGCCGGTGTTCGCCGAGCGGCTGGGGGTGAACGCCTTCTGGGCGGGCCTGCTGGCCGGCGCCGCGGGCTGCGGCGCCCTGCTTGGCTCGGCGCTGGTGGCCGCCTTCGTGCCCGGACGGGCCGGTCGTGGCCGGACGTACATCGCCGGCGCCGGGCTGGCCATGGCCGGCCTGCTCGCCTTCGCCTTCGCCCCTTGGTACCCCCTGGCCTGGGTGGCCCTGGCCGTCGCCGGGCTGGGGCAGGCCGGGTTCGCCTCCCTGCAGGGGGCGCTCATCCTGCTGGCCGCTCAGGCCGATATGCGCGGGCGGGCGATGGGCGTGCTCAGCATGGCCATCGGCGTGCTGCCCTTTGGCATGGTGCTGCTCGGGCTTGTGGCCCAGGCCGCCGGCCCGGCCGTAGCCGTGGGCACCAGCGCCGTTCTCGGCCTGGCCGGCCTGGCCGCGTGGAGCGCGCGGTCGCCGGCCCTGCGCGCCATGCGCTGAACGCGACCGCGTTGAGCCTAGCGCGCCGATGATGCACCATGCTCTCAAGCCGGCTGACCTGCCCGCCGGACCCCAAGTGCCCGTGATACCGGCCACCCGGCCGGCCGAACCTGATGAGGAAGGAACCGCGTCATATGGTCGACTTTGCCCTTTCCCCGGACATCAAAGAGCTGCGCCGTCGCGTGCGCGCCTTCATGGAGGAGTACATCTACCCCAACGAGGACAAACTGGGCACCGAGAACGACGAGGCCGAGGCGCTGACGCGCGAGCTCCAGCAAAAGGTCAAAGAGCAGGGCATGTGGGCGCTGTTTATCGGGCCGGAAGCGGGCGGCACCGGTCGCGGCTTCCTGCCCTACGCCTACGTGAACGAGATCCTGGGTCGCAGCCCCTATGCGCCGCGCATCTTTGGCTGCCAGGCGCCGGACACCGGCAACGCCGAGATCCTGCACCTGTTCGGCACACCGGAGCAGAAGGAACGCTGGCTCAAGCCGCTGGTGGCGGGCGAGATCCGCTCCTGCTTCTCCATGACCGAGCCGGAGGTCTCGGGCGCCGACCCGGTGAACCTGCGCACGCGCGCGGTGCGCGACGGTGACGAGTGGGTGATCAACGGCCACAAGTGGTTCACCAGCGCCGCCGACGGCGCCGCCTTCGCCATTGTGATGGCCAACACCGACCCGGATGCCCCACCCCACCGCCGCTTTACGCAGATCATCGTGCCCACCGACACGCCCGGCTTCAAGATCGTGCGCAACATCCCGGTGATGGGCCACGTCGGCCGCGGCTACGGCACCCACGCCGAGGTGATCTACGACAACGTGCGTGTGCCGGTGACCAACACGCTCGGCAACCCGGGCGACGGCTTCCTCATCGCGCAGAAGCGCCTGGGGCCGGGGCGCATCCACCACTGCATGCGCTGGCTGGGCCAGGCGCAGCGTGCCTTCGAGCTCATGTGCCGCCGCGCCCTCACCCGCGAGGCGTTCGGTAGCACGCTGGCCGAGAAGCAGACGGTGCAGAACTGGATCGCCGACTCGGCCGCCGAGATCCAGGCCTGCCGCTTGCTCACCCAGCACGCCGCCTACAAGATCGACCAGGGCGAGGACGCGCGCGTCGAGATCTCGCTGATCAAGTTCTACGGCGCCAAGATGCTGCATGACGTCATCGACCGCGCCATCCAGGTGCACGGCGCGCTCGGCGTCACGGAGGACACCCCCCTGGCCAGCATGTACCGCGCCGCCCGCGCCGCGCGCATCTACGACGGTCCAGACGAGGTGCACCGGATGGTGGTCGCCCGTCGCATCCTGCGCGCCTTCCAGCAGAACCCGGACGTCACGTTCCTGGAGGCGATGGGCGAGTGGTAGCGCTCGGCCCGCGTCCCGGGTGGCGGCCCTGATCCCACGCCCCCTCCCCTGCCCCGCGGGGGAGGGGCGCATAGACAGCCAGCGATGACCGCACCGCACGATCTCACCGGCCTGATCGACGTGCCCCGCCTGGCGCGCTACCTGGCGGAGCGCCTGCCGGGCGACGACGCGCCGCTCACGGTGGAGAAGCACCAGGCCGGCTTCTCCAACGAGACGTTCTACGTCACGCGCGGCGAACAGCGGTGGGTGCTGCGTCGCCCGCCGCGCGGCGTCTTCCTGCCCACGGCGCACGACGTGCTGCGCGAGTACCGCGTGCTCAGCGGCCTGCAGGGCACCGGCGTGCGGGTGCCGCGGGTCGTGCTCGCCTGCGAGGACCCGGACGTGATCGGCGCGCCGTTCTACCTGATGGAGCGGGTGGACGGCGTCGTCATCCGCGAGGAGATGCCGCCCGCCCTGGATACCCCGGCCGAGCGGCGCCGCATCAGCGAGGAGTTGATCGACGCTCTGGCCGAGCTGCACCAGGTGGACTACACGGCCTGCGGGCTGGAAAACCTGGGCCGGCCACAGGGCTACCTGGAGCGCCAGCTCCGCCGCTGGCAGGGCCAGCTCGACCTCACCCTGCAGCGCACGCGCCCCCTGCCCGGCATCGCCGAGGTAGGCGACTGGCTTCGCGCCCACCTGCCGGAGTCCGGCCCACCGGCCATCGTGCACGGGGACTACAAGCTGGACAACGTGATGTTCGCCGCGGCGGCGCCCGCGCGTCTCATCGCCATCTTCGACTGGGAGATGGCCACCCTGGGCGACCCCCTGGCCGATCTGGGCTGGCTGCTGTCCTACTGGGGCGAGACCGGCCTGCCGGTCGAGCAGATGCAGCCGGGCAGCAACCTGCTCACGGCCACGCTGCCCGACTTTCTCACCCGCGAGGAGATGATCGCCCGCTACGAGGCGCGCACGGGCCGCTCCATGCGGCATATTTCGTTCTACCTCTGCCTGGCGGTGTGGAAGCTGGCCATCATCCTGGAAGGGCTCTACGCCCACTACCTGGAGGGCACGGCCAGCAACCCGCGCGCCGCCGAGTTCGAGTGGCGCGTGCCGCAGCAGATCGAACGCATGCACCGCATCATCGCCGAGGCATGACGGACGCGCGTCGCGTCCCCGGCCCCGGCCTGGAGCACGAACCATGGAGATCGCAAACCGGGTGGCGGTAGTCACCGGTGCCGGGTCCGGTATCGGGCGGGCGATGGCGCGGGCGCTGGCGGGCGCGGGCGCCCGGGTGGTCGTCGCCGATATCGACGAGGCGGGTGGCCGGGAGACGGTGCACCTGATCGCCGATGCCGGCGGCACCGCGACGTTTGTCCGCGCCGATGTGACCCGCGAAGACGACGTGGCGGGTATGCTGCGCCTGGCGCGGGAGACCTACGGCGGCCTGGACATCCTCTGCAACAACGCCGGCATCGGCGAGGGGCCGAACGAGCTGTTCGAGGGGGAGGGCTGGCGGCGGCTGATCGAGATCAACTTCACCGCCGTGATCCTCGGCACCCGCCTGGGCGTGCTGGCCATGCGCCCCCACGGCGGCGGCGTGATCGTCAATACCGCTTCCATGGGCGGCCTGCTGCCCATGCCCACTGCGCCGGTGTACGCCGCCACCAAGGCGGGCGTGATCCACTTCACCCGCTCGCTGGCGTACCTGAAGGACGAGGCCAACATTCGCGTCAACGCCATCTGCCCCAGTTACGTCGATACGCCCCTCCTCTGGCGGGGCAGCGAGGAGCAGCGCCGGCGCACCGCGGAGACGGCGGCGGCCATCGGCGGCCCGCTCAAGCCGGAGCTAGTGGCCGAGGGGTTGCTGGAGCTGGTGCGCGACGACAGCCGCGCCGGGGCGATCATGCGCGTCACCCCCCAGCGCGGCATCGACTACGCGCGGGAGATTCGGCCGTGAGGCGCGGGACATGGATCTGAGCGAACTGACGACCCGCCTCACCGCCTTCTGCCGCAACAAGACCGGCGACCCGGCGGCCACCGTGACCGATGTGGAGGTGATGCCCGGGCACGCGGGGTTCAGTTGGGGCTTTACCCTGCGCCACGGCTCCGGCCGCGCGGAGCGGCTGGTGTTGCGCCTACCGCCGCCGGGCGTGCGCTGGGTGGGCACCGCCGATGTGTTGCGCCAGGCGCGGATCATGCGGGCGCTGGCGGACACGGAGGTGCCGGTGCCGCGCGTGCGCTGGGCCGGCAACGACCTGGAGTGGTTCGAACGCCCCTACATGGTGGTGGAGCGGCTGCCGGGCGACACGCTCCGCTTCCGCACCAGCACCGGCGCGCCGGTCGACTTCGACGCCGCCACCCTGCGCGACATGGCCCGCCAGGTGACGGCGGCGCTCGCCGCCCTGCACCGCCTGGACTGGCAGGCCAAAGTACCGGACTGGGGCCCGCCGCCGGCGCTGGCCGAGGAGGTAACGCGCTGGGATTGGCTGCTGGCGCGCAACCAGGACCCCACCCGCACGTCTGACCCCTCGCTCACCGCCCGCGCGCCGGAGGTGCGCGAGCGGCTGCTGGCCTGCCAGCCGGCGCCGCGCCGCCAAGGCATCCTGCACGGCGACTATCAGTGGAGCAACACCCTCTTCCACGCGGGTCGGCTGGTGGCGGTGCTGGACTGGGAGCTGGCCAGCGTGGGCGAGACGCGCATGGACGTGGGCTGGCTGGCCCTGTTCAGCGACCCGGACGCCTGGGTGGGGCTGGCCCGCTGGAGCGCGCCGCTACCGCGGGCGGAGGAGATCGTGGCCATGTACGAGGAAGCCATGGGGGAGCCGGCGGAGGCGGTCGGCTGGTTCCGGGCGCTGGCCGGGTACAAGTTCGCGCTCATCACCGGCCTCAACCTCAGCCTGCACCGGCGCGGCCGCCGCCCGGACCCGCACTGGGAAGACATCGGCCCCTCGGCGCCGCGCCTGCTGGAGCGGGGGTTGGAGCTGCTGGCACAGGGATAACACGCACCGGCGGGAGGGGGCGATGCCTGAGATGCAACGGTGGGGCTTCAGCCTGCCCCTGAGCGGTATCACGCTGGCGCAGCACCGGGACGTGCTGCAGGAAGCGGAGCGGCTGGGCTACACGGACGCCTGGAGCCTGGAGGTGGACGGCACGGACATCTTCACGCCCCTGGCGGTGGCTGCCTGCTGGACGGAACGGATGCGGCTGGGCACGGCCATCGCCAACACCTTTACCCGCGGTCCCGCCACGCTGGCCAGCTCCGCGTTGGCCATGGCCGAGGCGGCGCCCGGCCGGTTCGTGCTCGGCCTCGGCTCCTCCTCCGAAACCATCGTGCGCGACTGGAACGGCATGGCCTTCGAACGCCCGCTCACCCACACGCGCGAGGTGGCGGAGCTGGTGCGGGAGGCGCTGAGCGGCGCGCGTGTGAGCCGGACCCTCACCACGGCCCGCATGCACGGCTTCCGCCTCTCGCGGCCCGTGCCGGCGCCCGTGCCGATCTACCTGGCGGCGCTGCGCCCCGGTATGCTGCGCCTGGCCGGCGAGATCGCCGACGGGGTGATCATCAACTGGCTGGCGCCGCGGGACGTGCCCCACGTGGTGCAGGTGGTGCGCGAGGCGGCGAAGGCGGCGGGCCGCGACCCGGCCTCGGTTGAGATCGTGTGCCGCATCTTCGTCTGCCTGCACGAGGACTTGGCGGCGGCCCGCGCGCTGGCCCGCCGTCAGATCGCCGCCTACCTGAACGTGCCCGTGTACCGCAAGTTTCACGAGTGGCTGGGCAACCGGCCGCTGCTCCAGGCGATGTGGGAGCGGTGGGACGCCGGCGACCGGCGCGGCGCCCTGGCCGCCATCCCCGACGAGGCGGTCGACGCCTTCTACGCCGTGGGCGACGCCGCCCGCTGCCGGGCGCAGGTGGAGGCGTACGTGGCGGCGGGAGTAGACACGCCGCTGCTGGCCTTCACCCCCGCCGCCACGGACCTCGCCGGTCAGGCGGCCGAGTCGTGGGCCATGCTACGCGCGCTGGCGCCCGCGCCGGACGCGCAGCAGACGGCAGCTCCGCGCTGAGATCCCGGTCGGCGGGAGGGAGCAGCGTGCCGGAGGCGGACGCTCTCTGGGCCACGGCGCTACGCCGCGGTCTCCCGCCCTCTCGCCTCGGCCGGCACGGCGGGGCAGCGTGCTGCCGGTGGCGCCGACGCCTGAGCCGGCCCGTTAGGCACCCCCCAGCACCTCCCGCATGATCACGGCCAGGTCACGTAGGGCACGCGCGCCGTCGCCGCGGAAGGTCGAGCCGTGCATCGTCATAATGGTGCGCGGCTGCAACTCGGCCAGCCCGTGTAGGATACGCTCGGTGTGCGCCGTGTAGGGCATGTAATTGGCGAACGGTCCGGCCTGGTAGTCGATCAGGGCGGCGCGCGCCCGCTCGACGACGTCGCTCTCGGTCCACGGCTCCACATCGCCGCTCTGGTGGAAGAGGTCGGAGGCGAGGAGCGTACGCTGCGTTTCCTCGAAGAGCAGGCCCGCCTCCCAGCAATGGGGCACATGTGGCGTCTGCAGGAAGCGGAAGCGATACGTGCCCGTGCTCAGCACCTCGCCGTGCATCAGGCCGCGGGCCGGGCGAACGGCGAAGTCGTTCACGCTCACCTGGGCTCCCACGAAGCTGCACACGGGCTCGGCTTGCGGCGCGACCTGCAACCACTCGTTCAGGCTCCCACACTCATCCGCCTCGAAGTGGCTGAACCCGATCCAGCGCAGGGTACTCGGGTCGATGAGGCGCGCCACGGCCTCGCGGACCTGGGGGAACAGCGCCTTGTGGCCCGTGTGGAAGAGCAGCGGCTGCGCGTCGCGCACGAGGAACTGACAGAACTGCAGGTTTGCCTCCGGCAGGTAGGTAGCGATGCGATAGATATCGGGCGCGACCTCGGTGACGACGGCCATGGCATCCCTCCGCAAATCAGTGGACACATCTGTCTACTGTTGATTGCCCTACACTGCCAGCACACGGCGCCCGTGTCAAGATAGGTAGACAGAGCTGTTCACCGAATAGTGCGATGGCACGCCGGTACAAGCTGAAGCGCCGCGCCCAGCGTCAGGAGGAGACCCGGCGACGGATCGTCGCCGCGGCCTATGAGCTGCACGGGTCGGTGGGACCGGCGGCGACGACGATCACGGCCATCGCCGCGCGGGCCGGTGTGCGGCGGCTCACGGTCTATCGTCACTTCCCTGACGAACGGTCGCTGTACCGAGCCTGCACCCAGTACGCGCTGAGGGCGAACCCGCCGCCCGATCCGACACCCTGGCAACTGATCGACGACCCGGAGGCGCGCCTACGCACGGCCCTGACCGAGTTCTACGCCTACTACCGCCGGGTGGAACCCGTGCTCGCCAACGTCCTCCGCGACGCTGAGAGAGTATCGGCGCTGCAGGAAGCGCTGGCAGAAGGGTTCGCATCGTACCTGGCCCAGGCGCAGCGCACGCTGGTTGCCGGCCTGGCGCGCCGCGCCGAACACCACGCGCCGGTGCGTGCCGCCGTTGGCCTTGCCCTGGATTTCGGCGCGTGGCGTACCCTCACCCGTCGGCAGGGGCTCACCGACGAGCAAGCCGTGGACCTGATGGTGGACCTGATCCGGTGTGCCGCCCAGACGCCAACGCCCGGGCGGGACCGCCGCGGGCGGGGATCGGGAGCGTCTCCCTAAGTCGTCACATCGTCGGTCCTGCACGCGGCGCGGCGGGGCCGGATGAGGATGGCCTCACCGACGCGAAAGCCCCCAAGCTCTTCACCGGGCTCCAGGCCGAGCACATCGCGGTAGAACGCCTTGCGCGTCCCTGGGCGCTCGCCGGCCACGTTCGGGATGCATTGATGGACCTTCACGCGCTATCTCCTCGTGTGGTGCCGCGTCTTCGATCCTCCCCGCTGCCGGCCCCCCGCGACCGAGCGGCCCCTTAGGCAGCGACGCGCACCCTCAGCCCATCTCCCAGAGGGGCGGGCGGTGGGCGTCGTAGTGCTCCACCACGCTCTCGTACAGCCAGGCGTAGACGCGCTCGTCCGCCAGCACCCGCTCCGGCAGGGCGCGGATCACCCCGGCGAGCGCGGCGCGCAGTCGCTCGAACTCCTCCTCCAGCTCCTCCTGCCCCCGCCCGCGGTAGTGCGGTTCCACCCCATTACTGCCGGTCGCGCCGTGCGGAGCACAGGGACGCGGCACGCCCGCCCCGCCGAGGGCCGAGACCACCTGGAGCGTGCGCTCCCACCAGGCACACAGGTGGGCCAGCAAATCGGCCAGGTGCGGAAATCCCTGCAAGCGGGCGAAGGCGGCCTGCCGCGCGGACGACAGGCACCGCAGGTCGGCGAGATACCGTCCCCAGCCCGCCTCCAGCGCCCGCAGCAGCCCGGCGCAATCCAGCCGTTCGTCTGTCACTGCGTTCACGGCTGTCCGCCTCCCGCTGTGGCCGGCTGCCGCCGCCTCCGGCGAGACGGCGCCGACACCGTGCTGCTCACGCCCGTGACCCGCGCAGCGGGCCGGCGCCGCAGGCGCAACCACCACCGGCGCGCCCTCGAGGCCGGCTCGGCCACAGCCCACCGCGCCTGCCGCTCCACCTGGCGCAGGGCCAGCTCCCGCTCGACCCGCACACACATCGCCAGCGTCTCCAGCTCAGGCACCGTTATCCTCCGTCGCACCACGCGCCACCAATGGCACGACCAGGGTAGCCAGGGCCGGTGACACCGGTATGTCAGCGGCTGAGCAGAGGCGAATACATGTTCGCAATTTGCTGCGCCTCGGCGGCGAGGGCGTGACAGACCTCGAGGGGCTCCAGCACCTGGGCGGCGGCGCCCCACCGGAGCAGCCACGGTACGATCTCGGCCGGTTCATCGACGGCGAACCGCATCACGCCGTCGGGTTCCTCGCCGCGGAAGCCCCAGTGGCGCTCCTCGCGCACCCAGCGCAGCGCGCGCTGGGTGAAGCGCACGCGCACCGTGAGGCGCGGCGCGGTGCGCTCCTGCCAGCTCCAGCCGCGCTGGGCGCGGTCCTCGTCGCGCGTGAAGGTCTCGTCCAGCACGCGTAGGTGGTCGATGCGGTCCAGGCGGAACTCGCGCATATCGCGGCGCAGGCGACACCAGGCGGCCAGGTGCCAGATGCCCCGGTAGAACTGAAGGAAGTACGGCTCCACATCGCGTTCCAGGGGGGCTTCATAGCGGGGGGAGTGGTAGCGCAGGCGCACCACGCGCCGTTCGAGAATGGCATCGCGCAGGGCGCTGAGCTTGTCGGCGTCCGCGGGAGAGGCCCAGCCGCTGAAGACGCGCATGCTGCGGTACAGCTCCTGCACGCGCTCGCGCGAGACCGGGGGCAGCACGGCCTCCAGCTTGCGCAGGGCCATACGCGCCGCCTCGCGGTAGGCGGCGTCGACGGCAAAGCGCACGGCGTGGGCGCCCACCACCAGCATGGCGGCCTCGTCCGGGGTGAAGGACAACGGCGGCAGGAAATAGCCGTCCATGAGGCGATAGCCGCGGCCCGGCAGGGCGACGATCGGCACGCGCGCCTCACAGAGGGCGGTAATGTCCCGGTAGATGGTGCGCTTGGAGACCTCGAACGTGCGCGCCAGGTCCTCGGCGCGGGCACTGCCGCGGGCCTGGAGCTCCAGGACGATGGCCAGCAACCGGTCGGTGCGGTTCATCGCCGGCCAGTATACACTGGGCCGCACGTTTGTTCGCCGATCGTTGGGACAGGGATTTTACTCAGCTCCGGCTGCCGACGGGTAGGACGCCGCCTTCCGGTGCCCCGGGCCCCCACCCCGGCGCGTCGGTCCCCGCGTCCTGGGCCGGGATGTTCGGCGCCGGCATGCCCGCCCCGGTTTGTCGGAGCGGGTATGCCGGGGTAACGGGGAAGTTCCCGGACCTGGGTCAGGCGGCGTCACACCCCTGGCGCTGGACCACGGCTTCGCAGGGGGAGGCGGGCAAAATCTCCACGCTGCCGGCCTGAGCGAAGGGCTGCATGAAGCGCTCCACGGCGATACCCCCCCACCGGACGAGCTCACGGCGAACGTGCCGCCGTACTCCTGCCCAGTCCCCCCATCCGGCCCTGGAGCAACCGAGGAGCAACGGGATGACGACGGGGACGGCGCGGCCTGTGCGGGGCCGGAACCGGCCCAAACGGGCTAACGGTGCGGGTTCGGTGTACCGGGACGGGAACTACTGGGTGGCAGCGGTGACGGTGCCGGGAAGCGGCGGCAAGCGCCTCAAGCGGCGGGCCAAAAGCTTCCGGGAAGCGAGGCGGCAGCTGACCGAGCTGCTCCGGCAGGCGGGCCGGGGGGAGCTGGCGCCGCCGGGTCGCAGCACGCTCGGGGAGTGGGCGCGGGCGTGGGTGGATGAGCGGGCACTCTCGCTCCGGGAAAGCGCCGCCCGCACCCTTCGGCAGTCCCTGTCGCCGCTCTGGAAGCCGGCAGGGGCGGGGGCGGGGGCAGGGGCGGGGGGGGTACCCCCACATTGGGAACCGCTCCGGCGTCTGGGAGCGGTGCGGCTCGGACAGCTCACCCCGCAGGCCATCGCCCTGGCATTTCAGGGCCTGCTCCAGGCCGGGGCCGGCCCGCGGCGGGTGCAGATGGCGTTCGGGCATCTCAAGGCCTGCCTGGACGGGGCGGTGCGGCGGGGGATGCTGGGCACGAACCCCATGCGGGACCTGCCCCGGCCGCGGGTGCCGGAGCGGGAGCGGCCGGAGTGGACCCTGGCGGAGGTGCGCCGGTTCCTCCGGGCGGCGACCGACCCCGCGGTGGCCGAGCGCTTCGCGGTGGCGCCCTTTCTGGGGTTTCTGGCCCTCACCGGCCTGCGGGTCGGGGAAGGGCTGGGGCTCCAGTGGGGCGATGTGGTCTGGCCAGGCGCGGGCGAGGGCGCGGGTGAGGTGGCTCCCGGCGCCGACCCGGCGGTGGTGGTGGTGGGCGGCGCGGGTGGCGCGCGCGAGGGCGAGGGCGAGGGCGTGGGCTGGGCACGGGTGCGGCGGGCGGTGGTCTGGAGCGGGACCACGGCGTTTCGGGTGGAACCGCCCAAAACGAAGAGCGGGGAGCGGGCGGTGGTGCTCGTGCCCCCGGCGGTGGACCTGCTCCGGCGCCGGTGGCAGGCGCTTCCACCGGAGGGGCGCCGGCCCGAGGCGCGGGTGTGGGCGTGGCCGGACGGGCGCCCCTACGCCCCGCAGGTGCTGCACCGTACCCTGCGCCGGTTGTGCGATGTGGCCGGGGTGCCGGTGGTGAACGTGCACCGGCTGCGGGGTGTGCACGGGGCGCTCCTGGTCGCGGCGGGGTTGGACGTGCAGACGGTGCGCCGGCACCTGGGCCACGCCCAGGCCCAGGTCACCCTGACGCGGTATTCATTCCCCATGCACGGCGGGGCGGCGGTGGCCGCAGCGCTCACCCGGCTTTTGGCTGAACCGGGCGGGGCGGCCAGCACTGTGGCACCCGTAGCCCGTCCCAGCAGGTAGGCTGGCGCCATGGCATCCACGGCGTCGGCGCGGAGCCGGCGCCTGCCAGGCGAAGCAGGGCTGTCATGGGCCAGCCGTGCCACCTAGGCCACCTCCTGGAGCCCCTCGATTGTGGCTCTCGCTCCACGACGCGTTCCATCGCCCTGCACCTCCCTTCAGTTCTCGCTGCCACAGCGGCAGGCGCCTCCGCGTGTCCCGCAGAACAGGCAGGCCATGCGCGCTGCCGCCCATGCGAACGCCCTGCGCTCCTCATCCTCGCGAGCTACCTGTTCTGCATGTTGCTCAGCACATGGTAGGCAGCGCCAAAGATTCCCCACGGCCCGCACCGCGCCGCAATCGATACAGATCGGGATGCGCGTGTCCATTGAGACCACCTCGCTTCGCTGCTTCGCGAGAAGCTACTGCTCCGCTCCGTAACCCATCACCGCACCGGACCACCAGCCGCCACCAGGCCCTCGGCCCGCGCGCAGGGCAGGCAAAGGTACCACCAGCCGTCATGGAGACCCGGCCGCAGGTCACCGTCCCACAGCAGCTCCGCCCGCGCCGCCAGGTACTGCTCGCCCAGGCCAATGGGCCCGCCGTGGCGGTCACACCGGCGGCCCCGCCGCCGGTTGCGCCGCACGCTGCTGGTCCAGATCACCTCATGCCGCCAGGCTGCCATCACCGTTCTCCTCAATCGCGGGTTTCCACGCCCCGTCGCCTGCGGCACGGCCTAGCGGCCGTACAGCAGGCAGTTCACGCACTCGCCAGTCCGGGGCTCCAACACCGTGTCCTCACCGCAGGTCCGGCAGCGGCCCCGCGCCGGCCGCGGGCGGTTTGCCGCCTCCACCTCGCGCAGCGCGTCCACGTGCACGCAGCGGCCCCGGTAGTGGTACCCACGGCAGTCACACTGCCACCCGGCCACCACGTGCGCGCCGCGCGCGCTGCGCACCACGCCCGTCCCCTCGCCGCGCAGGTCCACCGTGTAGGTCCCCTTGCGCAGCTCCACCGTCACCACCGCGCCCACCATCGGTACACCTCCATTGCATCTCATTCTTGCTACATTCGTAGCATATTATGCCAATGGCATACACGTCAAGCCCTCCGACGGGCGTTTCGCGCAACTTTTCGGACGTCGGGTCGGTGGCATCCCCGGCCCGTTTCACCCCGGCGGTGCCGGAGCGGGCAGCAGCTCCGAGCGGAGCAGGGGCCGCGTGGCGTCATCGTGGGGTCAGATCCTGGTGCGCCTTGAGCAGGTCAGAGAGGTCGAGGAGGCCGCCCCGGCGGCGTCTACCCCCCGGCCCGCTGTGAACATCGGTACCAGGACTCAGCGGGCCGGGGGGCCGGAGCCGCGGGGCCGTCCGTGCGGAGTAGGCGGAGGATCGGTCGCGTGTGGGGCAGGAGCAGGTCCGAGTCACGGTTGCTATCTCACGACGCTATCGCGCATGTCCTCTGATGTGGGGCAGAGGGGCTCGAGCCGGACCGGTTCGGTCACCGGCGCCGGCCCGTGCTGGGCGGGTCGGCATACACCCGCCCGGAGGCACCGATCAGGTACACGTTCCCGGAGCGGTCGGCCGCCACGCGGAAGGGCTTCGGCAGCTTGCCCAGCCGGGCAGCCGCCACGATGAAGCCCCAGGCGCGCAGCCCCAGGCCCCAGTCCAGGGCGTGCTCGAACACCCTGAGGGCAACGTTCGTGTCGGCGGCGTCACCGTGGGACGTGTGCGCCATGGCGCACACCGTCTCGTCGTCACCCAGCAGCGCCAGGCCGAGGTCCTGGGCGGTCTGGAAGCGCCCCGTGCGGAACGCCTCCACCACGGCCCGCGGCTCCACCCGCCAGGCCATCACCCGGACCTCCCGGCCCGTCTCCGGATGGGTGATCGTCGCGTACTCCATCGTGGCACCTCCACAAAGTTAGGGTTTCGCGCGTGGTCGGTATGCGCGCCCCACCTGCCCGGCTAGTTCATCGGGTCATACCGCCGGCCACAGACGTCGCACACCAGCAGCGTCTTCCCAAGGCTCGGCGGCGCCACCGTGCGCGTCAGCCGCCCGCCATAGCAGCGCGCGCACTCGTCGCCACGGCGGCCCATCCCCTGCGCGCCGTTCCGCGTCCCACCCTCATACAGCATCGCCAGCGCCATCGCGCACCTCCGTATCACAATCTTGCTACAGTCGTAGCATAGTATGCCAATGGCATACGTGTCAACCCCTTGGGAGGAGAATGTTGTGATTTCGCCACACGGCGCCATCCCCCATTCCCCCGGGCCGTGGGAGGTCTCCATTTGCTCCCACGCCCGCACCGCGGCGGGCAGCAGCTCCGTGGTGCGCCCGCGAAAACCGGACAAAACCGGACGTGTCCGGTTTTAGAAAACCGGACACCCCGTGGGCATGGGGCAGGGTGCAGTGGCCCCTGCCCACGGGGCGAAAACCGGACAAAAAACCGGACAGCTTTTTCTTAATAGTGTCCGGTTTTTTTGTCCGGTTTTTTTGTGACGCGTTTCACGAAAAAACCGGACAGCGCCGAGCGTGTCCGGTTTTTGTCCGGTTTTCTGTCCGGTTTTTTCGTGACACGTTTCACAAGCGTGGCGCCCTGGCGCGCCCCACGGCCGCTGCCCTGCCACCCCGTGGTGCGGCACAAACCGGGCCGGCGCCATCGTGAAACGCTGGTGCTGCTGCGCCCTGGTGACTTCATCGAGTGGTTTGGTCCGCCTGGTTGGCCCGCTGGCGGGCCGTCCGCTCTCGGGCCCGCAGAGGAAAGAGGCGATGCGGGTGAAGGCTGAGCAGGCTGCGCTCAAGCGGATGGCGGGTCCGGCCGAGTCTGCCGGCGACGCAGCTCGTATGCCTTCGTGCGGCAGGCACCGGAGCAGTACTTCCGCCGCCTGAGTCCGGTGATGGGATTCCCACAAACGACACAGGTCGTGGCGACCGTTCGGCGTCGGCTGGCCGCATAGCGTCCCCACGCCGACAACTGCTCAGGCGTAAGCGGCGGCCCCGGCGCCTGCTCCTGTCCATTCTCGCCGCACTTGTGCGTCATCGGCCGTGTGCTCCCGTTCCGGTTCTGGCTCCGGCTCCCTATCTCCAGGCGCCCGAGACCATCGCCCCCCGCCCCTACGCTATCGGCACTCACGGCTCTGACGCAAGCGGCAAATGTAACACTTTTGCAACGCACCAGGGGTTGATATCCTGACGATATCCGGTTATCATCAGAATGTAATCCTGACGGGAGGCACGAGTGATGGTGACGGTGACGGAGCGCTGGGAGGTTGAGGAGACGGCGGCCTGCATCCGCTGCGGTGGCGAGACCACGGTGGCGCCGGTCCCGCACGGCGTGGAGCTGGCGGGCGGCATCCTCTGCGACCCCTGCTTCTACGGCGTGTTCCACGGCTCCAAGGCGGCAGCACTTTCCGCCCTGGGGCCGGCCGGCGAGGGTGGCGATGGCGATGGGGACGGCCCGGAGCCCGGCCCGGCCGCCCCTGCCCTGAACCCGCCCGTGCTGGACCTGGCCGCTGCGGCCGCCCAGGCTGCCCGGCCGTTCACCCACTTGAGCGAGCTTCCCCCAACCGAGCAGGAAGAGTACCTGCGCTGGGCGGCTGACGTGTCGGCCCAGACGCCCGACCCGGAGCCTTGCGTACGCTGTGG
>JBHOQW010000074.1:0-1850 GCA_042408665.1 Dehalococcoidia bacterium
AGGGGCGGGAGTACCAGGCGCCGCACTCGGCGCAGCCGATGCGGCCGTACGGCGCCAGGCAGGTCCAGGCGAGGGCGCCGCAGCCGCAGGGGCGGGCGAGCGCCTCCTCGATGCTGGCCGGGCGGGTGGTGGTGGTCTGGGCGGTCATCACGTCACCTCCATCGTTCTGGCTGACTACATGATACGCAAGAAGAAGCGCGTGTCAAGCACTTCAGGCGGGTTTTCTTCATTAAACGTTTCGATGCGACACCCGCCGTGCCATTGGCGGCGTCTATCACCTTGCGTTCCGTGATGGCGCCGTGCTACGGTCTGGGTGGTATGGAGGAGAACCGATGACCACACGGGTTGAGCGGGAACGGGAACACGTGGACCCAGAACGAAGCGCCGCCGGCCGGGCACTGGCGGCCCTGCGGCGGCGGGTGCAGCGTGTGTGCGCGCTGCCGGGGTGTGGCGCACCCATTGAAGGCACGGTGCGGAAGCAGTACTGCTGTAACCGTCACGCCGCACTGGCTGGCTACTACCGCCGCCGCGCCGCCCGTCGCACGTCACCCACAAGCGCCGCCGAGTGAGGCGCCTCACCACGCCACCCCACCACGGCGCCTCCACCCACCACCGCCGCCACCGTTCGTCGCGCACACCAGCGCAGTCGTGCGCCACCCACGCGCGACCCACCCCCGGGGGTGGGCCAGGAGCCCGGCGGACGACCGGCCAGCGGCAGGGCCGGGGGTCATTCACCCACACCGAGCGCCCTTGGAGAAAACACTTCGTACACGAACTACGCGGAGCCGCTGGGGATGGCGGGCGGGCTACGACTCCCACCACTCCCGCTCCCGCTCCCGCGGCGCCTGGCGCGGGTGGTGGGGCTGGCGCACGAGCCGTGCGGCCGTGCCGGGCTGCCCTGAGAACTCGGCCGGCCGGCCGACCCGCGGCGCCTCGGGTGTCTCGGGGGTGAGGGACGCCGGGGGCGGGGTGCTCGCCCCGGTGTGCCGGGGTGCCGGGGACACCGGAGACGCCGGAGACGCCGGGGACGGTCCTGCCCCCGGCACCACCGGCACGAACGCCTCCCGCCCATCGAACACCGCCCCCGCCCGTGGGAGCGGTGTCCACTGCTCGACCAATTGCGCCGCCAACCGCTGGACGGCGTGCTGTTGTTCCGGTGAGCAATACCGCGCCACCGCCGCCGCCAGCGCCGCGTACCGGCTGAGCCACAGGCTGCGGTGCGTCGCCGCTTGGGACGCTCGCTCCGTCCGTTGCAGTGCGCGACTTGGGAACGCAAATCTGCGCTCCTTGAGCCAGCGCCAATCCTCCCAGAACGTGCGCACGCAACAAACCCACTCCTGTTGGAACGCCCGCCACACGTCCACGGCCCGCACCGGCCGCCGGCCACCGTCGCTCAGGCGGTTGATGCACTCCCACAGCGCCTGCCGCCGGCGCAGCGCCTGTTCCCGCCGGAGCGCGTTGAAGGCCTCCCGCGCCCTGGCCCGCCGGCGGGCGTGGATGCCGTCGGTCACCTTGCTCCACTCCGCCCGCTGCCACTGCCACCTGGGCGCCGCGGTCATCGTGCACCTCCACCGGCCCCGTCGGCCCCGTACTTCCGTGGCACCCAGAAGGCCGGGCTCTCGGGGTCCAGGCCCTGGTCCCGTGCCCATTGCATCGCGGCCAGCCGGGACCGGTCCGCCAATGACAGGCTACCGCCGTCCAGACCGGGCAAGGCCTGCCATGAAACCAGACCGGGCAAGGCCTGCCACGTGGTGAGCCTTGGTCGGAGCAGTTCCCGCAGCCGTGCGGCCGCTTCGGTTTCGGTAGCGCCTGACGGTGCCCAGGTGCCGCCACCACCGCCCCCGCCGCCC
>JBHOQW010000082.1:0-10382 GCA_042408665.1 Dehalococcoidia bacterium
GCGCCCGCGCGCGGGCGAGCAGGGTGGGACGCGCGCGCAGCCAGGCCGCCAGCGCGCGCAGGGCGCGGCCGGGCGCGCTGGACTCGGTGGAGAGGCCGGCCACGAGCTCTGCCGCCCGCACGCCGCGCAGCGCCGGCAGCATGCGACACAGCTCGTCCAACCGCTCCATCGCCGGGGCGATCGCCCCGTGCAAGCGGAAGTGCAGGGTCACGTTCCGCCCCGCGAGTTGGCACACCGCGTCGAAATGGCGCAGCAGCGCGCGATCGTCCACGGCGGAGAGGTCGGTCGTCACCGCCGTGGCCAGCTCTCGCTCGACCTGCGGCCGCCAGCGCTGGTACCAACGCTCGATCATGCGCTCGGCGTAGCCGGTGCGCAGGCGGCGCACGCTGCGGCGCACCCGCGTCGCCACCGGCGGGTGAAGCCACCACAGCCGCATCGCCAGCGGCGCCAGCCAGTCCGGCGGCACCCACCCGCCGACCGGCGCCACCCGCACGTACAGGTGACCTCCGACCAGCACCGACCGCGCTCGGCCGGCAAGGTAGCCGAACTCGCGAAACATGGCCGTCAGGCCGGCGTCCTGCCAGAGCAGGTAGAGCGAGGCAAAGGAGGGGGTGAGCGGGAGCGGGAAGTGCCCGGGGTCCCGCTCCCACGTGCCCGTCAGCCGCGCCGGGTTGGCCTCACACTCCATACCCCCTCTCCTTGGCTCCTGGGCGCCGGCAGGGGCCAGCCGCGCCGCACCGGTGCTCGACCGTCGGCTCATAGCCGGGGTTCGCCAGGCAGCCGCTCTCCCGGACGCGAACCAGCGCGTACTCGCCGTCCACCGCCACCACCTCCCCCGCGGCGACATCCTGCACGGCCGTGATCTGGTAGTTGAAGAAGCCCGACTCCGGCGGTGGCCCCCACGGCGGATACAACGGTACGTCCCGATGCAAATAGGTATAGCCCCCGGTCCAGGTGAGGGGTACCGTCTCGACCTTCAGCCCACACAGGTCCGCGCGGCGGTGAGCGGCGAGCAGCAGGCGGTTCACCGGCCCGCCGTCGTCAAAGGCGCTGGCGTGCGGCTTGTAGTACAGGTTCGGCCCGGGCGGATTTTGATCGTACTGGCCCAGGTCACCGAAGGTGAGCCCCGGCAGGCCCACCGCCGAGGCCGTCGCCGCCAGCAGGGTGACCAGGGCGGCGGTCAGCGGGAAGACACGCCGAGCCGCGGCCGGCAGGGGCGGCAGGTCCGCCATCCCCGCGATACCTACCCCCGCGAGGGCACACAGCAGCGGCAGCGCGGGCAGGATGAAGCGCAGCTCCTTGTGCGGCGTGAGTGAATGCAACGAAAGGTAACCGGCCGTGACGAGCAGGAGGCCACGCGCCCGCGTCCAAGCGCAGGCGGCCAGCGCCACGAGCAGCACTCCGGCGCCGCCCATCGACGTCCACAGCAGCCGCAGGTATTCCCAGGGCGGCTTCACGCCCCAGCGCGCGGCTTGACCCTCGATCAGGTTGAAGCGGAGGTACAACTCTACGGAGTGGAACCAGCCGCCCCAGGTGAGGCGGTCGAGCAGGCCGTAGACGCCGGCGCACAGGGCCAGGACAGCGGCGGCGACCGTCGCCTGCCGCCACTCACGCCGCGCGGCCAGTAGGGCCGGCAGCCCGGCACAGAATAGCGCGTTCTGCAGCCTGAGCGCCGCGGCCAGGCCCAGCAGCGCGGCGCCGGCCACCGGGAACGAGGGTCGCCGCAGGGCCAGGGCGAACCCGAACACCACCGGCAGCGCGGAGGCGGTCTCGCTCATCGCACGGGGCGCAAAGTAGATGGCCGGTGCCGCCAGCGCCCACAGCGCCGCCGCGCAGGCCGCCGCCAGCGGCGTGGCGCCACACGTCCGCGCCAGCGCGTAACAGCCGTACGCCGTGGCCACGCCGATGCCGGCGAACAGCAGCCGCACCACCGCCAGGTAGCCGTCTGGGCTGTCAATGCCGAGGCCGGCGCAGGCGCGCAGGACCGCGGCCAGGATGCCCGGAAAGGCCCAGCTCCGGGCCCCCTCGATGAACTCCCAGGAGCGCAACCCGTAGCCGAACGCCAGGCGGTGCGCCGGCTCCAGGCTCTGGTAGATCTCGTCTGGCCAGAAGATGCCCTGGTCGAAGAGGGCCAGCCAGATCCGCGGCGCCGCCCCACCGACCAGTGCCAGCATGAGCACGACAGCGCCCGCACGGCGGAGCAGCCGCTGCCACTCCGCGTCGGGCGGCGCGGTTCCGGCGTGCGGGGCCGAGCGGGAGACTGTGGTCCACACCGTTCCGTCACCGCACGCGCGCGGCGCGCGTCCCGGGCAGCGGCACGCCCGGCAGGTGCACCAGGCGCATCCAGAGCAGGTCGCCGAGGATGCGCAGCGCCAGACGAGGGCCGGGCCGCAGCTTGGAGCCCTCCACGTGGCGCCAGCGCACCGGGATCTGGCAGATACGCATCCCCAACCGCCGGGCCAGGAAGAGCAGCTCGGCGTCGAAGGTCCAGCCGGTGAGGCGCTGGCGGCTGAACAGGGCGTGGGCGGCCTCCGCGCGGAAGCCCTTCATCGGGCACTGCGTGTCCACGATATCCGGCACAGCCAGCCAGCGGCGTACGGCGGTGAACAGCCGCCCCGCCATACGGCGCGCGAAGGGCTGCGAGGCGCGCATGTCTCGTCCACCGGGATGGACGCGGGTGCCGATCGCCACGTCGCATCCATCCCGCAGGGCAGCCACGATGCGGTCTACCTCGTCCAGCGGCACCGCCAGGTCCGCATCGGCGTACACCACGTAGCGGCCGCGGGCGGCGAGGCAGCCGGTGCGCACCGCTGCTCCCTTGCCCTGGTTCACCGGGTGGCGCAGCACGCGTAGCGCGGCGCCGGGCGGCATCTCGGCCCGCGCCGCCGCGAGCAGGTGCGGCGTGGCGTCGTGGCTGCCGTCGTCCACGAACACCACCTCCAACGGCCCCGGGTGCGCCGTGCAGAAGGCGCGCACCGCCGCCAGCGTGGCGGGCAACCGGGCTGCCTCGTCGTAGGCGGGGATCACCAGCGAGAGCAGCGGCGCAATGTCGGCGGCGGCAGTCATGGGGTCAGCTCCGGACACGTCCGCCGCGGTGCGTCGAAGTGCCAGGAGGCGAACCGCAGCAGGCCGAAGTACCACACCAGCAGGGCAGGCCAGAAGGCGAGCAGCACCGGCGCCGACACCTGTCGCCATGAGTCGGCGGCCAGCCAGCGCCAGTACATGCTGTACTGCTCCACCAAGTCCGGCAGGTTGGTAAAGAAGGAGACGGCGAGCAACAGCGGCGTGAACCAGGTGCCGGGCAGCGCCGCCATCAGCGGCAGCGTCCAGAGCATGTACCAGGGTCGGAACCAGCCGGCGGCGACCACGGCGTACAGGAACAGCGCCGTCGCGCTCGACGTTACCAGCCGCACGGGGTCGCGGCGCGCCTGCCAGACGAGCGGCAGATAGAGGACCAGAAAGATCGCCGTGGTGAGCGTACGCGCCGTGGCGGCGGCGTCCTCAGGGGACATCAGCGGCAGCAGGCGGTACTGGACCAGCAGCGGTATGGAGGTGATGAGGAACTGGGCGCTGCCCAGTTGCTCGCGCACCGTGGCGAAGGTGTCCCAACCCTGCCAGAACGGCGCGTACACCAGCACCGTCACCAGCGCGGCGACACCCACGGCCGGCGCCAGGGCGCGCAGGCGGGCGCGGGCATCGCCCCCAGCGTGCTGCCAGGCGTACAGCAGGAGCGGCGGCGCCAGCAGGGCGGAGACGTACTTGACCAGCACGGAGAGGGCGAGCGCTGTGCAGGCGGTCACCCACGCCCGGCGCTGGGCCCGCTCCAGCGCCAGCAGGGCGAAAAAGGCCATGACGATGTCGTTGTGGCCGCCCGCGGCCACGCGGTGGAGCACGAACGGGTTCCAGGCAAACAGCACCAGCGCCACCCGCTCCCACCCCGGCCGCAGCCGCCCGGCGATGCGGTACACTACCCAGGCGCAGCCCAGCCCGAACGCCCCGGCCAGGAGCTTCAGCCCGATGAGCCCGGCGAGGAAGTGGTCGCCGGTGGGCAGCACCACCAGGCCGGTGAGGAGCGACCAGAAGGGGCCGTACGCCGAGGGCCGGTCCGCCCAGCTCATGCCCACGGGGTAGGGGTGCGCGCTGGGCGGCACCACCAGCGGGTTATCACCGTACACCCAGAAGGTGCGCGCGTCGGCGTGGTAGTGGATAAGGTCCATGGCCGTGGGCGGGTACATGAAGGCCAGCACAAGCACGAACAGCGCGGCGAAGGCGACCAGCACGGCCGGCGAGACCGTATCCCGGGACCGCCACACCGTGATCACGGCCACGCCGTACAGCGCGAACGTCAGCACGGCCATCGCGATATAGAGAAAGGACACCCAAGCTCGGTCCGGCCCCAGCATCTGCGTGAAGCCAACGGTCACGCCGGGGCCGGGGAAGTAGCGCGGCAGGGCCAGTCGCACGGTGGCCGCCAGGTACACCACCAGCAGACCGAGGCCCGCCAGGACCAGCGGCACGGGCGCCCGGTCCAGACCTGCGCTCGCCGGCGCGGGGCGGGCCCGACGACGGATGGCCGCTGCGGGAACGGGTGTGGCGCTCATCGGTGGTCTCCTGGGGAACGGCGGGCTGGACCCTGCACCCGACAGGCTACCAGCCACCCACCGCACCGTGCCAGCGACGATTGAGTTGGAGCGGCCGCCACCAAGGCCTAAGATGGGTGCAGCCCCTGCCGCACGGTGGCCCATGCTCGATGTGCTGCGCTGGTGGCTCGCCGCCACCCTCATCGGCCTGATCGCCGTCCCGTACGCCTATCGGCTGTTCCCCTTCCTGCCCGATCGCGGCCTGACCGCCGCCCGCGCGCTCGGGCTGCTCCTCGTCGTCTTCCCCATGTGGTGGTTGGCCACCCTCGGCGTCGCACCGTTCACCGCCGGCACGGCGCTGTTCCTGCTGGCCGCCCTGGGCGCCGGCGCCGTGGCGCTCGTGGCACACGACCGAGAGGGAGTCCTGACGCACCTGCGCGCCTGCCGGCGCCTGCTGGTGGCCGGCGAGATCGTGTTTGCCCTCTTCCTCCTTGGGCTAGCCGCGTTCCGCGCCTACGCACCCGCCATCGAGGGCACCGAGAAGCCCTTTGAGTTCGCCTTCTTCAACGGCGTGCTGCGCAGCGCGCGCATGCCGGCCGCCGACCCGTGGTTCGCGGGCGAGCCGATGAGCTACTACTACGGCGGCTACCTGGTGGTGGCCCTGTTCACCAAGCTGGCCGCCACCGAGCCGGCCGTGGCGTTCAACCTGGGCGTGGCCCTCACCGGCGCCCTCACGGCGGTGGGCGCCTTCGGTCTGGGCGCCAACCTGGCGCTGGCCCTGCGCGCCCGCCGTCGGCCAGGCCCTGGCACTGCCGCGATCGCCGCCGGGGTGATGAGCGTGGTCCTCCTCCTTCTCCTCGGCAACCTGGAGGGCGTGTTCGAACTAGCGGCGGCGCACGGCTGGGGCTCATCTGCCTTCTATCAGCGGCTGGGCATCGAGGGCCTGACCGGCCCGATGCCGTCGCAGCACTGGTATCCGGACGGGTTCTGGTTCTGGTGGCGCGCCACCCGCCTGGGGTCCGTCTGGAACGTGCTGGAGTTCCCCTTCTTCAGCTTTATGCTCGGCGACCTGCATGCCCACGTGTTGGTGCTGCCCTTCTCCCTGCTGGGCCTGACGGCTGTCTTGCACCTGCTCCGTGCGCCCGAGGCGCCGTCGTGGGCCGCGTTCCGTCACCGGCCGTGGCAGCTCCTGTTCCTGGGTGCGCTCAACGCCATGCTGGCCCTCACCAACTCCTGGGACCAGCCGGTGTTTCTGGCACTGCTGTTCGCCGCCGCCCTGGCCCGAGGTGACGGTCCGGGCCGCGCGGTAGCGATCACGGTGGTGCCGGCCGCCCTGTCCCTCCTGCTGGACGTGCCCCTGCTCCTGCACCTGCGCGCCGCCACGCAGGGCATCGCCCCGGCGGAGCTGACCAACCCACCGACGGTGGTGAACGGCGAGGGGATGGTGCTGCCGCCCCACCACTTTCTCATCTTCTGGGGGCCGCTGCTGGTGGTGGCGGCCGGGGCGGTGCTGGTGCAGGCCGGGCGGGCGCGGGTTTGGCGCGCGCCGGCCGCCGATCGCTGGCCGGCCCTGGGCATTACCCTGGCGCCGCTTGCCCTGTGGCTGGCGGCCGTGAGTGGCGTCCACCGCGACCCCGGCGCCGCCCTGAGCGAGCTGCACGCCCGCGCCACCTGGTGGGCCGGCGGCAGCTACTGGCTGGTCCAGGGTGTGGTGCTGGCCGTGGTGTTTCTCGGTCTGCTGGCGCTGCTGGCCGAGGCGCGCCGGCCGGCCGGCGTGCGCCGTTCCGGCCGCCTGTACCTGCTGCTCGCCCTCACCGCCGGCCTGGCGCTCACCCATCTGGTGGAGCTGTTTTACGTCAAGGAACCGCAGGCCACGCGCACCAACACGCTGTTCAAGTTCTCCTATACCGCTTGGCTGTTACTGGCCACGGCCGGTGGGGCGGCGCTGGTCGACGCCGTCACCGCCTGGCGGCGCGCCCGGTCTCGGCGTGGCCGGCTGGGGGCGCCGCTCTGGTTCGCCGTGGCCGGCGCGCTGCTCCTCCTGGCGCTGGTGTACCCCATCACCGCCGCTTTCAACCGCACCGAGGGCTTCCGCGCGCCCATGACGCTGGACGGTCTCGCGGCGCTGCGCGTGACCGACCCGCACGAGTACGCGGCGGTAGAGTGGCTGCGCCGCACCCTCACCGGCCGGCCGCTCCTGCTGGAGGCGGTGGGCAACGACTACTCGCTCGCAGGCCGGTTCAGCGCGCGCACCGGCCTCCCCACCGTGCTGGGCTGGCCGTTCCATGAGGCGCAGGAGCGGGGCGGGCGCGACTACGCGGCGGTGGCTGGCCGCATCGCCGCGCGGGCGGCGGACGTGGAGACCATCTACCGCACCACCGACGAGGAGACGGCACGCGCGCTCCTGCGCCGGTACGGGGTAGACTACGTCATCGCCGGACGGTTGGAGGCGGCACAGTACGGCACTGAGGGCCTGGCCAAATTCGACCGGCTGGGCCACGCGGTGTATCGCAACCCGGCGGTGACGATCTGGTGGGTGGGTGCCCAGGCGCCGGCGCTGGGCGGGCGGCGGTAGGCCGGCTCACGGCGTGGAAGGCTCGCGGCCCGCCATCTGCTCCAGACCGAAGGCGTACCCCATCCCGGAGGCGGTGCGGATCAGGTTCCCCTCCAGCCCGGCGTCGGTGAGCTTGCGCCGCAGCCGGCTGAGCCACACGCGCAGGTAGTCCACATCCTCGGCGAACTCCGGGCCCCAGGCGCGCGTCAAGAGCTCCTCGTGGCTGAGTACCCGTCCCGGGCTGCGCACGAACTGCTCCAGCAACCGCCACTCGTTGCGCGTGAGGTGCACCGGTCGCCCGTCCACCGTCACCAGCCGGCGGACGAAGTCCACCTTGAGACGGCCAAATTCGGCGACGCCTAAAGCGGCGCTCTCCGGACCGGCGCGGCGCAGGACGGCGCGCACACGGGCGGCCAGTTCGCCCAGGTTGAACGGTTTGGGGACGTAATCGTCGGCGCCGCGTTCCAGCCCCTCGACGATGTCCTTGTTGGAGCCGCGGGCGGTGAGCAAGATGACCGGCACCGCGGAGAAGGCGCGGATCTCGTCCAACAGCTCGAGCCCGCTCTTCTCGGGCAGCATGATGTCCAGCAGCACCAACGCCGGCCGCCGCTCCCGCACCAGCGGCACCACATCCGCCGCGCGGCGGACCGGCATCACCTGGAACCCGTCCTCCGCCAGGGCCAGCGCCAGCATGCGCAGGATGTCCGGCTCGTCATCGACCGCCAGGATGAGCGGGCGGGTGGGCTCCGTCATCGCACCTCCGCTCCGAACCAGCCGATCCGCATCGTTCCCCGCCGCGGGCGGCCGCGCATCACCCGGTTGGGTAGCGGCCTGAACGTTCCGCGGGCCTGCGCCAGTATAGCGTGCCCACCACGGGCGTGAACGCGTTGCGCAACTTTAGAAACATTAATTGACAAAAAGCAGCGCAATGTGGTTCAATAGGGATGACCGCCTGTTCCCGCCGAGCGAGCCCCGGCAGCGCCGGGTGACCGAGCCATGAAAGAGACCCGCGAGCGTATCATCGAGTTGCTGCGGCGGCACGGGGAGCTGTCGGTGGCCGAGCTGTCGCGCGAGCTGGACATCGCCGCCCCTGCGGTGCGCCGGCACCTGGACATCCTGGTGGCCGAGGGCATGGTGGCGTACCGCCCGGTGAAGCGGCACCTAGGCCGGCCGTACTTCGCCTACCGGCTGACGGAGCAGGCCCAGGAGGCGGCAGCCACCGGCTATGCACGCCTGCTGGAGCGGCTGATCGTGGATGCGGCCTCTCTGCCGGCCGGTGACGGCCGTCGGGTGATGCTGGAGGCGCTGCTGGAGCGGCTGGCCGAGCACCTGGCCGAGGATTACCGCGCCCAGGTGCGGGGGGCGACGCTCGAGGAGCGGGTGCAATCGTTGATCGCGGCCCTGCGCCAGGAGGGCTTCGTGGAGGGGTGGGAGAAGCGCGAGGACGGTATCCACCTCTACACCTCCACCTGCCCGCACCGGCGCGCGGCGATGGTGGCGCACCAGCTCTGCGGCTCGGAACGGCAGGCCATCGCCCTGTTGTTGGGCACCGAGGTGGAGCAGGTCGGCCGCATGGTGGACGGCGCCCGCTGCTGCGAGTACGTCATCCGGCCGCGGCAGGGGGAAGAGCTGGCGGTGATTCAATGAGGCGGCAAGGGCCACACCGGCACAACGCACGAGAGCAGGTACACGTTTGATGAGCGACAACGGCGTCCCGACGCTGGAGATCCGAGACCTTCACGTATCCGTCGACGGTAAGCCGATCCTGAACGGCGTCAGCCTGACGGTAAACCAGGGCGAGATCCACGCGCTCATGGGGCCCAACGGCTCCGGCAAGAGCACGCTGGCCAACGTCCTGCTGGGCCACCCGCGCTACACGGTGACGAGCGGCGATATCCGCTTCAAGGGTGAGAGCATCCTGGACTGGTCGCCGGACAAGCGGGCGCGGGCGGGGATGTTCCTGTCCTTCCAGTACCCGACGGCCATCCCAGGCGTCACGATGGTGAACTTCCTCCGCCAGGCCCTAAACGCCAAGGAAGGACGCGAGATCCCGGTGCGGGAGTTCCGCCAGCGGCTCACAGAGACGCTCAAGCTGCTCAAGATGGGCCAGGAGTTCGCCCGCCGGTACGTGAACGAAGGCTTCTCCGGCGGCGAGAAGAAGCGCGCGGAGATCCTGCAGCTCCACCTGTTCCGGCCGGAGGTCGCCATCCTCGATGAGACGGACTCCGGCCTGGACGTGGACGCCCTGCGCACGGTGGCGGAGGGGATCAAGCAGGTGGCCGAGCAGGAGCCGAAGCCGGGTATCCTGCTCATCACCCATTACTACCGCATTCTGAGCCTGATCGAGCCGGACTTCACCCACGTGCTGGTGCAGGGCCGCATCGTCAAGTCGGGCGGCAAGGAGCTAGCGCTGGAGGTGGAGAACCACGGCTACGAGCGGATCATGGCCGAACTGGGCATCCCCTACCGCGCGGAAGAGGAACCGGCAACGGTGTAGCAGAGGTGCGCTGATGACGATCCAGGCAGCCAACATCGTTGGCGAGTACCAGTTCGGCTTCCACGACGATGTGAAGCCGGTCTACCAGTCTAAACCGGGCCTCAGCCGCGAGGTCGTGGAGGAGATCTCGTACCTGAAGGGCGAGCCGGACTGGATGCGCGAGTTCCGCCTGCGCGCGTATGACATCTTCCTGAAGAAAGAGATGCCGCGCTGGGCGAACAACCCCATGCTGGACGAGATCGACTTCCAGTCGATCCACTACTACGTAAAGGCGTCCGACCGCAACGTCCGCAACTGGGATGACGTGCCGGAGTATATCAAGCGCACGTTTGACCGGCTCGGTATCCCGGAGGCGGAAAAGAAGTTCCTGGCCGGCGTCGGCGCCCAGTACGACTCGGAGGTCGTTTACCACAACATCCGCGAGGACCTGGCCCGCCAGGGCGTGATCTTCCTGGACACGGACACCGGGCTGAAGGAGTACCCGGAGATCTTTAAGGAGTACTTCGGCACGGTGGTGCCGCCCGCGGACAACAAGTTCGCCGCCCACAACTCGGCGGTGTGGTCCGGCGGCTCGTTCGTGTACGTACCGGCCGGGGTCAAGGTGGAGATCCCGCTCCAGGCCTACTTCCGCATCAACTCGCAGAGCATGGGCCAGTTCGAGCGGACGCTGATCATCGCCGAGCCCGGCTCCTACGTGCACTACGTGGAGGGCTGCACGGCGCCCATCTACTCCACCGACTCGCTGCACAGC
>JBHOQW010000093.1:0-2649 GCA_042408665.1 Dehalococcoidia bacterium
CTCAAGTTCCGCTCCGCCCTCGACGGCTACATCACCGGTATCCGCTTCTACAAGGGCCCCAACAACCCCGGCCCCCACGTGGGCAACCTGTGGACCAGCAGCGGCCAACTGCTCGCCTCCGTCACCTTCACGGGCGAGACCGCCTCCGGCTGGCAGCAGGCCCTGTTCCCCGCCCCGGTGGCGATCAGCGCCAACACCACCTACGTCATCTCCTACTACGCCCCCCAGGGCGGCTACGCCGTGACGTACGACGCCTTTGCCACCGCCGGCGTGACGAACTACCCACTCACGGCGCTGGCCAACGGTGTGGACGGCGGCAACGGCGTGTATCGCTACGGCAGCGGCGGCGGCTTCCCCACCAACACTTACCGCGCCAGCAACTACTGGGTCGATGTCGTGTTCAGCCCGAAATAGGTCCGCCCCAAACACCGGAGCGGTAGAGTTACCGATTGTAACTCTACCGCTCCTCAACCGGCCGTCTACACCGTCCCGACGCGCGGGGTCTACGGTGGGCGTGGCGCCCACAGCACACCCTGAGAGAGGTCATCCACACCCATGAAGGAGCGCGCCGCTGAAATCCTCTACAAACACAAGCTGCTCATCCTGCTGCCGGTGCTGATCATCCTGCCGCTTAGCCTGGCGCTCGCCCTGCGCCCACGACCAGAGCAATGGCAGACGTTCGCCGTGGTGTGGGTGGAGCAGCCGCGGCCGCTCTACCAGGATGACCGCCTCGGCTACACCCCCGGCCCCAACACGGCCCAGCTCCTGAACGACCTCGTCCACACCCGCACGTTCGCGCTGGACGTCGCTCGTCAGACGCGGCTTGCCGCCAAGATGGACAGCCCAGAAGGCGAAGACTGGGCCATGCGGCGCGTCTGGCGGGCGGTGCGCGCCCTGCCCACCAGCAATACCTTTGTCACCGTTACCGTGACAACGGACGACCCGGACCTGAGCTACGAGATCGCGCAGGCGGTACTGACCGGCTTCCAGACGCAATTGCGGGCGCGGCTGGAGGCCCAGAACCGCCAGGCCCTCGAGTATTACACGGGCGCGGTACGTCAGGCTGAGCAGAACCTGAACAAGTCGCGCGCCGACCTGGCGGCCTACCTCGCCGCCCACCCCGAGCTGGGCCGCCCCGGGGTGGATGCCGGGCCCTTCCTCACCGCTCGCGACCCCACCCTCGCCCGCCTGACCGAACAGGTGAACCACGATCAGGAGACCTACAACAGCCTGCTGCGCCGCTACGAAGAGGTGCAGGCCACCGGCCGCGCCGGGCTGGAGGGGCAGCAACTCGCCTTCACCGTGGTCGATGAGCCGCAACCGCCGCTGAGGCCCGTGCCGCGCGGCCGGCTCGCGCTGATCAAGCTGCCGGCGATCGGCCTGGTGCTGGCTTCGCTGCTCAGCGGGGTGATCGGCCTGGCGCTGGTGCTCACCAACCGGACCATGCTGGACGCACGCGACGTGCAGACCGGCCTGGGGCTGCCGGTGCTGGAGGAGATCCCGGAGCTGCGCCGCCGGCGCTTCCTCTGGCAGCGTGCCCCGCGTCACGCTGTGCGCCTGCGCCTCACGGCGCCCGCCAGGCCGGTGACCTCTTGACCGCCATCACACATCGCAGAAGGCAACGGAGGAGTCTAGCTCATGCTCCGTGTCACACGGCCGCTCCAGCGCCTCAGCCCCGCCCACCCCACGGCCAAACCACAACCCGCCGCCCCCGTCGCGCCATCCCGCGACGGCTCGCTGGCCGAGCGCTGGCGGCCACTCGGTCGCGCGGAGCTGGTCGATAGCGTGCGCCGCATCTGCACGCTCTGCGGCTGGTCACGAGCGCCGGTCGGCCGGGGCCGCAGCCTGGCGGTGACCAGCGCCCTGCGGCGCGAGGGCAGGAGCGCCCTGGCTGCCGCCATCGCCATCGCCACCGCCAGCGATCACTCCAGCGACGTGCTGTTGCTGGAGTCCGACCTCGTCAACCCAACGCTTCGTGGCGACTTCGGCCTGGAGGCGGGGCCGGGGCTCACCGAGGTGTTGAGCGGCGCGGTGCCGCTGGCCGAGGCCCTGCACCGCACGGCGCTCGCCAACCTGCACGTGCTGCCGGCCGGCGGCCGGCACGATAACCCCTCACGCCTGCTCCGCTCGCCAGCCATGACGGCGCTCATGGAGGCGATCCACGAGCGATTTGCCTTCACGGTGCTCGACCTGCCGGCGGTGCTGGAGAACGCCGACGCCTCGGTGCTCGCCCGCCTGGCCGACGGCACCGTACTGGTGGTGCGCGCCGGGCACACGGACCAGCGTGCGGTGCAGCAGGCGGCCCAGTTGCTCGCCGGCACCACGCTGCACGGCGTGGTGCTGAACCGCTGGCGGCCGGCCCTGCCGGACTTCGTGCGCCGTGCCCTGGGCGGCTGAGGACGCGCGATGAAGCTGTTCCTAGTCTACCTGCTGGCCATGGTGGTGCTGGGACTGGTCACCGACCGGCTGTCGGCGCGGGTCTACGGATTGGTGTTGCTGGCGGCGGTACTCACCACCGCGTTGTTCTACGAACTGGAGCGATTCTGGGTGTGATCGCGACCTATCGGCCCTCGGTCCTGACCATCGTGACCAGGCGGCTGGCCGCCGTTCTGATCGTCGGCGGCGCTTCGCTCATGGCGGTGGCCGCCC
>JBHOQW010000057.1:0-2801 GCA_042408665.1 Dehalococcoidia bacterium
GGCGTCGGACGGAGCCCCCGTGTCCCCGACAGTGTCGGGGTAAACTCCGGCCGGGGGTGGTGGGTTCTCGGTGGCCTGGCGGCGGCGTTGGCGTTGGGCGCGGCGCCGCTCCCAGTACGCGGCGCCTAAGCGCTGGCGGTAGGCGGCGCTCTTGCACGCCTCGCTGCAGTAGCGGCGCTTCCCTGTACCGACGATAGAGGCGCCGCACACCGCGCAACGGCGTTCCACCCGTCGGCGCGCGGCTGCCAGTGCACGAGCGGCGGCAGTGAGGTCCACGGGCGGGGAGCCTTCCTCAGCGGTCATCGGTCACGTACTCCTTCCTTTCCACCATACCGCATGGTGCCGCGACATCGCAATTGTTATACTTTTGCAACGCCCGTCCCTCTTGACAAGGTGCCACGATAGCATTATAGTGGCACCAGACTGATTCAGGAGGGGACCGCAATGACCGCCACAACCGCCACCTGGACCGCCGACGTGACCGCCCGCTGCGACCGCTGCCTGGGCGAGTCGTCCATCCGCCACCTGCGCGCCGTGACCGTGCACGGCGTGGTGTTCGATGTCTGCCTTGGCTGCATCGAGTACCTGCAGCGCCAGCACGTCACCGACCGCGCGCGAGCGCTCCGCCGCCTGCTCCGCACCTACGGCGCGGTCGCCTAACCCAAGACATGCCGGGGCCGGGTGATGCGAGCACCCGGCCCCGACGGGAACCACACAACAGGAGGACGAAGATGGTTCCGCGCCTACTCTACACCGCCTGCCCCGGCGAAGTCATCGATATCGATATCCTCGACGACGGCCCGCTGCCCGCGCCCTGCGTCGCCTGTGGCCGCGTCGCCTCGCCGTTCGTGGCCACCGAGTCCGGCCCGCTCTGCTTCGCCTGCGCCGACCCCGACGGCCCGGATGCCCCCACCGACCCGGGGGCCCGGGCCGCCTGGCGGGATGTGGCGCTGGCACGCACCCACGCGCGCCTTCTGGCCGCGCGCCTGGCCAAGCAGCTTGCCGAGGCCTCGACAACGGCCGTGACCGAGACCGAGGCCGTGGCTGTGGCCGTGCCGTGCTGACGCAGGCCGCCGCCACCCGCTCGCCCGCGAGGAGGATGCCGCCATGACCATCGAGTGCCGCCGCTGCGACCGCTGTGACCTGCTCCAAAGCGACACCTGGCGCCTTGCCCAGCGCCTGGCCGACCTTGAGCGCCGCGTGGCCGCCACCTGCGCCACCGGCTGGCGGACGCAGTGGGCGCTCCGGCGCTTGGCCGAGCGCTTGGGCGAGGTCTCGCTCGCCCGGTTGCTCGCCGACGACACCGACGACACCGAGGATGTCGAGAAGGAATAAGAAGGAAGGAGCACCGCCATGACCACCGCACCCGCACCCACGCCCGCCGCCCCCGCCGCAGGCCGCGACCCCGACCCCATCGCCGAGACCGTGGCGACGATTGACGTACTGATTGCCCGCCACGTCGCCCTGACCGGCGAGGCCGCCCGCCTGCGCCAGGAACTTGCCGACCTGCACGCCGAACAGGAACTCCGCAAGGCCCACCGCATCCTCGCCGGCCTCCCCGGCCGCAATGAGGCCGAACGCTCGGCCAACCTCACGGTGGACCTGGCGGCCGATGCCGACTACCGCCGCCTACGAGAGACGGAACGGGCGACCCGCCAGCGCCTCGTCGAGACCGAAGCCGAGGCCTGGGCCGCCCGCCAGCGCCTTTCCGTGTGCCTCGCCCTGCTCAAGCTGGCCGCGACCGACGACGACACGGACGCCGGCGCAGACGCAGATGGAGCAGCAGGAGCCGACCGATGAGCCGGGGCCAGGACCAGAGGCAGCACCAGGACCAGGACCAGAGGCAGGACCGTGGCGGAGCGGCTCCCCGCCACGGTCACGCCCTCGACCTCGACCAGCCGCCCATCCAGGCGGCCGTCTTCGAGTACCTCGCCGTCCTCGGAGAAGGCCTGGAGCGGGTGGCCAAGGCCGTAGCTCTGGGCAACCGTGGGCGGCGCTTGGCCCTGGAGGAGCTCGCCATCGTGAGCGTGCTCGTGCACTATCTGCGCCGGCGGCTTTCCGAGCTGGAGCCGGCTCGGCCGGCTCCGACCGAGACGGCGCCGGACGAGGCGGACGAGGCGCCAGAGTCAGCGTCAGACGGAGCGTCATGATGGCCAGCGCGTCGCTGTCCCTGCCGTCCCCATCCATCGCCATCGTCATCGTGGTGGCCGAGCCGTCCGGGCAGGTACAGGCCGTGCTCGTGCCCAGCCAGTCCCGCCCCGGCGCCTACCGCACCGTGCGCGTCTCGCCCGAAGGCCGGGTGACGTGCGATTGTGAGGCCGGCCGCTTTGGCAAGCGCTGTCGCCATCGCCGATTGGCCGTAGAGGCACGGCTTGTGGCCGCTCGGGAACTGGTGGCGCGGCGCCTTGCGGAGCGGGCCCAGGCGCTGGGGGTCTCCCCGGCCACGGCCGATGACCTGTACCGGGACTGACGGCCGCCGTCACGGCCGGGAGCACGCGACCGGGCACCGTGCCGGAACTGGTCCGACCACTGCGGTGATGCCCTATCTGATGCCCTATCGCGCGTACAGCCGTGGACGCGTGTGAACGCCTGGAACCACGAGCAGGAACAACACCAGCGCCGCTGGACGCCGCTGAACGCCGGAGAACGCCTCTCCGCGACCTTTTAATCCGTTGGTTGCAGGTTCGAATCCTGCCGGGCGCACCAGGGGTAGAGTTGCGCAAGCGGCACGAGCGGCAAGGCGTAGGGAGTCTACCTTTTGTGCCTGTTCTGGTTTTCCTGGGTGCCCCGCTCTAGGTCAT
>JBHOQW010000103.1:0-9306 GCA_042408665.1 Dehalococcoidia bacterium
GAAGCGGCGGCGCGATGGGGCGGGCGTTGCACTTGTGCGGAACTGCTTGGTCGCCATGGCTCCTCCCTCCTCCTGCGACCTGCTGCCTGCACTTGTGCCACACGTTGCACAGCTCGGTTGGGCGGCCCCGCCTGGCCAAGCTCGTGCGTAAGGCGGCACGATGATAGGAGATTTGTTGGCAAGATGGCAAGTATCTTTACCACGGAGTGCACGCTTTTTCTCCGCGGGCGCTGGCCAGCTGAGGGACGGCGGGCCGTCGCGATGGGGAAGGGCGTCACCTCGCAGGGGGCCAGGAGTACTCAATCGCTTGCCGGGCGCTGCGAATCCCCTCTACCGTCAGTTCGCTTGTGCCGGTCTGCGTCATGCCGTTGCTCCTGTGCTCCGTCATCGGGCTCCCAGGCGCCGCTGGGGCGCGGTGGCCACGCCGGTCCTGCTGCCGAGCGTCAGTTGCTCAGCTCCCCGCGGCCGCGCTGCCGGCTGTTTCCGCCACCCCCAGCAGGTCCAGCACCTGCGGCAGCACCTCCCGCGCCCGCTGCTGCACCTGCGCCGGCGTGAGGTTTCGGTAGGTGGGCCAGAGCCGACGTGCCGTGCTCCTCTCGCCTGTACATCTGTCCACCGGTTAGGATAGAGACGAGCAGTTATCACGCCGCGGAGGCGCCCGTGACAGCCGAGTCATCGCCCAGGGCGAGGCGCAGCGAGCGGCACGCTGTCGGCGAGATATCCGCACGCGCGGCCCGTGTGACGGGCGCGACCGCGGCTCATCCGGTGCGTCGTCGCACGCAGGAGGAACGGCGGGCGGTGGCCATCGAGCGCATGCTCGACGCCGCCATCGCCCTGATCGGCGAGAAAGGCTACCGCGGCACCACCCTGGCCGAGATCGGCCACAAGGCCGGGTACAGCCGCGGCCTGGCCCACCACTACTTCGGTTCCAAGCTGGGGCTGATGCGCGCCGTCGCCAAGGAGCTGGACCGGCGCTTTGCCCGGCGTATGCAGCACCCGCCGCTGGCCGAGCAGCGCGGCCTGGACGCCGTGCTCAGCTACGTGGCGGACTACTTCGCCCTGGTGGCCGACGCCGGCACGGGCCGTATGCGCACGGTGCTCGTCCTCCTGTTCGAGTCGCTGGCGGCCGCGCCCGAGCTGCGGCCGATCGTGGCCGGCATGTCGGCCGCTTCGCGCTCCCATATCAGCGAGCGCATTGCCCGCGGGATCGTCGACGGCAGCATCCGACCGGACCTCGACCCCGAGCTGCAGGCCATGCTGATCGCCGGCCTGCTGCGCAACGTGGTCCACGAGTGGGTACTCGACCCCACTGGCATCGACCTAGCCGCCGTGCGCGCGGAGACGCTCGCCATGGTGCGCCGTCACCTCGCCGCCAGCCCGTCGCCCCCTTCCACCTGACCCCGCGCCTCTTCCCGTACCGCGCAGCGCCACGCCGCTTCGCCGGATGCCCGTGCGAAGAAACTTGCACACTGTTCAATAACTGTGGTATATGATCCCCTGCTCTGAGCCGGTACTCCCCGGCGGTATCCGGCGGGCTACGACGCGCGGCGCGCACAGGGGGCGAGACAAGGAGGAGCGGCGCCATGCCCTATGACCTGGTGATCAAGGGCGGTCACGTACTCGACCCGGGCCAGGGGATCGACGGCCCACTGGACATCGGTATCACGGCCGGGCGCATCGTCGCCCTTCAGCCGGACATCCCTGCCGCCGAGGCGGAGCGCGTGATCGAGGTGCGCGGCACGAACCGTCGCGTGGTGCCCGGCCTGATCGACATCCACACCCATGTGGCCTACGGGGCCACCACCCCGGGCGTGGGAATGGGCTGCTGCGATCCGGACCAGATCGGCGTGCGCGCCGGCGTGACTACCCTGGTGGACGCCGGCTCGGTGGGCGTGGCTAACATCGGCGTCTTTCGCTTCCACATCATCCCCAAAGCCAAGACGCGCATCATCCCCTTCCTCAACGTGGGCAGCTACGCCCACACCATGCCCAACTGGGCCGACGTCACCCGCTTGGAGGACGTGGACGCCAAGGCGATCGCCGCCTGCATCGAGCACAACCCCGGTCTGGTGCGCGGGTTCAAGCTGCGGCTAGTGGGCCCCGTGGCCCAGGAGCAGGGCGAGGAGCTGGTGCGCCGCTGTACGGCCATCGCGCGAGAGCACCGCCTTCCGCTCATGGTGCACATCGGCGATATGCGCGCCGGCGACTACCACCGGGCCGGCGAGGTGACGCGCTTTCTGCTGAAGAGCTTCCAGCCGGGCGACATCCTCACCCACCTGGCCACGCCGCATCCCGGCGGCGTGATGCTCGACGAGGCGCGTACACAGCCGGTGCCGGAGCTACAGGAGGCGCGCGCCCGCGGGGTGGTGCTCGACCCGGCGCTGGGCGCCGGTAACTTCAGCATCGACCTCGCCCGCCGGCAGGCGGACATCGGCTTGCACCCGGACACCATCAGCAGCGACCTGACGGCCATGGGCCGGCGGCGGGTGGTGTACAGCCTCTTGGAGTGCATGGGGCGCTTCATGGCCGCCGGCTATACGGTGACGGACATGGTGCGCATGGCCACCGTCAACGCGGCGCGGGCGCTGGGCCTGGAGCGCGAGTTGGGCGCCATCGCCGTCGGCCGCGAGGCGGATATCACGGTGCTGGAGATCGTCAGGGGCCGCTGGAAGTTCGTCGATACGACGCAAAAGGAGTTCACCGGCGACACGGCGCTGGTGCCCGTCCTCACCATCCGGGCGGGTGAGGTGTTCGAGCCGGAGTGGGGTCCGCACCCGTGGGGCTGGCTGCCGGAGCCGGCGTGAGCCGCAGCGGTCGGTAGAGCCGCGATCGCGAGAGGAGCAGGAGATGAGCACGGCCACTATCGCCTTCCAGCTCGTTGAGAACTGGCCGCAGCCGGCACCCCCCGAATTCAGCCACCGCGACGTCGCCGCCGTGGCCACCGACTCGCAGGACCGAGTGTACCTCCACACCCGCCATGGGGACCGCGTCCTGGTGTACGACCGCGATGGTCGCTTCCTGTTCGCGTGGGGCGACGGCGTGTTCGGCAACGCGCACGGCATCACCATCGGCCCGGACGACACCGTCTACTGCGTGGACAACTTCCACCACGTGGTGCGAAAGTTCACGCCGGATGGCCAACTGCTAATGACCATCGGCACGCCCGGTGTGGCCAGCGACACCGGTTACAACCCGCGCCGTCCCAACCCCAAGATCCACCATAACGAGACGGTGGAGCGGGCGGCGGGACCGTTCAACGGCTGCACCAACGTGGCCATCGCCCCCAACGGCGACCTGTACGTGGCGGACGGCTACGGCAACGCGCGCGTGCACCAGTTCTCCCCAGACGGCAGGCTGATCCGCTCGTGGGGGGAGCCGGGCACTGGCCCCGGCCAGTTCCACCTGCCGCACGGCATCTGGGTGGCCGCTGACGGCCGCGTGCTCGTCGCCGACCGGGAGAACGACCGCATTCAGTTCTTCAGCCCGGACGGCGAGTTCCTCGACGCGTGGACCGACGTGCAGCGCCCCTGCGCCGTGGTGGTCGACCGGGAGGGGCTGGTATACGTGGCCGAGCTGTGGCGGCCGGTGGAGCCCGGGCAGGGCTCGTTCGTGCACGGCCTGGCCACGGAGGACCTACCGGGGCGGGTGACGGTGCTCTACCCGGACGGCACGGTGGCCGCGCGCTGGGGCGCCTCCTCCACCGAGCGCTGCGCGCCCGGCAACTTCATCGCCCCGCACGGTATCTGGGTTGACGCCCACGGTGACCTGTACGTCGCCGAGGTGACGTACACCTTCGGCATCCGCCCCGGCCGGGTGGGCGAGGCCTGCGCCGGTCACCAGATCCAGAAGTTCACGCGCAAGCGGTAGCGGCGGGCGGGGGTCAGGGCGCACCGGGTGCCATGGCAGCCCGCCTGCCGGCGTCGCGCCCCAGCCCTCTCGTCGCGACTGGTCCCACGCCCTACAGGGGAGGATGGCCATGCCTGGGGCGCTCGCGGGCGTGCGGGTGATCGACTTCGGCCACTACCTTGCCGGCCCCCTGGCCGCGGTCCTGCTGGCCGACCAGGGGGCGGATGTCATCCACGTGGACCCGCCCGGCGGGCCGCGCTGGCCGGCTCTCGCCGACGCCTTCCTCAACCGCGGTAAGCGCCGTATCGCGCTGGACCTCAAGCGACCGGACGACCGCGCCGTAGCTCAGCGCCTGGTGGAGCGGGCGGACGTGCTGATCGAGAACTTCCGCCCCGGCGTGATGGCGCGTCTCGGCCTGGGCGCGGAGGTCACGTGCGCGCGCAATCCTTACCTCATTTACTGCTCCCTGCCCGGCTTTGCCACCGACGACCCGCGCGCTGACATGCGCGCTTGGGAGGGGGTGATCGCCGCCGCCACCGCCAACTGCACGCCGCGGGTCGGGGAGGAACCACCAGGGTGGGACTGGTCGCGACCGTTCTATTCGGCCCTGCCGCTGGCCTCCACCTTCGCCGCCTTTTTGGCCGCTACTGGCATCGTTATGGCTCTCATCGCCCGCCACCGCACCGGGCGCGGCCAGCGCGTGACGGTGCCACTGTTCGACGCCATGTTTACGCTCATCGGCCCCGCCGGCGCCTACCGCGAGGAGCAGGGCCTGCGCCCGCCGGCCCCCATCCACGGCCGCGGCGCCGGCTGCTTCCGCTGCGCGGACGGCCGCTACGTCCAGTTTGACACCTCCAGCCCGCGGCACCTGACCTGGTTTGCGCGCGTGGCCGGGATCACCGCCACCTGGGAGCCGGAGCTGCTGGACCTGGACCGCAACCGCGACCCAAAGGTGAACGAGCGGCTGCACGCCCGCCTGCGCGAGCTGTTCCTCACCCGTCCAGCCGCGGAGTGGGAGGAGATCGGCAACCGGGCGGGCGCCGCCATCGCCCTCGTGCGCACCGCTCAGGAGTGGCTCCACACCGAGCACGCGCGCCAGATCGGCGCGGTCGTGCAGCTCGATGATCCGGTCTTCGGCCCCACCTGGATGCCGGGCCTGGCGGTGCACCTGACGGCGAGCCCGGGCGCTCCCCAGGGGCCGCGCCACCTGGCGGATGCCGACCGCGAGGACGTTCTGGCCGAGCTGGACCGTCCACTCGCGCGTCCTGACGTGGCTGCCACCGAGCCGGAGCTGCGGCACCCGCTCCAGGGTGTGAAGGTGCTGGACCTGTGCCTGGCGCTGGCCGGTCCCACCTGCGGCCGGCTGCTGGCGGAGTTTGGCGCCGATGTGGTCAAGATCAGCGCGCCGAACGCCGGGGCAGGCGGCTACCTCAACCGGGGCAAGCGCTCGCTGCTGCTGGACCTCGATTCCCTGGACGGGCAGCGGGTGTTCTGGAAGCTGGTGGAACAGGCGGACGTAGTGCTGGAGAATTTCTCGCCCGGCACCGCCGACCGACTGGGCATCGGCTACGAGGAGGCGCGGGCCCGTCGGCCGGACCTCATCTACACCTCGATCAGTTGCTACGGCTACGGCGGCCCGTGGACGCCGCGGCGCGGCTGGGAGCGCCAGGGCCAGGCGGTGACGGGCATCATGGAGCGCACGGCCCTGCCCAGCGTGCTCGGGCCGTACAACCTGGTGGACATCGGCACCGGGGTGCTCGGTGCGTTCGCCACGGCGCTGGCCCTCTATCACCGACTACGCACGGGGCAGGGTCAACGGGCCTGTACCTCCCTCGTGCAGGCCGGGACCTATCACCAGGCGCCGTACCTGCTGGATTATGCGGGGCATATGGCCGACGAGCCGCGCGGGTACGCGGCGCTGGGCGCCGGTCCGCTGTATCGCTTCTACCGGGGGCGGGACGGCTGGTTCTTCCTGGCGGCGCACGCGACCAAGCGAGAACGCCTGGCAGAGGCGCTGGGTCTGCCAGAGGTCGCTCGTCTGCACGGTGCCGACCTGGAGCGGGCGCTGGAGGCGGAGTTTGCTGAGCGGACAGCGGCCGAGTGTGTCGCCTGCCTGCGTCGTGCCGGTATCAGCGCCCAGGTTGTCGTGTCACTGGCAGAGTTGATGGTCGATGCCACGGTGCGAGCGCGCGGCCTAAGCGTGACGCAGGAGGTGACGGGGGCAGGTCCCTGCACCATGCCCGGCCTGTCGGTACACCTGTCTGACACCCCCATGCGCCTGGGCCAGCCGCCGGGCCGGCCCGGGGCGGACGCCGCGGCGATCCTGGCCGAGCTGGGGATGGCGGAGGAGCTGCCGCGGCTGGAGCGGGCGTGGGTGCTGCGCGCCTCCGACCTGCCGCCGGCGTGGGGAGGAGGCGGCTGATGCCGCCCCCGATCATTCAGGTGCAGCCGTCGCGCGCGGGACTTGGCGAGTTGGAGACCGAGTCGGTGCGTCCAGCGCCGTGCTCGATCCTCGCGTACCTCTTCGCATCGGTTGCCTATCACAGCTCTTTTTCTGCCGCCGGCTATGGTGCAGCTCGGCGTACCGGGCGTACTGCTGAGCTGCTAGGGAGCGGGACGTCGGTGCTGAGGGGCGAGGGAGCGGTCTTGCCGGTGCGGTGATAAGCCCCTGGCGTGGCCGGTGCCGAGCGCCGATGCCGGTGCGTGGAGTGGACGATCGCTGCCCAAGGGTAGTTCGGCGACATCGGCTCAGCCGCGCTGCCGGGTACCGCGGTTTCGTTAGCGCGAACCGCGGAGGCGTGGATCGAGCACGTCCCGCAGCGTATCGCCGAGCAGGCGGGCACCCAGAATAACGAGAAAGATCACGAGACCAGGAAAGATCGCCAAGTGTGGTGCGACCCGCATGTCTTGACGAGAGGCGTTCAGTAAGTTTCCCAATGTGGGATAGTCAGGGTCGATGCCAAAACCGAGAATTGCCAGTCCTGCCTCGATAACGATCACCTGTGGTAGCGCATTAGTGGCGCCGATGATGATCACATAGGCGGTGTTCGGCAGAATATGACGCATAATAATGCGAATATCTCGGCAACCAACCACTTTAGCGGCCTCAATAAATGGCATGACACGAAGGCCAATCACGACTGATCTTAGAACGCGGCTGGTTTGAATCCCACCAAGTATACCGAGCGTGAGCACCATTGTCAACGGCGTGGCGCCATAGATCGAAAACAGGGATACGAGCAGAATTAATCCTGGGACAAAATCGGCAATCTCTATCACACGCTGAAGCAGAAGGTCAACGCTCCGGATGTAATACGCAGAGATCATCGTCAGGCTGGAAGAGAGCACGGTAGAGATCGCGAACACACCCGCGGCGATCAGGAACGAAAGGCGTGCCCCGTAGAACAGGCGGCTGAACAGGTCCCGCCCCATGCGGTCAGTACCCATTGGGTGCTTCAAGGACGGGCCTTCCAAGAGGTCACGCCCGAGCTGGTACTCCTCAGGGGCATAGGGAGCCAGCCGCGGCGTTGAGAACGGGCCGAGGTTGATACCCGGTAACACGATGGCCAGCACCACTGGAGCTAGCAGCAGTACCGCGCCGATTGTCCCCACCGGCTTTTTGCGCACAAGAGAGAGGCACGCCGGAATGATCCTCAGGAACAGCGCTCTGCCGCTTACGCTCTGTGCTGACGCTCGCTCAATTTGGCTGCTATAATCTGCTGTTGCCATCTTCTCTCAAGCGAGTCTATCGAGCGTAGCTCACGCGTGGGTCAACCCATGCGTAGGCAAGATCGACGATAAGTTGCGTCACTAATGTAATCATACCGTAAAACATCGTCGTACTCATCACAACTGGGTAGTCTAACGTGGTCGCAGCGGTCACTAAATAACGACCCATGCCTGGAAGGCTGAACAATGCCTCGATGATAGCGCTGCTGGCCAGAAGTAGCGGCACTTGGGCGCCGGCAATCGTCAGAAAGGGCAACGCGACATTGCGCAGAGCGTGACGCATGATCACCGCGCGTTCGCTGAGGCCCTTGCTGCGAGCGGTGCGGATATACTCCTGGCGCAGCACTTCAAGCAGGAACGCGCGCGAGTAGCGCATCAGTCCACCCACCACCGACGCGCCCGTGAGCAGGGCGGGCAAGGCCATGACCTGGATGTGGCTCACCGGATCGGCCCAGATGCGCGTATAGGAGACGGGCGGCGCCCATTGAAAGTTGACGGCTAAGAACGTGAGCAGCCAAATCCCCAGCACAAAGCTGGGGAGTGCGTCAAGCCCGTATGCTGCGGTCCGGACAACGCCGTCGAGAACGGTATCTCGGCGAATGGCGGACCAGACGCCGAGCGGAAAGGAGATCAGCCACGACACGAACAAGGCGACGAAGCTCAGCTCCATGCTGACTGGAATGCGCGCCTTCAACTCGGCGAAGATCGGCCGCTCCGTCATCATGGACTTTCCCCAATCGCCCGTGATGAAACCGATCGCCCAGCGGAGATACTGTTCGTGCAGTGGGCCGTAGATGCCCAGCATGCGCCGGTAGTCTTCAACGAGCTGAGGATCGTCACGGATAATGTCAGGGCCAAGCTTGACTTCGACCGCGTCGCGGGGTGGCAACGTCTTCAGAGATACGAAGAGTACGACTGACCCCGCAAACAGGGTCAGCAGGAGGAGGAGCACTCGCCGGATGGCATAGTCCAGCATCGCTGCCGGCTCCCCGAAAGCCTGCACCGTCCGGCTCGACGCTACGCTACCCGCTACGTCGCGGCATGTCCGGCGCCAGCCACCAGCGGTGGCCATCCGTACCCGAATAGGCCAGGTTGCGTACCCACGGCCATTGAGCGGAATAGGTTGGTATCTCTCCGTTTGCAGGAACCAAATTATAGAACTTGGCCGCAAGATACCGCTGAATATCCTTGATGATATCATTGCGACGGTTGATATCTATCTCTCGCCGCTGCGCCACGATCAATGCATCCAGTCGCGCATCGTACCAGGGCCCTCTTTGAGTTCCCTGGCTGTGGTACATGTTGTATAGGAAATAGTCCATGTCACCGCCGTGGAGCGAATCAGGTATAATGCCGGCATAGTTAAATTCTATTAAGTACCGTGCCGTCCATTGCTGAGCAGGCACCCGCTGAAGGTTAATCTTGAATAACCCGCTCTTCTGCCACTGGTCGATGACCAGGTTGACTCGCTCTGCCTCCTGTCCCGTGTAGCCGGTAGATGTGAAGGCATCGATCTCCAGTGGTGGCGTATAGCCGGCTGCTTCGATGAGCTTGCGCGCCTCCGCTACGTCGTACAAATAATTCTTGGAGGCCTCCCCCAGCTCCCCTTTGCGCGGGTCCAGCCAGAACTCCGGATAGGCGGGCACGCCAGCCAGAACTCCGGATAGGCGGGCACGTGCGTGGCGTACGTCGTTGGCACGCGAATCCCTTCCGCCTCAAACGCCGCCTTGT
>JBHOQW010000104.1:0-4655 GCA_042408665.1 Dehalococcoidia bacterium
GCGCTCGACCGCGGCGAACCCGGTCGACATCACGTCACCGACCAAGATGGCCTGCTCGTCGGTCAGCCCGTCGGGGACACGTGCCATGTTGAGGTCGGCGTTGGGTACCCGGTAAAACTCCCCCTGGCAACCGGTCAGCGCATTGGTGATGCCGGGGATCGTGCCGAACGTGAGGCAGAGGGCGATTTCTCCTCGTTGACAATTAGCGCAGGTACCGCACCCGTACAGACATGACGCCACAACCCGATCCCCGACCTTAAAAGCTGTCACGCCGGGGCCCAGCGCGTGCACTATGCCGACGGCCTCATGCCCCATGGGCACATAGGCGACGCCGCGGGGCATGGGGAATTCGTCCAGGAAGTGGATGTCGGAGCCACAAACCGTGGCCAGCGTGGTGCGGACGATGGCCTCGCCCGGTCCGGGCTCTGGGATCTCGATCGTGCGAAACGCCAACCGGCCCGTGTCCAGCTTCACACAGGTGCGGCTGCGCACGAGCGTGGGGGTGCTCACCATCGGCTCACTCCCCTTCACAGTAGGTCCAGCCGTCGGGCTGCTGCCTCCAGCTCCGGACGAAACTCTGGGTGGGCCACGCTGATGATCTCCCGGGCGCGCTCGCGCAGGCTCTTGCCTTCCAGGTTGACGACGCCGTGCTCGGTGACCAGGTAGTCCACCATGTACCGTGGCATGGAGACCACGGCATACGGGCCGTGTGGCACCTGGGGAATGACGCGCGACACAGTTCCTCCCCGTGCCGTACTGATCAGGCAATAGACGGATCGCCCGCCCGGGGCGTAATGGGTGCCCACGGTGAAGTCGAAGTTGCCGCCGATGCCGGCGATGGGCGTGGTCTCGAGATTGTTGATCACAGCCTGGCCGGTGAGGTCAATAGCGAGAATATTGTTGACAGCAACGATGTTCTCGTGTGCCGCTACCGTCTTTACATTGGCCACATAGCCGATGGACCGGAACTCAAATAGGTCTGGGTGCTCGGCGACGAACCCCAGCGCCTCCGGGGCCTGAGGATCGTCGGGGTGGAGAAAGAGGCCAGAAGTGACTACCTTGCCCCGATGGAGGTTCTTGCGGGTGCCGGTGATCACCCCATCACGCACCAGATCGATGATGCTCCGAAAGATAAGCTCGCTGTGAACGCCCAGGTCCCGACGTGCGCGCAGGAATTCGACCATCGCCTCGGAAGACGGTCCCACGCCTACCTGGAAGGTGTCACCATCTTGAATGAGCTCGGCGGCGTAGGCGCCGATCACCTGGGCTGCCTCGAGCTCTTCGGGCGGCGTCACCGGTAGCGCACGGCGTGGGCCGGATACAGGTGGCGCGGGCGGCACCAGCAGATCGATGTCTGCCAGGGGCGCGCGGGCGTTGGTGCGCACCAGCGCTGGATCTACTTCGCCGATCACCAGGCGGGCATTGCGCACCGCCTCTTCGTAGAACCAGGGGAAGGTGCCGAAGCTCACGTAGCCGTCCGCGTCCGGCTCGCTCACGCGCGTGACATAAACGTCCGGCCGGGCGAAGAAGTTCTGCCGGTCGCGCACCAATGCCCGGTCGGTCGTGCTCAGCCCGAAGGGCCAGGGGATGAACTCTACCTGGCCCGCCCGGATAGCCTCCCGGGTGTGCACGCTCGGGAAGTTGTCGTAAACTCGGAAATAATCGCCGAAATCGGGGTCAAACCAGGGAAAGGGCAGGAGCGGTGTCTCGTGCGCCATGACCGTGCCCCGCAGCCGCTCCCGCTGGGCGACGAACGCCGGGATGAGCGTGGATGGCTCGGTGAAGACCGCCCAGAGGACGACGTCGCCTGGACGGACGTGCGCAACCGCCTCATCCGGTGTGACGAGCCGGTCTCCATAGACGGGTGCCTTCATCGTGTGCCTCCTCATGCCCTGCGTGGGGGCCTTCATCCCGCCGTCGGTTAGCCAAGACGCTGCTTGAGGAACGCGGCCATGTCCTCCATGGCTGCCCGCGCCTCAGGCAGGAACGAGCCGAAGAAGTGCCACACATGGGGCATCCCCTCCCACTCGCGCAGCGTGACCTGGACACCCGCCGCCTGGGCCCGCTCGGCCAGGCGGCGCGCGTCATCCAGCAGCGTCTCCGCCGTGCCCACCTGGATAAGCAGGGGCGGCAGGCCGGTGAGGTCCGCGTACAGCGGCGAGGCGAACGGCGCCCGCGGGTCCGCGCCGCCGAGATACCAGGTCGCGAGCTGCTCCAGCAGCGGGCGAGAGACGATCGGGTCCTCGTCCGCCTTGGTCGTTAGCGTGGCGCCGGTCATCGCCAGGTCGGTCCAGGGGGAGAGGCAGACCCCGGCCGCGGCCGGGGGGAGCCCGTAGCAGCGGGCCGCCACCAGCGTTGCCACCGTGAGCCCGCCACCGGCGGAGTCACCGGCTACCACCAGCCCGCGGCGTGCGTGGCTTTCGCCGAGCAGCCAACGGTACGCGGCCAGCGCGTCGTCGAGGGCCGCGGGGAAGGGGTACTCGGGCGCCAGGCGGTAGTCGAGCAGCAGGGCGCGCAGGCCGGTGGTCATGGCGATGCGGGCCACCATCTCGCGGTGAATGCTGCCGAAGACGTAGCCGCCGCCGTGGAGGTAGAGAATGGCCTGCTCCGGGCGGGCGCCGGCGGGTGTCACCCACTCCGCGCGCACGCCACCGGCGTTAACGGGGGTATAGGTGACGTCGCTTGGTGGCACAAACTGGTCCCACAGACGCTCAAACCCGGCGCGCATCTCCCACAGCGCGGTCTTGGAGCTGAGCGTGGCCGCCGTCTGGCGCCAGATCTCATGGGCTCGGGCCGCTTCTGCGCTGGGCATGGGTTGCCCCTCCTCTGGCCTGACTCGTCAGGGCCCCGGGCGGCCGCCGGGGCCGACGGTGCGCCCATGGGCGCACCGTTTCGTCATTTCGTTATGCAGGAGTTACGGGCTACTCGTAGACATAACCTGGCAGGTATTGGATGCGTTTGAACTCGGTCTTCCCTTGTCGGTGTACGATCCCCGTTTCATCGTGTCCGGGGAATACAAAGGCATCGTGCCCGGTGGCTATGCGGCGAAGTTTCTCCACCGACTCCGCCCATTTTTGTACATTCCATGTGATTGGCGTGCCGATCGCCGGCGGGCCGTAGCTATCGTGTGTGTACAGGGCGTCTGAGGTGAGCAACACCCAGCCGGTGTGGTCGAGCTTGGTGAGCAGGCCCATAGTGCCGGGCGTGTGCCCAGGGAGCGAGAGAAGCCAAACGTTCTTGAGGATTTCCTGGTCTCCATAGATAGTGGTCGGTCGCTTTCGGGCAAGGAAGTTCCAATCGGCGCGGACGAAGAAGTCCTGTGCCTGTTCAATCTGCATGACGTGCTTGTACTCATCCTCATGGCAGATAACCGTCGCGCCTGCCTCTTCGAAAAGCCTCAGTCCGCCGGCGTGATCACAGTGAAGATGCCCCTGGATCACGTACTTGAAATCCTCTGGCGCCAGGCCGACGGATTTCAGCCGAGCCTCCAGGCACACCTCCGGCGTAATGTTGCTCACATCCACGAGATACTGCCACTCCGGCAGCCACTCCGTGCGAACCTCCGTGGAGATGCCTGTTTCCCACAGGATGAGGCCGTCCGGATGCTCGATGATGTAGCTGATGGCCGGGCACTGATACCACACCTTGGAACCCTGTTGCCGCGGCGCCGTCAGCGCGTAGTTGGGGTGTGGGAAGACTAGTAGCTCGTAGTCCAATCCCATGTAGCCGAGATTTAATCCCTTGAGCTTGATGCCCATTGTTATCTTCTCCTTGGCCTCCACCGTGGTCGTGATGCGATGCCGGCGCTTCCCGGAGATCACGGGGCGACCGGGGTGGCGTTCGGTACGGTCCGCCACCCCGGTCCTGCTCCGGCTCAGCGCATGGGCTGGCGCACGCCGTCCACTGTCAGGTTGACCGTGGACTCGGGGTTTTGGACCTGCCCACCGCACGCCCGGGCGAGGATTGGCATCACCTCCTCGGCAAAGTACTGCATCTGGGCTTCGATCTCCTCGCCCTGGAAACCACCCAGCTCGAACCAGGCGTGGAACATAAAGTCCTCGTAGCCGCACTGCTCCTTGATCTTGAGGATCTTTTCCGCCACATCGCCCGGTGTGCCGAACAGGGCGATCTCTTTCTTTAGAAGCAGATCGCTGGTGACTTTCATGTTCAGGTCGTACGGCGGCTCATCAGCCTCCGCCAGCACCGCGGCGAAGCCAAATGGGCCGTAGTAATCCCACTGCAGCTCCAGCGCCGCTTTCATGCGCTCAAGTTCGCGGTCCTTATCGACGCCGGGCAACGCCAAGTGGATATAGCGACAGGTAACGATACCGCGGCGCTTCTCGGCATCCCAGCCGAACTTGAACCGGCCGAGGCCCAGACGGTACGGCCAACCCGCCTTTTCCGCCTTTTGGTAGTACATCTCGATATTCCTGCGCAGGCGCGAGTTGGGTTCGACGATGAAGTAGCCGTTGATGCCGCGCTGGGCCGCCCATCGGATCGACCGCCCCGTGGTTAGCGGCTCCCAGATCTGCGGATGGGGCTTCTGGACCGGCTGCGGGAAGACGCTGATTTGCTTGAGGATCGTGGCGGTTTGGAGCACTGGGTTGGCGCCGCCATATGGGTCCGGATCGCCAAGCTGGAGCACCTCGTCGAGC
>JBHOQW010000107.1:0-1098 GCA_042408665.1 Dehalococcoidia bacterium
GCGGCGGAGCTGGTGCAGGAGTTGTCTGCGGTGCCGGGTGCGGCGGACGTGTTCGAGGACGGCACGCCTGCCGGGTCTGGCTCTGGCGATGTGCCGACCACGGCGTGGCCGGCCGCCGTGCAGGCGAATACCCTCGCTTCCACCCCCACGCCCACTCCCACCCCGCCGGCTGCGTTCCCCTCATCCGACGCGCTCCGGGCCGGCCGGCCGGTCGAGTTCTCAGGGGCGCCGGGCACGGCCGCACGGCTCGTGCGCCAGCGACCACCGACGCCGCGGGAGCGGGAGTGGTGGGAGCTGTAGCGCGCCGGTCATGCCAGAGGCGCGGTCAGGTTTCTTGCTCCCGCTCCTGCACCCCGGCAGCGCACAGGGTGTCCCGTGCCGGGGGTCGGGGTACGGCACCCATCTCCAGCGGCTCCGCGTACTTCGTGTACTTCGTGTACTTCGTGTACTTCGTGTACGAAGTATTCTCCCTGAGGGCCGGGGTTGTGTGTGAATGACCCCCGCCGCCGCCGCTGGCCGGCCGGCCGGCAGGCTCCTGGCCCACCCCCGGCCGGGGGCCGTGGTGGCGCCGCGTGGTGGCGTGGCGTGATGGGATGCGGCGCCGCGTGGTGGCGGGGGGAGGCGCCGCGTGGTGGGGTGGGGGCGTGGGCGCCTCACTCGGTGGGTGGCGTGCGACGGGCTGCGCGCCGGGCCCGCTTCCTCTCCGCGTATTCGGGGTGACGCTGTCGCCAGGCCTTCGACTGGCACGCGACGGAACAGTACCGGCGCGTTTTGGTCACGCCCCGCATGATGGTGCCGCACACCGTGCAGGGACGGTCAACCCGCTCTCGCATGCCCTGCCAGAGTTTCCCGAACTCGGCCTGCAGGCGCCGGAGCTGGGCAAGGCGTTCCTGGTACGTTGCGGCCTGCAGGTGCCGGAGCTGGGCAAGGCGCTCCTGATGCTCCTGAGGTTCTCGGGCGTCTGTCATCGCTCTCACGCTCGCGGCCCTCTTCTCCTGCAGGGTAACCCCACCGCTGGCACATGGCAAGGCCTATACATCGCTCCTATCGGTCGGTGGCGCCACGATAGATACCTTTCATACCACAACCCCTTGACGG
>JBHOQW010000110.1:0-3330 GCA_042408665.1 Dehalococcoidia bacterium
CCAAGCGGCGGCGGCCGCCGGGCTGGCGGTGGCGACCGTGTCATGGGAGGGCCTTTTGCGCCCAGCGCTGGGGGAGAACGATTGCCGAGACCTCTTCCGGCGCCTTGGCGACCCCACGCTGGTGCGGCAGGCCCTCGAAGCCGCCGTCCGGCCGTGGACACCGGCGGACGATCCCGCCTCCTCCTCCTCCTCCTCCCCGCCGTTTCCCCTTGCCACCTTGCCGGACCCGCACCGTTCCTACGTCCAGCAGGCGGCGGCCGCCCTTGACTGCGACCCCGCCCTCGTGGGCGTGCCGTACCTAGCCATCGCCGCCGGCGTGCTCGGGTGCCGGGTCGAACTCCAGCTCACCCGTTCTTGGCAGGAGCGGGCCATCCTGTGGACGGCCGTGGTGGCCCCGCCCGGCTCGGCCAAGAGCCCGGCGCTGCGCCTGGCGATGGAACCCATGCTCGTCTTGCAGCAAGAGGCGTACGAGGCATGGCAGGAAGAGGCTGCTCGCTCCGAAGAAGAGAAGCGGGCCTACGAACGGGAGCGGGCGGAGGCCAAGCGGCACGGCGGCTCCGTGCCCCACCCACCGGCGCCGCCACCGGAGCTGGCGCACTTCTACACCGCCGACAGCACCTTGGAGGCGCTCACCCGCATCCTGGGCCACCCCCGCTCTCGCACCCCCGGCGTGACCGTGGTTCGAGACGAACTCATCTCCTGGGTCAAGGCGTTCGACGCCTACTCCCCCAAAGGGGAGCGGCAGGTGTGGCTCGCATTGTGGGCCGGCGCCCCGGTGAAGTCCGACCGGGCGCATCGGGACCCCTACGTCATCCCCCGGCCGGCCGTCTCCGTCACCGGCGGCATCACCCCCGACTTGTTGCCCAAACTCGAAGACGAAGCCGGTCAGCGAGACGGCTTCATCGAGCGGTTGTTGTTTGCCATGCCGCCCTGCCGGCCGCTGGCGCTCGTGGACACCGGGGTCGACCCCGACGTGGCGCAGGCCGTGCAGGACCGCCTGCGGCTGCTCCGCCGCTGCCCTGAGGGGACGGCTCGTTTGAGCCCGGCGGCGTTCGCCGCCTTTCAGGCTTGGCACGCCGAGAACGTGCGGGCCCAGGAGCGGACGAGCGGGCTCGTGCAGGGCTTCTATGCCAAATTGCCGGGACACATCGCCCGCCTGGCGCTCGTGCTGCACGCTCTGGCCCACCCGCATGACCCGGCCACCGTGCCGGTGAGCGTGGAAACGATGGCCGCCGCCATCACCCTGGGCGAGTACTTCCGGGCCCACTTCCTGCACGTGGCTCGCCACTTCGGCGTGGTCGGCGCTGTACAAGATAGCGATGCGCTGCGGCTGTACCGCACCATCCAGCGCCTGGGCGGCAGTGTCACCGGCCGGGAACTCAACGACGCTGGCTGGGCCGCCGAGGCATGGCGACAGGCGGCGGAGCGGCTCGTCGCCGCCGGCCTGATCCGCATCGAGACGCCGCCGCACGAGGGGCCGGGCCGCCCCGGTGTGCGCCTCACCACCGCCACCAGGAATTTGCACAATTTGCACAATTTGTACAGCGGGGGGCTTGTGGTGCAGGACGGCGAGCAGGCCGGGGAAGGGGAAGCGGCGCCGGAGTACGAGGAGTTCGACCTGTGATGCACGGGAACGCAATGAGCCGCAGCGAAAGCGGCGAGGTGGAGGCCTTTGTCGCCGATCTCAAACGACGAGGCGTAATGGTCGTCGTGGACGGAGAGCGGTTCAGGGTGCGAGCACCGAGCGGGACGCTCTCGCCGGCGGAGCGAGAGCGGCTTTCGGCGCTCCTCCACGATTCGCACACGAGCCGGGCGGTGCTGGCCGAGCTGGCCGCACCCGAGCCGCTGGGTGGCACAGCGGGGAACACCCCCGCTGTACAAATTGTGCAAATTGTACAAATTCCCCCCGGCGAAGGAAGCCGCTGTGAGCGACGTGGTGCCGAGGCGAAAAACGACCCTACTGGCCAAATTGGCCAAATTGGCCAAATTCCGCCCGGCGAAGGAAGCCCTTCGGCCTGCCCCCACTGCGAGCGACGTGATGCCGAGGCGAACCAGGTGCTGGCGCAGCTTGCGGCCTCACCCGCCCTGCCGCCGGCGCTCAGGGTGTTGTCGCCGGAGAAACTCGCCATCTTGGTGCGGTGGACGCTCGTGAGCTTGACCAACCCCCGCCCGCAGTGGCCGCCTCCACCGGCGCCACCCCGGGGTTCGGCGCAGGCGAGGGCCATCGCCAGCACCCGTCCAACGCTCGAGAGCGTCATCGAGGCGCTGGGTGGGCGAGCCGGTGGGCCGCCGGCGGAGGCGGGGTACGAGAGCGAGGGCGAGGGCGAGGGTGAGAGCGAGGGTGCGGCGCCGTGACGGCGGTCGATGTGAGCAGGGTGCAGTGGCAGGGGAGCTGGGCTGCATGCCCGGGCTGTAGGCGGCAGGCCAAAGTGTTGTGGGTGACACAGGCCGGCCTGCGCTGCGGGCGGTGCGTGGGCCGGCACCCCCACATGGGTGATGCCGCAGCTGTGGCCGCCGCAGCGATTGTGCATGAGTCATTGTGGACGACAATGCGGGCACGAGCGAGAACGAAAGAAACGAAAAAACCAAAACCGAACCGGTGCGCCGGCCCCACGCTTCCACTTCAGCCGGGGCCGTCGATGCCGGCGAGGCCGGATAGGCCGGATAGGGCGGCTATGCCGGCTATGACGGCTGTGGCGGCAATACGAGCGGGAGGCGGTGCGCCGGTGGGGACCCACCGGCTCCATCGTCTCCGCATGGTTTTGTGTCCTTCGTGTACTTCGTGTACGAAGTATTCTCCCTGAGGGGCGGGATGGTGGGTGAACGACCCCCCCGCCCCGCCTCTGGCCGGCCGGCTGCCGGGCTCCTGACGTACCCCGGCCGGGGGGGCGTGGGTGGCCACACAGCGTCCGGTTAGGGCGTGTGGTGTGCTCTAGCCCGGCGGCGGGCGGCACGCTCCCGGGCCCGGATGCGGGCCGAGCATCTCGGCGAGCAGTACTTCGCCGGGCGGGCGGCTTGGAACGGCTGGCCACAGGCGTGGCACGTGCCGTGGTAGCGGCGGGTGAGTTTCGTGCCTTTCGGGAGTCCCAGACGGGGGCGGCCCTCAACCTTGAGCCGCTCGACCTCGACCGTAGGGATAGCCCGCACATCACCAAACCAGTGGGACCGAACCCGCCCGAGCGCAACCCAGCGGGCGAGGGTGCGGTAGGGCACGCCCAGCGCTTGGGCCGCCTCACGAATGGTCAACCATTGCTGCTCGTGTTCCATGCTTGCAGCATACCAAACCGTTGCATCGGCGTGCCACTTTGTTATGAATTTGATATGCCTACC
>JBHOQW010000111.1:0-3261 GCA_042408665.1 Dehalococcoidia bacterium
CCAAGCGGCGGCGGCCGCCGGGCTGGCGGTGGCGACCGTGTCATGGGAGGGCCTTTTGCGCCCAGCGCTGGGGGAGAACGATTGCCGAGACCTCTTCCGGCGCCTTGGCGACCCCACGCTGGTGCGGCAGGCCCTCGAAGCAGCCGCCCGGCCGTGGGCTAAGGCGGCCAATGTCGGGGCCGAGGGCGAGGGTGAGGCCGGGGCCGAGGCCCGGACGGAGCAGCGAAGATGCTCATCGACGCCGAAGATGCTCAACCCTGCAGCCATGAGCATCTTCGGGGGACATGAGCATCTTCGGAGCAAATGTTCTAGTCCTCGCCTGGCGCCGCTGGCCGGCGTGCGGCCCCAGCCCGTGCGCTGGCTGTGGCCGGGGCGGGTGCCGCTGGGCAAGCTCACCATCCTCGACGGCGACCCCGGGTTGGGGAAGAGCCTCATTGCCCTCGACTTGGCGGCCCGGGTGAGCACGGGCCGAGAGATGCCCGACGGCGCCCGGGGCGACCTCCCTGGCCCGGCCGGCGTGGTGCTGCTTTCGGCCGAGGACGACCCCGCCGACACCATCCGCCCCCGGCTGGACGTGGCCGGCGGCGACCCAAGCCGGGTGGTGGTGCTTTCGGCCGTCGAAGAAGTCGAAGTCACCGCCGGCACGTCGGGGCAGGCCGCCGACGGTGGCGAACGGCGCCGGGAGCGGGGGGTGACGCTGGGCGACATCGAGCCGCTCAGGCAGGCCATCCAGGCGACAGGCGCCCGCCTGGTGCTCATCGACCCGCTCATGGCCTACACCGGCGCCACCGACACCCATGTAGACGCCCAGGTGCGGGGGCTGCTGCGGCCGCTCGCCGAGCTGGCCCAGGAGGCGGGCTGCGCCATCGTGGTGGTGCGCCACCTCAACAAAACCCCTGGCGGCAACCCCCTCTACCGGGGTGGCGGCAGCATCGGCATCATCGGCGCCGCCCGCTCCGGCCTGCTCGTGGCGCCCGACCCCGACGACGAGACGGGCCAGCGCAAGGTGCTGGCCCCAACCAAGTCCAACCTGGCTCATCCCGCCCCGGCGCTTACCTACACGATCGAAGCGGTGCTGCATGAGGGCGCCGGGTTCGTGCCCCGCATCCGCTGGCACGGCGAGAGCGCCCACACGGCCCGCTCGCTGCTGGCCCAGCCGGTGGAGGACGGCGAGCGCTCGGCCCTGGATGAAGCCAAGGCGTTTTTGCTCGACCTGCTCGGTGCGGGCCCGGCCGAGGCGGACCGGGTGCGCCGGGAGGCGAGGGCGGCCGGGATTGCCGACGTGACGCTGCGGCGGGCCAAGGCGCTGCTGGGCGTGCGATCGGTCAAGCCCACGTGGGGCGGCGGCTGGCAGTGGGCCCTGCCCGAAAGTAGAACAAATGCTCCGAAGATGCTCATGCCCCCCGAAGATGCTCATGCATCACGGGATGAGCATCTTCGGCACAATGAGCATCTTCGGAGCAAATGTTCTAGTCCGTCTGGGGCTGGCCCGGGGGTCGACCCCGGCGAAGCCGGGACCGATGACCTGCCGTTCGAATGGGGGGCTGATGGTGAGGGCGACGGTGAGGATGAGGCGCCGGGGGGTGGGTCGTGGTCGTGGTCGTGGTCGTGGCCGCCCTTGGACGACGAAGTCGAAGTCGCCGAAGCGGCCCCCGTACGCCCCGATGGCCCCTGCCCCCGGTGCGGGTACCAGCTGGTGCGGCTCACGTGCTGGAAGTGCCAGAACAGCCTCTGCTCAGATTGTGGTGCCTGGACCGGCTCGGGGCTGCGCACCCGGTGCATCCCCTGCGGCATCAAGGCAGGCCAGCGGGAGCGATGGGGCCGTGCGCCGGGCGAGCCGGGCACTGGCGAAGCGGGACGTGCGGCCGAAGGCTAGGCCGGCGGAGCGGTGGGTCTGGTGCGCCCGATGAGTGGCAGTGGCGGCGGGCAACCCCCCTTTCTTCGCTTTCTTCGCTTTCTTCGCTTTCTTCGCAGGGGGTTGCCCGTGCGGACGGAGGACGGAGGACGGAGGACGGAGGTGGTCTCGATGGGGTACCTCGATGCGCTTCGGCAGAACCGACCGGCGGCGGCGGAGGTGGAGTGGGATGAGCGGCGGACGCCGAGCGTGCCGCTGCCGACGAATGACGGGCCGGACGGCAGCGACATCCCGGCATCACCCCCGGCGGGGGCGGCTTCTCCGGCGGACCGCTGCGCCGCCCCGGGGTGCCCGGCGCTGATCGACCGGTTCGGCGCCGATGGGCTGGGCTACTGCGCCCAGCACACCCCACCGGACGGTGCGGCCCCCCGAGGAGTATCAACCTGCGAAGAAAGCGAAGAAAGCGAAGAAAGGTCCGTCCCGGTAGCCCCTTGCGAAGAAAGCGAAGAAAGCGAAGAAAGGTCCGTCCCGGTAGCCCCTTGCCCCCGCTGCAAGCGGCTTTCCCGTGAGGCCGGGGAGGTGCTGGCGGCGGTGCGGCGCCACCCGGCCACCCCGCCGGCGCTCAAGAGCCTTCCGGACGATCGCCTGCTCGTGCTCATCAAATGGGTGCTCGTGCGGGTGACGGACCCGCCGCTGCCGTGAGGCGGGGGTGAGGTGGTGAGGTGAAGGGAACGAAGGGGAGCGCTGTTCGGAGGGGGTCAGGGCCAGGCCTGACCGGAGGATGTCGGCCGTGCTCGCCGTGATCGACGTGAGTGGGCTGGTCTGGCAAGGGAGCTGGACCACCTGCCCAGGCTGTGACCGGCCAACCAAGGTGTTGTGGGTGGTGGCGGCGGGGTTGCGCTGCGGGCGGTGCGCCCCGCACCCCGCACCCCGGGCCCGGGGTGCGCCCTCCGACCCGGACCCGGTGTGAGCGGCCCCCGGCAGGGCGGGGAGGCGGTGACGGATTTTTTGTCGGCGGATTATGGCGCTAGCGATTCCGCCAAGCCCGCCAGCAGGTCCGCCCCCGGCAGGGCCGGGGGTAGGTGGGGGGGGAAGGTCTCGCCGTCTAGCCGAAGAGCCAGCGGCGGTAGGCCCGGTCGGACTCCGGCAGCCCCCGCCCCCGGCGGTAGGCGGCCCGGGCGTTGCAGGCGTGGGAGCAGTACTTGGCCCTGGTGGTGGCGGTGAAGGATCGCCCGCAGGTGGCGCAGCGGCGGGGGACCTGCCGGCGCTGGGCGGAAAGCTTGCGGGCGGCGGTTTGCACGTCCACGTCCACGTCCACGTCCACACGCACCCTCCCTGGTCACTCCCGCCGATCGCAGCGCTCACTCCCCATGATCACGCTGCTCACGCCGGCTCCGGGCCCGGTG
>JBHOQW010000116.1:0-1613 GCA_042408665.1 Dehalococcoidia bacterium
AAAGGTGCGCTCGGGGGAGGCGGAGCCGCCGCCGGAGGTCTACCGCGCCGCCCTGCGCGACGTGATCCGCCAGTGCCTGTACGCCGTGGACAAAAACCCGTTGGCGGTGGACCTGTGTAAGGTGGCGCTGTGGCTGGAGGGCCATGCCGTCGGCAAGCCGCTCACCTTCCTAGATCACCGCATTCGCTGCGGCGACTCGCTGGTGGGCGTGTTCGATATGCACGTGCTCACGGACGGCATCCCCGACGGGGCCTACGAGCGCGCCGACCCGGCGGAGAAGGCCGCCGCCCGCGGCCTCAAGGAGCGTAACCGGAAGGAACAGGCTGGCCAGCTCGGGCTGGCGCTGGAGGCCACGCTGGACGAGGATCTACTGAACACGGCCATCCTGTGGGAGGAAGTGGAACGCATCCCGGACGAGTCGCCGGCGGCCGTGGCCGAGAAGGCCCGCTGCTACCGGGCGGCATGGGAGCGGGTGGAGCGCGAGCGGCGGGCCTGCGACCTGTGGACGGCGGCCTTCTTCTGGGACGTGCGGGCGCCCCACGTGCCCACCACGGACACAGTCCGCCGCTTCCTCGCCCACCCGAGCGCCGTGCACGCGCAGGTGGTGGGCGAGGCGATGGCCCTGGCTGAGCGGCTGCGCTTCTTCCACTGGCCGCTGGAGTTCCCGGACGTCTGGCAGGCCGGCGGCTTCGACGTGGTGCTCGGCAACCCGCCGTGGGAGCGGATCAAGCTGCAAGAGCAGGAGTTCTTCGCCGCGCGCGACCCGGAGATCGCCCGGGCGCCCAACAAGGCGGCACGGCAGCGGCTGATCGCGACGTTGCCGGAGCGCGACCCGGCGCTGGCGCGAGAGTTTGCCCAGGCCCAGCGCGATGCCGAGGCGCAGAGCAGGTTCGTGCGGGGCAGCGGCCGCTTTCCCCTCTGCGGCCGGGGCGACGTGAACACCTACAGCGTCTTCGCCGAGCTGATGCGCGCCCTGCTCGCCCCGGCCGGCCGCGCCGGGCTGATCGTCCCCTCCGGCATCGCCACCGATGACACCACCAAGCACTTCTTCCAGAACTTGATGGATCACCGCTCCCTGGCGAGCCTGTACGACTTCGAGAACCGGGAGGGGCTGTTCCCGGCGGTCCATCGCAGCTACAAGTTCTGCCTGCTGACGCTGACGGGCGCGGGGCGGCCGGCCGCCGCAGGGGCGGAGTTTGCCTTCTTCCTGCATCGGGTGGAGGAGCTACGCGACCCCGCGCGGCGCTTCACCCTCACCGCCGCGGACATGGCCCTGTTCAACCCCAACACCCGCACCTGCCCTATCTTCCGCACCCGCCGCGACGCCGAGCTGGCCCGCCGCATCTACCGCCGCGCCGGCGTGCTGGTGCGCGAGCCCCGCGACGGCGACCCCGGCGACAACCCGTGGGGGGTAAAGTTCTCAGCGATGTTCCACATGGCCAACGACTCCGGCCTGTTCCGCACCAAAGAGGAGCTGGAGGCGGAGGAGTGGGAGCTGCGCGGCAACGTGTTCGTGCGCGGCGGCCGGCGCTACCTGCCGCTGTATGAGGCCAAGCTCTTCCACCAGTTTGACCACCGCTTCGCCACCTTCGCCGGCCAGTCGCCGCAGGAGG
>JBHOQW010000118.1:0-2664 GCA_042408665.1 Dehalococcoidia bacterium
AGGCAGCGGTCGCAGCGGGCGGTCACGTCGGCGGTCCAGGTGGCGGCGGTCGCAGCGGTCATTGCGTTCCCTCCTGAATCAGTCTGTCACGATACTAGAGCGCTGTTGTCTCGTTGTCAAGCGGTGCGGCATTACAAAAACATTACAGTTTCGCTTGTGTCGCGTGGCGGCGCCGTGCTACGGTAGGGATGGGACGCGCGCGGTTCAGGAGCACGGAATGAAGCGTGAGGAACACGACACCACGACGGCGGCGCGACTCCTCGCGGCCAAGCGACGCCGGGTGACAGTGGCCTGTGTGGTCTGCGGCGCCGTCGTTACGGGAACCACCATCCGCAAGTTCTGTAGCGCGCGGTGTCGAAACGCCGCCTATCGCCGCGCGCATCGGGAGGAATACCTGGCGCGTCAGCGAGAGCGGCAGCGCCAGCGCCGCCAGAAGGCCACCGATACCCCTACCCCACCCGACGTCAACACTGACGGCTGATACTGGCGCCTCTGGCTGCATGGTCAGGTACCGGCGCCTCCCCCACCCCACCCGCCACCCGCTGCCACGACGCGCACGGGCGCCCCTCGGCCGTGAACCATCCACCCGCGACCCACTCCCCCCCGGGGTGGGCCAGGAGCCCGGCAGCCGGCCGGCCAGCGGCGGCGGCGGGGGTCATCCACCCACCACCCCGGCCCTCAGGGAGAATACTTCGTACACGAAGTACACGAAGGACACGAACTGCGCGGAGCCGCTGGAGATGGGTGCCGTACCCCGACCCCCGGCACGGGACACCCTGTGCGCTGCCGGGGTGCAGGAGCGGGAGCAAGAAACCTGACCGCGCCTCTGGCATGACCGGCGCGCTACAGCTCCCACCACTCCCACTCCCGCGGCGTCGGTGGTCGCTGGCGCACGAGCCGTGCGGCCGTGCCCGGCGCCCCTGAGAACGCGACCGGCCGGCCGGCCCGGAGCGCGTCAGATGAGGGGAACGCAGCCGGCGGGGTGGGGGTGGGCGTGGAAGTGGAAGTGGAAGTGGGGGCGCTCGCCCCGGTGTGCCGGTGTGCCGGAGACGCCGGCACCGGTCCTGCCCCCGGCACCACCGGCACGAACGCCTCCCGCCCATCGAACACCGCCCCCGCCCGTGGGAGCGGCGTCCACTGCTCGACCAATTGCGCCGCCAACCGCAGGACGGCGTGCTGTTGTTCCGGTGAGCAATACCGCGCCACCGCCGTCGCCAGCGCCGCGAACCGGGTGAGCCACAGGCTGCGGTGCGTCGCCGCTTGGGACTGGGACTGGGCGGCGGTGAGGCGCTCCGCCCGTTGCAGTGCGCGACTTGGGAACGACCATTCGTGCTCCTTGAGCCAGCGCCAATCCTCCCAGAACGTGCGCACGCAGCAGACCCACTCCTGTTGGAACGCCCGCCACACGTCCACGGCCCGCACCGGCCGCCGGCCACCGTCGCTCAGGCGGTTGATGCACGCCCACAACGCCCGCCGCCGGCGCAGCGCCTGTTCCTGCCGGAAGCGGTTGTAGGCCGCCCGCGCCTTGGCCCGCCGCCGGGCGTGGATGCCGTCGGTCACCTTGCTCCACTCCGCCCGCTGCCACTGCCACCTGGGCGCCGCCTCTGTTGTCATCGTGCACCTCCGTTCTCGCCCTGCTCTGCCCCGCCTCGCCTACCCTGCCCTACCCGCCCACAAGCAGCCGGTGACAGCGGCGGCACACGTTGGCGAGCAAGACGAGGGGGCCGAACGCCACCACCACCAGGGCGAACCGCGACGCTTGCCGCTCGCAGCCGTCGCAGCGGTCCGGTCCGACCGCGTCCTGCTCCAACGTCACCGGCGTCCCTTCCGCCTCGGCCCGGCGGGCGAGGTCCAAACAGGCCAGGCACGCCACCCGCCGGGCATCGCACAGCAGCACCCGCACCCCGGCGCCTGGATGGGGACACCACTGCCACCGCGAGTCAGCCAGCACCGCCAGCACCCAGGCGGCGACGGCCTGCAGGCGGCGCGGGTGGGATGGTCCCCCGCCCTGCGCTGCCCCGATGCCGGCGACGCCGGCGATGTCGGCGATGTCGGCCACGTACTGCCGTGCCACGCCAGCGCTGTACCAGAACGCTGGGTTGGCGACGGCACCCGCCAGCGCCCGGCGCAGGGAGGAGTCGGACCGGACCTGCGCCGCGATGGCCGCAAGGCGCTGCCGTGCGACGGCCATGCGCGTCTCGAACGGTTCCACCGGTTCCGCCATGTCCATGTCAGCGCTCCTCCCGCTCTGCTCGCTCCGCCTTCACCGCGCACGGCACACACCTCACGCGCAACCCGGAGCCGGTCCACCGGCCGCACACGTCGCAGATGGAGTCCTTGCACCGCCAACAGGTGCGGTTGACGAGCTGAAAGCGGCAGCGCGGGCAGGGGCCATTGGGCCGCACCGCTTCGGCTTCGGCTTCGTCGCCACCCCCGGTCGCCCCATTAGCCCCATCTGCCCCGTTTGCCCCATTATGGGGAAGGGGGGTCCCCTCACTCTGCACGAACGGGGTACGATTCGGGGCAGCGGTCGGGGTATCGGGCAGCACCGGACTGAAGCCGTATCCCCGCGCTATGTCGTCGAGTTGATACAGGGTCAGCAGCCGCTTTCGCTTCTGGCCGCTCTGCTTCGGCGCCTCTTTCAACCTCAGGGCGGAAAGGACG
>JBHOQW010000122.1:0-3521 GCA_042408665.1 Dehalococcoidia bacterium
GCTGGCCGGCGGCGCGGACATGCTCACCCAGACCGCGGCCGGCAACTTTGACGTCGGCGCCGGCGGCATCGGCTCCGCCTACTTCAACCTGGCGGCGCGGGCGCGCGGCCTGGGTCAGAAGCAGGCGATCAAGATCGTCGCCCCCCTGCACGCCGAGCGGCCGCCGCTCACCACCCCGCTGGTGGTGAGCAAGAAGGCCTACGACGAGGGCCGCATCACCCGCATCGCCGATCTGAAGGGCAAGAAGGTGGCGATCAACGCCTTCGGCGCCGCCACCGAGTACTGGCTGGAGCGGGCGCTCAACGCGGGCGGGCTCACCAGTCGCGACGTGGAGGTGGTGGCCATCCCCTTCCAGAACGTGGCCCAGGCGCTGGACTCCGGCGCCATCGCCGGCGCCATGCTGGGTGAGCCCTTCGCCTCGCTCGGTGTGCGCCAGGGGCAGGTGCACATCCTGCACAACAGCTTCCTGGACGGCGACCAGCCCACCGCCGTCTACTACAACGCCGCCTGGGCAGAGAAGAACCCCCGCCTCGCCCAGGGCTTCATGGTGGCCTATCTGAAGGCCGTGCGCGACCTGGAAAACGGCGGCTGGTCCGACCCGGCCATCCTGGCCATCATCTCCAAGTACACGAACGTGCCCGTGGAGACGATCCAGGCCGCGGCCCGCCCCTACGGTGAACCGGATGGCACGGTGAACGTCGCCTCGCTGGAGAACCAGCAGCGGTTCTTCAAGGAGCAGGGGCGCCTGACCTACGAGCAACCGTTGGATATCGCCTCGCTCATCGACCCCAGCTACGCCCGGGAGGCGGTGAGGATCCTTGGCCCGTTCCGTCGCGGTTGATATGCGCCTTGCCAGGACGGCCGGCATGGACCGGCTCTGGCCCTTTGCCCGCGACCGCCGCGCACCCGCGCCGGCGCCCTCAGTGTTCGAGGCGCCCGCACCGGCGATGGTGGAGGGCGCGGACGCGCCCGTGAAGATCGCGGTGGCCGGCCTGGTGAAGCGGTACCCCGGACCGGGCGGCTCCGGCAGAGCCGGGGTGAAGGCCATCGCCGGGTTGGACCTGGAGGTGCGGGAGGGAGAGTTCTGCGTGGTCGTGGGGCCCAGCGGGTGCGGCAAGAGCACCCTCTTGCGCATCCTGGCCGGCCTGGAGCGCCCTACAGCCGGTACGGCCGCGGTGCTGCACCGGAAGCGGCGGCTGCCGACGGCGCTGGTATTCCAGGGCGTCTCCCTCTTCCCCTGGCTCACGGTGCTGGACAACGTGGCCTACCCGCTGTGGGCGGCGGGTGTGGCGCGGCGCGACCGCCACGCGGCCGCTCGAGCGGTGCTGGCGCGCATGGGGCTGGAGGGGTTTGCCCGTGCTTACCCGGCGCAGCTCTCCGAGGGAATGCGCCAGCGGGTGACCATCGCCCGTGCGCTGGTGGCCGACGCCGACGTGCTGCTCATGGACGAGCCCTTCAGCGCCCTGGACGAGCCCACCCGCCTGCTCCTCCAGGAGGAGCTGCAGACCCTGCTGGCGCGCACCGGCCAGACGGTGCTCTTCGTCACGCACAGCGTCGATGAGGCGGTGCTGCTGGGCGACCGCGTGCTGGTGCTGAGCGCCCGCCCGGCCACGCTGCGCGCGGCCTTTGACGTGCCGTTCCCGCGGCCCCGCCGCGTGGCCGAGCTGCGCGCCGACCCGCGCTTCGGCGCCCTCACGGTGGCGATCTGGCAGGTGCTCAAAGACGAGGTGGGGAGGGCCATCGATGGCGGTTGAGCGGGGCGTCGGCGTCGGTGCGCGAGCGGGGAGGCGCGGGTTGTGGCCTGCCTTGCACCGGCCGTTCGCCGCGGCCGGCACCGCGCTGCTTGTGCCCGCCCTGTTGCTCGTCCTGTGGGAGGTGGCGGCGCGGCGCGGATGGCTGGACCCGCTCTTCTTCCCGCCCCCCAGCGTGGTGGCGCGCACCTGGTGGCGGCTGGCGCGGGACGGTGTGCTGCTCACCGACGTGCGCGTCAGCCTGGTGCGGCTCCTGGCCGGGTTTGCGCTCGGTGCGGCGCCGGGCGTGGCCTTGGGCATGGCGATGGGGCTGTGGCGGCCGGTGCGGGCGGCGTTTCTGCCCCTGGTGACCGCCCTCTACCCGATCCCGCGCATCGCCGTTTTGCCGCTGGTGCTGGTGCTGTTCGGCATCGGTGAGCGGGGCAAGCTGTTCATGATCGCCTTCAGCGTCTTCTTCCTGATGCTGCTGGAGACGCTGGCCGGTGTGCAGCGCATCGAGCCGGTGTACCTCGACGTCGCCCGCTCGCTGCGCGCCTCGCGCTGGCAGCAGTACCGCTCCGTGGCCTGGCCGGGGGCCCTGCCGGCGGTGTGCACCGGCGCGCGGCTGTCGCTGGGCTTTGCCCTGATCGTGATCGTGGGCACGGAGTTTCTGGCCGCCAATGACGGCGTGGGCGCGCGCATCTGGCGTGCCTACCAGGTACTGGACATCGAGGCGCTCTACGCCGGCCTGGCCACCACCGTGCTCATGGGCTGGGGCCTCAACCTGCTGGTGAGCGCCGTGGAGCGGGTGGCGCTGCCCTGGCAGCACAGGGGGTGAGGAAATGCGCGCGCCGGACGCGCCCGCCCGGGCTCGTGCCGTGGGCGCCATGTTCGACGCCATCGCCCGCCGCTACGACCTGCTCAACCGGCTGATGAGCGCCGGGCAGGACGGGCGCTGGCGGCGGCTGGCCGTGGCGGCGCTGGCGGGCCTGCCGCCTGGTCCCGTGCTGGATCTCGGCGCCGGCACCGGCGACCTGGCGCTGGCCCTGCGCCGTGGCGTACCGGGCCGCGACGTGGTGGGCCTGGACCTGTCGGTGGGTATGCTGCGCGTGGGGCGGGCCAAGCTCGCGGCGCGGGGTGAGCGCCGGGTGCACCTCGTGCGGGGTGACGTCTTGCGGCTGCCGTTCCCCGACGCCGCCTTCGCCGGCGCGGCCACGGCCTTCACCCTGCGCAACGTGGCGGACCTCGGGGCGGCGCTGCGCGAGGTGCGGCGCGTGCTGCGGCCCGGCGGCGCCTTCGCCTGCCTGGAGATCACCCGGCCGCGGCCCGGCCCGCTGGCGATGCTCTTTCGCCTCTACTTTCAGCGGCTGGTGCCAGTGGCCGGCGGCCTCATCTCCGGCCGGCCAGCCGCCTACCGCTACCTGCCGGAGTCCGTCGAGCGGTTCCTGACGGGCGAACAGCTCGCGGCGGCGATGGCTGCGGCCGGCTTTCGCGAGGTGCGGATGCGCCGCTTCTGGCCCGGCACCGTCACCCTGCACATCGGTTGGAGGTAGGGGCGTGCGCGGAGACGCGATGCCAACGCGGCGCGTGGGCCACGGGCTCGTTCGCCGCGCCGGCGCCTGGTACCGGGCGACACGGCCGCGCACGCTCAGCGCGGCGGCGGTGCCCGTGCTGGCCGGCACGGCGCTGGCGCTGCCGCAGGCGTTCGCGCCGCACCGGTTCCTGCTGGCTCTTCTCGGCGCCGTCGCCATCCAGGCCGGCACGAACATGCTCAACGAGCACTTTGACCAC
>JBHOQW010000127.1:0-1436 GCA_042408665.1 Dehalococcoidia bacterium
CCGCGCCTGTCGGCCGTGGAGCAGGTGGAGGTGCCGCTGGCCTACGCGCGCGTGCCCAACCGTCGCACGCTGGCCATCGCCGCGCTGGAGGCGGTGGGGCTGGGCGAGCGGCTGCACCACAAGCCGACGGAGCTGTCCGGCGGCCAGCAGCAGCGGGTGGCCATCGCCCGTGCCCTGGTGATGCAGCCCAGCATGATCCTGGCCGACGAGCCCACCGGCAACCTGGACAGCCGCTCCAGCGAGGAGATCATGGCCCTGTTTGCCCAGCTCAACGCGCAGGGCATCACCGTGGTGTTCGTCACGCACGAGCCGGATATCGCCGCCCACACCCGCCGGGTGCTGCACATCCGGGACGGGCAGCTCGTCTCGGACGAGCGGCAGGAGCCACGGCCGGCCGCGGCCGTGCTGCCCGAGGACGCGGCCACGCTGCGCGTCTGGCGGCCGTCGCCGAACGGCGCGGCGGGCGAGGGACAGCCCGGCCCGGTGCGCGCGGCCGAGGCCACGGGGGAGGGTAAGCCGTGATCGCGGAGAGCTTGCGCATCGCCCTGCGGGCGCTCACGGCCAACAAGCTGCGCACGGCGCTGACGATGCTGGGCATCGTGATCGGCGTGGCGGCGGTGATCGCCCTGCTGGCCATCGGCCAGGGCGCCTCCGCGGCCGTGGAGTCCCGCTTCGCCGCCCTGGGCACCAACGTGATCTACATCGTGCCCGGCCAGCTGAACCTGGGCGGCGTGCGCAGCGCCGCCGGTTCGGCGCCCACCCTGACCCTCCAGGACTACCAGGCCATCGCCTCCTCGGACGCGATTTCCGCCGTGGCGGCGGTGGCGCCGGAGCGTAGCTTCTTCGGCCAGGTGATCTACCAGGGCCTGAACACCAACACCCGCATTACCGGCACGACGCCGTCCTACCAGGATGTGCTCAACTTCTACCCGGCCCAGGGAGAGTTCTTCACGGATGACGACGTCCAGGCCAGGGCTGCGGTGGCGGTGCTGGGCGCCAACGTGGCGCAGAATCTCTTCGGGGATATGAACCCCATCGGCGAGACGATCCGTGTCAACGCCGGCGGCGGCTCCGCCAACCTGCGGGTGATCGGGGTGATGCAACCCAAGGGCGGCACCGGGTTCCTCAACCGGGATGACCAGATCTTCATCCCGATCACCACGGCGCTCAGCAAGCTGCAACGGTCGCGTACCGCGAGCGGCGGTGAGCAGATCAACTCCATCGATATCCAGGCGCGCAGCGACAAGGACATCCCGGCGGCCATCGACCAGGTGACGCAGGTGCTGCTGGCTAACCGGCACAGCCCGGACGACTTCCAGATCCGCAACGTGCAGGACCAGATCGACGCGCAGAAGCAGGCGTCGCAGACGCTCACCATCCTGCTGGGCGCCATCGCCGGCATCTCGCTGGTGGTGGGTGGTATCGGCATCATGAAC
>JBHOQW010000131.1:0-4119 GCA_042408665.1 Dehalococcoidia bacterium
GGTGCCGGCGCGCGGTAGGGCGCTCGGGAGCCGCGGTTGTGGCGCCGCCGCGGGTGCCGGCGGCGTCAGCGGCCGCACCTCGGTGGCCGGTGGTGCCGCCTCCGGGGCCGGTGGCACCGCGGCCGGCGGCGTCAGTGGCCGTCCTTCGGCTACCGGCGCGGGCGCTGGTGGCACCTCAGCCGGCGGCGGTGTCAGCGGCCGCACCTCGGTGGTGGGCGCCGGCGGTGCCTCGGCCGGTGGTGGCGTCAGCGGCCGTACCTCGGTCACGGGCGAAGGCGGCGTGAGCGGGAGCACCTCGGTCGTTGGCGCCGGGGGCGGCAGAAGTGGCAGCACGAACGTCACCGGCGTCGGTGCGGACAACGCGGGTGGCAGGGTGGGCGTGGGCGTCGGGGTGCTCGTGGGCGTGGCCGTGGCCGTGGGTGCCGGGGTGGCCGTGGGCGCCGGGGTGCTCGTGGGCGTGGCCGTGGGTGTGGGCGTGGGCGTGGCCGTGGCCGTGGGTGTGGGCGTGGCCGTGGGCGTCGGGGTGGCCGTCGGGGTGGCCGTGGGCGCCGGGGTGGCCGTGGGCTTACACTTCGACTCCTGCTTGCAGTCCTTATCGTCACCGCCGCCGCGGTGGTCACCGTCACCGCAGTGCGGGTTGTGATTGACGGCGCCGCCCTGTGACGTGCAGCCCGGCACATTGCCCTTATCGTTCAACGTGCCGCTGCCGCCGGAGCGACCGCACGGCCCGCCGGCCGAGCCGGTGGCCACGGCGCTGCAGTCGTCGCCGCCGCCGGGCTTACCGGTGTTGCCAGGCGGGTTGTTGCAGGAGCCGGTGGGGTTCCCGGTCACGCAGGACGGCGGCTGGCCGCTGTGGTTGCTGCCGCCCCCGCCGCCGGGGTTCTGCGGGTTGCCCGGGTTCTGATTGCCGCCCTGGCCGTTGCCGGGCCCGCCTTGGTTCGCGTTGCCACCACCGCCGCCCTGGCCCCCCTGACCACCCTGGCCGTTATTGGGGCCGGCCTGATTGGTGCCGTTGCCCTGACCCTGGCCACCGCCCTGCGGGCCTTGCGGTCCCTGTGACTGCCCACCGCCGCCACCGCCGCCGGTGATCTGGCCGTTGCCCTGGCCTTGACCCTGACCCTGCCCTTGGCCCTGCTGGCCGAGCGAGGCGCCACCGCGGCCGTCGTGCGGGCTATCGGCCAGCACCAGGTTGCCGTGCGCGGAAAGCAACAGAAAAGCGATCACGGTCAGGCTGAGCAGCAGGGCTATCAGTCCCACCGTATGCCACGGACGCCGTGGACGATGTGGTTGAGCATCTGCCATGGGTACCCCCTCCTCACTGCCCCGGTTGGCCGGGACGTGCACGATGCCGCCCCGCCAGCCCTCGCGTGTGCTCGACGTCCGCGCGCCGCGCGTGCCGCCGGCAAACCTCGCGAGACAACCCTCGGGGTGAGCCCGTCCGGTCTGTTCACCTACAATATAGGTAACAAATCAGTAACACAATAGTGGCATCAACGTCAGGAGCCGGTCGTTTCCGACCGGCGAGTCGTCCGCTATTGGTGCCATCAGATAACGTTGTGGTAACCGTCTAGTTAACCACGTGCGGGGTGAGCACGTGGACCGGAGGGGGCCGTTTGGGCATGGCCGACCGTTACCGAACCGTACCGCGGGCGCGGTGCGGCCGCTGTGCTAGAGCTCGTCACATACGGAACACACCGAAGTGGGTCTTGGGGATGGGGGCGTTGGTAGCGGCGGCGATGCCCAGGGCCAGCACCAGGCGCGTGTCCAACGGGTCGATGATGCCGTCGTCCCACAGGCGGGCGGTGGAGTAATAGGGGCTCCCCTCGCGCTCGTAGGCGGCAAGGATGGGCGCCATGAACGCCTGCTGCTCCTCGGGCGTCATGTCCCGGCCCTGGGCGCGCAGGTTGTCCAGGCGCACGGTGAGCAGCACGCTGGCCGCCTGCTGCCCACCCATCACCGAGATGCGCGCGTTGGGCCACATCCAGAGCTGGCGCGGCCCGTAGGCCCGGCCGCACATGGCGTAGTTGCCGGCACCGAAGCTGCCGCCGATGATCACCGTGAACTTGGGCACGGCGGCGTTGGCCACGGCCATCACCATCTTGGCGCCGTCCTTGGCGATGCCCTGGTTCTCGTACTTCTTTCCCACCATGAAGCCCGTAATGTTCTGCAGAAAGACGAGGGGGATGCGTCGCTGGCAGCACAGCTCAATGAAGTGCGCCCCTTTCAGCGCGCTCTCTGAGAATAGAATGCCGTTGTTGGCCACGATCCCCACCGGGTAGCCCATGATGCGGGCGAAACCGCACACCAGCGTGGTGCCGTATAGCGGCTTGAACTCGTGCAGGCGCGAGCCGTCCACGATGCGCGCGATCACCTCGCGCACGTCGAACGAGCGACGCGGGTCCGGCGGGATAACGCCGTACAGCTCCTCGGGGTCGTATGCCGGCGGCTCCGGCGGCGCGACCTCCCACGGCAGCGACCGCGGCCGGGTGGGGGGTAGGTTGGCAACGATGCTGCGCGTGATGGCCAGCGCGTGCTCGTCGTTCATCGCCAGGTGGTCGGCCACGCCGGAGATGGTGGTGTGCACCTCGCCGCCGCCCAGCTCCTCCGCCGACACCTCCTCGCCGGTGGCCGCCTTCACCAGCGGCGGACCGCCCAGGAAGATCGTGCCGGTGCCCTTGACGATCACCGTCTCGTCGCTCATGGCCGGGACGTAGGCGCCGCCGGCCGTGCAGGAGCCCATCACCACCGCGATCTGGGGGATGCCCTTGGCCGACATCTGCGCCTGGTTGTAAAAGATGCGGCCGAAGTGGTACTTGTCCGGAAACACGTCGGCCTGGAGCGGCAGGAACGCGCCGCCGGAGTCCACCAGGTAGATACAGGGCAGGTGGTTCTCCTCCGCGATCTCCTGGGCGCGCAGGTGCTTCTTGACGGTGATCGGGTATTAGGTACCGCCCTTGACGGTGGCATCGTTGGCCACGATCACGCACTGCCGCCCGCTCACCACGCCGATGCCGGTGACGATACCGGCGGACGGCGCCTCGTTGTCGTACATGTCCCAGGCGGCCAGGGCGGAGAACTCCAGAAACGGCGTGCCGGGGTCGAGGAGGCGCTCGATGCGCTCGCGCACGGGCAGCTTGCCGCGCGCGCGGTGGCGGCGCATCTGCTCCTCGCCGCCGCCCTGCCGCACCAGCGCCAGCCGGGCGCGCAGCTCCTCCACCAGGCCGCGCATGGCGGCGGCGTTCTCCCGGAACTCCGCCGAGCGCGGGTCCAGCCGGCTCTCGATGCGCGGCAGCGCCGCCAGGTCGAGGGTCGGGGGCCGCGCCCCGTCCTGCGTGACCGTGCCGTTGATGGTCTGCATCGAGACACCTCCAACCGCCGCCCGGCCGGGGCTAGACGGGCCGGCGCGTGGATCGGGGCGGGACAACCTACCGCAGGCCCAGCAGCTCGCGGGCGATGATCGTCTTGCGGATCTCAGTGGTGCCGGCGCCGATCTCCAGCAGCTTGGCGTCGCGCAGGATGCGCTGCACCGGATTGTCCATCAAATAGCCGTAACCGCCGTGGATCTGCATCGCGTCCAGCGCCACGCGCGTGGATACCTCGGCCGCGTACATGATCGCCGCGGCCGCCTCCTTGGAGAAGCGGCGGCCTTCCTTCTCCGCCTTGTCCGCCGCCACCGCGGTGCGGTAGACGAGCCAGCGGGCCGATTCCACCTGCACGTACATGTCGGCCAGCTTGCCCTGGATGAGCTGGAAGTGGCCGATCGGCTGGCCGAACTGCTTGCGCTCCTTGGCGTACGCGATGGACAGCTCCAGCGCCCGCTCGGCGAGGCCCAGCGACTCGCCCGCCAGGAAGGCGCGCTCGCTGTCCAAGCCGGACATCATCACGCGCACGCCCTCGTTTTCCTTGCCCACCACGTTGCGGGCCGGCACGCGCACGTCCTGCAGCACCAGCTCGCCGGTGGGCGAGCCGCGGTGGCCCACCTTGTCCAGCTTGCGCGCGACGGAGAAGCCGGGCATGCCCTTCTCAACGATGAAGGCGGTGATGCCGTGCTGGCGCTTCTCGGGCGCGGTCTTGGCGTACAGCAGGATGGTGTCCGCCACCGGCCCGTTGGTGATGAAC